>JANOAZ010000001.1:0-16938 GCA_031411395.1 Chthoniobacteraceae bacterium
CGCTCCCAGGGAGCAACCGGGAGATTGGCGCTCCCGGAAGGCCGCCGCGCGTCTTGCCAGCAGGCCGGGCAGCCACTAAGGTCGCGCCCCTTTTCCCATGAACACCACCGCTCGCACTCCGGCCAAACGTACCACCGCCAAAAAAGGCGCCAGCCTCCAGCGCGCTCATTCGGCGCTGGTCACCGATGGCTACGAACGCGCGGCGAGCCGGGCGATGCTCCACGCGGTCGGATTCGCGCGGGAGGATTTCAAGAAATCACAGGTCGGCATCGCCTCGCTCTGGAGCATGGTGACGCCGTGCAACATGCACCTCGACGGGCTCGCGCGGCAGGCCGAGGCGGGCGCGAATGCCGGCGGCGGCAAGGGCGTGATCTTCGGCACGATCACGATTTCCGACGGGATTTCGATGGGCACCGAAGGGATGAAATATTCGCTCGTGTCGCGCGAGGTGATCGCGGATTCGATCGAGACGGTGATGGGCTGCGAGGGCTTCGATGGCCTCGTTGCGATCGGCGGCTGCGACAAAAACATGCCGGGCTGCCTGATTGCGATGGCGCGGCTCAACCGCCCGAGCATCTTCGTCTATGGCGGCACGATCCTGCCCGGCTGCATCACCGGCATCCTCGCGGAGAAGCGCCTGCGCAAGGAACGGCGCGAGCAATTCATCGACAAGAAACTCGACATCGTGACCTGCTTCGAGGCGGTGGGGCAGTATGCCAACGGCACGCTCGACGATCGTGAACTGGCGCTGGTGGAGGAAAAGGCGATCCCCGGCGCGGGCTCCTGCGGCGGCATGTACACCGCGAACACGATGGCCAGCGCGATCGAAGCGCTCGGCATGTCGCTCCCCAACTCCAGCGCGCAGAATGCAGTTTCAAAGGAGAAAGGCGCCGACGCGCGCGAGGCCGGCGTGGCGGTGATGGAATTGCTCAAGCGCGGAATTCGTCCGCGGGACATCATGACGAAGCAGGCTTTCGAGAATGCGATCACGGTGGTCATCGCGCTCGGCGGCTCGACCAATGCGGTGCTGCACCTGCTGGCCATGGCACATTCGGCGAATGTGAAACTCGGGCTGGATGATTTCACCCGCATCGGCAAACGCGTGCCGGTGCTCGCCGATCTCAAGCCAAGCGGCCGCTACCTGATGAGCGAGCTCGTCGCGATCGGCGGGCAGACCCCGCTGATGAAGACGTTGCTCGAAGCCGGCCTGCTCCACGGCGGCTGCATGACCGTGACCGGCAAAACCGTGGCCGAGAATCTCCGGCGCGTGAAACCGTATCCGAAAGATCAGGACATCGTGCGTCCGCTGAGCAACCCGATCAAAAAGGACAGCCATCTCGTGATCCTCCGCGGCAATCTCGCGCCCGAGGGTGCCGTGGCGAAGATCAGCGGCAAGGAAGGGCTGAAGTTTTCGGGCAAGGCGATCGTTTTCGAAAACGAACAGGACGCGCTCGCCGCCATCCTCGACGGCCGGGTGAAGAAGGGCCACGTGATCGTGATCCGGCACGAAGGCCCCGTCGGCGGACCGGGCATGCGCGAGATGCTTAGCCCCACCAGCGCGGTGATGGGCAAGGGCCTCGGCAAGGACGTGGCGCTGATCACCGACGGGCGTTTCAGCGGCGGGTCGCACGGATTTGTCGTCGGCCACATCACTCCCGAAGCCGCCCTCGGCGGTCCGCTCGCCGTGGTGCGAAATGGAGACATCATCACGATCGACGCAAACCAGCGTGTGCTCACGCTCGACGTTCCGCAGAAGGACATCGCCGCCCGGCTCGCGAAATGGAAGGCGCCCGCGCCGACCTACACCCGCGGGGTGCTCGCGAAGTACGCGAAGCAAGTGAGAACCGCGAGCCTCGGCGCCGTCACGGACTGAGCATTGGGGTCATCCTGCGGGACCCGACCCACGGGCGTGACGCGGTGAGTCGTGATGATTTGCGCGGAGCGCCTACGGCAAATCCGTCGCGCCCATCAAATACCGGTCGCACTCGCGCGCCGCGCCGCGGCCTTCGTTGAAGGCCCAGACGATGAGGCTCTGGCCGCGGCGGCAGTCGCCCGCGGCGAAGACACCGGAGAGGCTGGTCGTGTATTTCTCATGCTCGGCTTTCACGTTGCTGCGCGCATCGCGTTCCACGCCGAGCGCGTCGAGGAGCGGTTGCTCCGGTCCGAGGAAACCCATCGCGAGGAGGACGAGTTGCGCGGGCACCACCTTCTCGGTGCCGGGAATATTCTTCGGAATGAACTGCCCCTTGTCGTTGCGCTCCCATTGCACTTGGACGGTATGCACGGCTTTCACGTGGCCGCTTTCATCGCCCTCGAACTTCGTCGCCGTGGTGACATAGACGCGCGGATCGGCGCCGAATTTTGCGGCCACTTCTTCCTGCCCGTAATCCATCTTGTAAACCTTCGGCCATTCGGGCCACGGGTTGTCCTTTGCCCGGTCCATCGGCGGCTTCGGCAAAATTTCCACCTGCACGAGGCTGCTGCAGCCGTGCCGGATCGAAGTGCCGACGCAGTCGGTCCCGGTGTCGCCACCGCCGATGATGACCACGTCCCGGCCCTCGGCGGTGATGAAGTTGCCGTTCTTGTGGTTGTCGAGAATGGATCGGGTGTTCGCGGTGAGGAAATCCATCGCGAAGTGGATGCCCTTGAGCGCGCGCCCTTCGATCGGCAGATCGCGCGGCTTCGTCGCGCCGGTGGCAATGACCACGGCGCTGAAGTCCTTGAGCAACTGCTCGGCGGTCACGTCCTTGCCCACTTCGGTGTTGCAGACAAATTTTACGCCCTCCGCCTCCATCAGCTTGATCCGGCGCAGCACGACTCCGTTCTTATCGAGCTTCATGTTCGGAATGCCGTACATGAGCAATCCACCCGGACGATCCGCGCGCTCGAAGACGGTCACGAGGTGGCCGGCGCGATTGAGCTGCGCCGCCGCGGAAAGCCCGGCGGGACCGGAGCCAATGACCGCCACCGTTTTCCCGGTGCGGCGCGCAGGAGGCTCCGCTTTCACCCATCCCTCCGCCCAGCCCTTGTCGATGATCGAGACTTCGATGTTCTTGATCGTGACCGGCGGTTCGTTGATGCCGAGCACGCACGAGCCTTCGCAGGGCGCCGGGCAGACGCGGCCGGTGAACTCCGGGAAGTTGTTCGTCTTGTGCAGCCGTTCCAGTGCTTCCTGCCACAGACCGCGATAGATCAGATCATTCCATTCCGGGATCAGGTTATTGATCGGGCACCCGCTCGCCATGCCGCTGATGAGCGTGCCGGTGTGGCAGAAGGGAACGCCACAATCCATGCAGCGCGCACCTTGCGTGCGGAGCTTTTCCTCCGGCATGTGAAGATGGAATTCGTCCCAATCGCGCACGCGCTCGAGGGGCGTGCGATCGACGGGAAGCTCGCGGAGATACTCGATGAAGCCAGTTGGTTTGCCCATGTGTCGGTCGGTCTAAACGTTGTGCCGCAAAAGTTCTAGCTCCCGCCCACTCGGGCAACGTCGCGCGCATTCGCTTCAAAGGCGGCGTTGAGCGCGTCGTCGCCGCTCAGGCCGTCGGCCTCGGCTTTCTTGAGCGCGATCAACACGCGCTTGTAGTCCTTCGGCATCACCTTGACGAACTTCGGCACCATCTGCTCCCAAAGCGCGAGCACCTTGTAAGCTTTCTGGCTCTTCGTGTAGTCGGCGTGCTGCTTGATAAGCTGATATAGCGCGTCGATTTCCGCCTGCTCTTCGAGCTTCTCGAGACCGACCATCTGCACATTGCAACGCGTCGCCGCGTCGCCGACTTCGTCGAGAATGTAGGCGATTCCTCCGCTCATGCCGGCGGCGAAGTTGCGCCCGGTCGGACCGAGCACCACGACCTTGCCGCCGGTCATGTACTCGCAGCCGTGATCGCCGACCGCTTCGACGACGGCGTTCACGCCGGAGTTCCGCACCGCGAAACGTTCGCCCGCCATCCCGCGCAGATACAGCTCGCCGCCGGTCGCGCCATAGAGCGCGACGTTGCCGGCGATGATATTTTCCTCCGCGGCGAAGGTGCTGGCCGCCGGCGGATAGACGATGATCTTGCCGCCGCTCATTCCCTTGCCCACGTAGTCGTTGGCGTCGCCTTCGAGTTCGAGGGTCATGCCTTTGGGAATGAACGCGCCGAAGCTCTGTCCGGCGCTGCCCTGGAAGTGCAGATGCACGGTGTCGTCCGGGAGTCCCTGCCAGTGGCGCTTGGTGATCTCGTTGCCAACGATCGTGCCGACCACGCGGTTGACATTGATGATCGGCAGCGTGGCCGTCACCTTCTCACCGCGCTCGATCGCTGGCTTGCAGATGTCGAGCAGCCGGGTGATGTCGAGCGACTTCGCGAGACCGTGATCCTGCGGCAGCGTGCAATAGCGGCCGACCTCGGGGCCGACGTTCGGCTGGTAGAGAATCTTCGAGAAATCGAGGCCCTTCGCCTTCCAGTGGTCGATCGCTTTTTTCGGTTCGAGAATATCGGTGCGGCCGACCATGTCGGTGAGCTTGCGGAAGCCGAGCTGGGCCATGAGTTCGCGGACTTCCTGCGCGATGAACTTCATGAAGTTCACCGTGTGCTCGGGGTCGCCGGTGAAGTTCGCGCGTAGCCGCGGGTCCTGCGTGGCCACGCCGACGGGGCAGGTGTTGAGGTGGCAGACGCGCATCATGATGCAGCCGAGCGTGACGAGCGGCGCGGTGGCGAAGCCGAACTCCTCGGCGCCGAGCAGCGCGGCGATAACCACGTCCCGGCCAGTCTTCATTTGGCCATCGGCCTCGACGACGATGCGGCTGCGGAGATCGTTGAGCACCAGCGTCTGGTGCGTCTCGGCGAGGCCGAGTTCCCACGGCAGGCCCGCGTGTTTGATCGAAGTCTGCGGCGACGCGCCGGTGCCGCCGTCGAAGCCGGAGATGAGCACCACGTCGGAGTGCGCCTTGGCCACGCCCGCGGCGATCGTGCCGACGCCGACTTCGGAGACGAGCTTCACGCTGATCCGCGCCTCGCGGTTCGAGTTCTTCAGGTCATGGATCAACTCGGCGAGATCTTCGATCGAGTAGATGTCGTGGTGCGGCGGCGGCGAAATCAGCCCGACTCCCGGCGTCGAGTAGCGCACCTTGGCGATCCACGGATACACCTTCGCGCCCGGCAACTGCCCGCCCTCGCCGGGCTTCGCGCCTTGCGCCATCTTGATTTGCAGCTCGCTCGCCTGCGAAAGGTAGAGGCTGGTCACGCCGAACCGACCCGAGGCCACCTGCTTGATCGCGCTGTTCTTCGAGTCACCGCGCTCGTTCGTCCAGGTGTAACGCTCGGGGTCTTCGCCGCCTTCGCCGGTGTTCGATTTGCCGCCGATGCGGTTCATGGCGATGGCCAGCGCTTCGTGCGCCTCACTGGAGATCGAGCCGTAGCTCATTGCGCCGGTTTTGAAGCGCGTCACGATCGCCTCCACGGATTCCACTTCCTCGATCGGCACTGCATCGCGCTGCTTGAAGGCGAGCAACCCACGCAAGGTGAAGTGCTTTTGCCCCTGCTCGTTCACCAGCGAGGAATACTGCTTGAACGTCTCGAAGTTCCCGGTCCGCACCGCTTTTTGCAGCGAATGAATGACCTGCGGGCTGAAGAGATGCGCCTCGCCTTCCTTGCGCCATTGATATTCACCGCCCACGTCGAGCGTGTTGCCGTTCACCTGGCGATCGGGGAAGGCGTGCGCGTGCCGCGACAGCGCCTCCGCGGTGATCACGTCGAGCCCGGCCCCTTCGATGCGGGAGGCCGTCCACGTGAAATACTTTTTCACCAGTTCCTCGTTCAGCCCCACGGCCTCGAAGATCTGCGCGCCGCGGTAGCTCTGGATCGTGGAGATGCCGATCTTCGACGCCACCTTGATCACGCCTTTGGTCGCGGCCTTGATGAAGTTCTTGCAGGTCGTCTTGTGATCCACGTTCACGAGCAGACCCTGGCGGATCATGTCGTCGAGCGTCTCGAAGGCGAGATACGGATTGATCGCGCCGCAGCCGTAGCCGATGAGCAACGAAAAGTGATGCACCTCGCGCGGTTCGCCGGATTCGAGGACGAGGCCGACCCGCGTGCGCGTGCCTTCGCGGATCAAATGGTGATGCAGACCGCTCACCGCGAGCAGCGCGGGAATCGGCGCGTTCTCTTTGTTTACGCCGCGGTCCGAGAGAATGATGATGTTCACCCCGGCGGCGATCGAGCGGTTCGCCTGGGCGAAGATTTCCTCCAGCGCCTGCGCGCAGCCAGCCTCGCCCTTTTTCGGATCGAACAGGATCGGGATGGAGACCGACTTAAACTCCCCCTCGGCTACATGCCGGAGTTTCGCGAGTTCCTCGTTGCTCAGGATCGGCGTCTTCAGCTCGATGAGATGGCAGCTCTCGGGCTCCGGGTTCAGCAGGTTGCGCTCGGAGCCGATGGTCGTCTCGGAGGAAGTGATCAGCTCCTCGCGAATGCAGTCGATCGGCGGATTCG
Organism: Chthoniobacteraceae bacterium; assembly: GCA_031411395.1. Classification (GTDB taxonomy): domain Bacteria; phylum Verrucomicrobiota; class Verrucomicrobiia; order Chthoniobacterales; family Chthoniobacteraceae; genus Chthoniobacter. The sequence goes on from JANOAZ010000001.1 coordinate 6,477, forward strand.
TGACCTGCGCGAAAAGCTGCTGGAAGTATTCGTAGAGCAGCTTCGAGCGGTCCGAGAGCACCGCGAGCGGCGTGTCCGTCCCCATCGAGCCGACCGCCTCGACGCCGTCCTTTGCCATCGGCAGGAGCAGCATCCGCAAATCCTCGAACGTGTAACCAAAAGCAATCTGCCGCTGGAGCACCGTCGCATGATCCGGCAATGGCATTTCCGTCGCGTCCTTCACTTTCCCCAGCTCGACCATGTGCGCATTGATCCACTGCCGGTACGGCAGCTCGCGCGCAATCTTCTCCTTGATCTCATCGTCGGCGACGATCCGCCCCTCCTCCATGTTCACGAGGAACATGCGGCCCGGCTGCAAGCGGCCCTTGTGCGCCACGCGCTCCGGCGCGATCGGCAGCACCCCGGCTTCCGACGCCATGATCACGAGGTCGTCCTTGGTTACGTAATAACGCGACGGGCGCAGGCCATTGCGATCGAGCGTCGCGCCGATCATCGTCCCATCGGTGAACGCGACCGACGCCGGCCCATCCCACGGCTCCATGAGGCATGAGTGATATTCGTTGAACGCCTTCTTCTCATCGCCCATCGACTCATGCCCCGCCCACGGCTCGGGGATCATCATCATCATCGCATGCGGCAGCGAGCGTCCGCCCATGACGAGCAGCTCGAGCACATTGTCGAACATCGCCGAATCCGAGCCGTTGGTGTTCACGATCGGCAGCACCTTCGCCATGTCTTCGCCGAAGAGCGGGCTCGCGAGCAGCGACTCCCGCGCACGCATCCAGTTGATGTTGCCGCGCAGGGTGTTGATCTCGCCGTTGTGCGCGATGTAGCGGTAAGGGTGCGAGCGCTCCCAACTCGGGAAGGTGTTCGTCGAAAAGCGCGAATGGACCAGCGCCAGCGCGCTCTCCACGTCCGGGTCGTGCAGATCGAGAAAATATTTTCCCACCTGCTCGGGCATGAGCATGCCTTTGTAAACGAGGGTGCGGCACGAGAGACTCGGCGCGTACCAAAAGGCATCGACGCCAGCGGCCCGGATCAGCACGTGGGCGCGCTTGCGGATCACGTAGAGTTTGCGTTCGAAAGCGAGATCGTTTGCCAGGCCGGCGCCCCGTTGCACAAACACCTGACACATGAACGGCTCGGAAGCTTTCGCTGACTTGCCGAGCGATGAGTTATCCCGCGGAAGATCGCGCCAGCCGAGCACCTGCTGGCCTTCCTCTGCCACCACCCGCTCGAAAATCTCGCGGCTCTTCGCCCGCACCGTTGGGTCCGGTGAGCAGTAGAGATTCGCCACGCCATACTGCCCCGGCTCCGGCAGAGTGACCCCCACGGCCGCCGCCGCTTTGCGCAAAAACCGATCCGGCACCTGCATCAAGATGCCGGCCCCGTCACCCGTGTTTTCCTCACAGCACGCTCCGCGATGGTCGAGGTTGACGAGGATGGTCAGCGCCTGCTGCACGATGTCGTGCGACTTTCGCCCCTTCATGTGAACCACGAAGCCGACGCCACAGGAGTCGTGCTCAAATTGCGGATCGTAAAGGCCCTGTTTCGGAGGTAGTCCCTGGTTCATGATTTTGGTCGGCGGGGAAGGTGGCAGATACGGGTGGAGGAATCCATGAGTTAATGCAAAGTTTTGTAACTTTTCTGCGCTCGGCGTCCGATTTGCGTCAGATCACCCTCACGGCAAGGCGCAAAACCTCCTTTTTCCCCTCACTCTGGGACACCGCTGTTCAGCCGGATCCTCACACGAAAAAGGACGGCACAAGGCCGTCCTTTTTCCTGAAGCAAGTCGCTGCCCGTCAGGCAGGCGCACCACTCAATCCCGCCGGGAAATCGGGCGCAATGGTGGTGCCCTCGTGATCACCGCGTTTGAGCGGCGGCGGCTCGCTGGAGCGCTGCGGACGGGTCGGAATGTTCGGCGGATTCGACATGCGGCCGGTTTCCACGATGTCGCGGATCTGTTTGCCATCGAGCGTTTCGAATTCCAGCAGGGCCTTGGCGATGGTCTCGAGTTTGTCGCGATTCTCAGAGAGGAGTTGCACGGCGCGAGTGTAGGCGTCGTCGCAGAGTTTGCGGACTTCCTTGTCGATTTCCTGTGCCGTCGCTTCGCTGTATTCGCGGCCCTGGCCGAGATTGCTGCCGAGGAAAACGTAGTCCTCGTTTTTCCCGTATTCGACCATGCCCATCTTCTCGCTCATGCCCCATTCGCAGACCATCTTCCGGGCGATGCTCGTCGCCTGGCCGATGTCGCCACGGGCACCGTTGGTCACGTCGCCAAATTGCAGTTCCTCCGCCACCCGTCCGCCCATGATGACCACGAGGCGGTCGAGCAATTCGAGCCGGCGATGCGTGTATTTGTCTTCCGTCGGCAGATACATCGTCGAGCCGAGCGAAGGCCCGCGCGGAATGATCGTTACCTTGTGGAGCGGGTCCATGTTCTTGACCAGTTCGCAGAGCAGCGCGTGGCCCGCCTCGTGGTAGGCGGTGTTTTCCTTCTCCTTGTCGCTCATCGCCATCGAGCGGCGTTCCCGGCCCCAGCGCACCTTGTCGCGCGCTTCTTCGAGTTCGGGGAGCGTGATCGCCTTCAAGCCTTTGCGGGCCGCGAGCAGCGCCGCTTCGTTGATCACGTTGGAAAGTTCCGCGCCGCTGTAGCCGGGCGTGCCGCGTGCGACGACCGCGAGGTCCACATCTTCCGCCAGCTTCACTTTCTTTGCGTGAACGCGGAGGATTTCCTCGCGTCCTTTCACGTCCGGCAAGGAGACGGTGACCTGCCGATCGAAACGGCCCGGACGCAGCAACGCCGGATCCAGCACATCGGGACGGTTCGTCGCAGCGATGATGATCACACCTTCCTGCGTGTCGAAGCCGTCCATCTCCACGAGCAGCGCATTGAGCGTCTGCTCGCGTTCGTCATGTCCGCCGCCCATCCCGTGCCCGCGATGCCGGCCCACCGCGTCGATTTCATCGATGAAGATCAGGCACGGTGCGGACTTCTTTCCCTGCTCGAACATGTCGCGCACCCGGCTCGCGCCGACGCCGACGAACATTTCCACGAAATCCGAACCGCTGATCGAGAAGAACGGCACATCCGCCTCACCGGCGATGGCTCGCGCGAGCAGCGTCTTGCCGGTGCCGGGTGAGCCGACCATCAGCACGCCTTTCGGGATGCGCCCGCCGAGTTTTTGGAAGCGCTTCGGATCGCGAAGAAACTCCACGATCTCGGTCACCTCCTCCTTCGCCTCCTCGACGCCCGCCACGTCCTTGAACGTGATCTTGTTTTAATCCCGCGCCATCATCCGCGCCTTCGATTTTCCGAAGTTCAGCGCGCCCTTGCCCGCCATGCGGATCTGCTGGCGGAAGAAGAAATAGAGGATGAGCAGGAAGAGCGCGATCGGCATGAACCCGAGCAGCGCCGACGCGAGGAAATTGCTATCCGTGCGCGGCGTCACCGCGATCTTGTGCTGCTCCTCCAGCATCCACTGGAGGTAAGGCATGTATTGGAGATCCACCTGCGTGCGCACCTGCTTGATCGCGGTGCTTCCCTCGCCCCCCTTCAACGTCGCGCGCAGAAAATGCGTCCCCATGCTCTGCTCATTGATCAGGTCGATGCCCTTCTCCTTGTCGATCTCCCCGGACTCGAGCTTCGCCTTGAACTGCGGGAACGAAACCTCCTCCGCACTCATCGGGCCATTCTTGTTGAATATAAACGCGCCCCCGATGAGCATGATCGCAATCGCAAAAAGGATCAGCCCGCGCCAGTTGAAATTGGGGTCGCCATTGGCGCCGTTCGGCGGGCGATTGCCTTTGGGTGAGCGAGGTTCGGGCTGGGCCATAGTATTGGGTTGCGACGGAAAGATTAGCGTTCACACGAGTGAAGGCAACCACGCCGGGAAATGCAGAGCGGCAAAGTAGGCTCTCCCGCCCGCCGGTCAACCCGGATGTCGCTGGCAGTGCGAGGGAGGCGGGCGCCTCGGTGGCGGCGAGAGCTCCGCCGAACCTCGAAAAGCGGGAACAAGCTCTCGCAGTCCAACGCGCGGCGCGCTCTCCGATGCTCCCCTCCGTGAGCGGGGGACCGTGTGTGGCTGCTACTGCGCCGCCTTCGGCTTGGCGCGCTTGCCGCCTTTGGGGCTCTCGAAGATCGGCGGCACGAGTTGCGCGTTCCACGCTTGCCACGTTTTGGTCAGCCGCGCGACGGTCTCCGGTTGTTGCGCGGCGAGGTCGGTGGTCTCGCTCACGTCGCCCGCAAGGTCGAAGAGCTGCGGCTGCGGTGTGTCCTGCTGGAGCAGTTTATAGCGCCCTTCCCTCACCGCCCAGGTCTTGCCACCGCCGGTCCGCCAGAAGAGCGGGCGTGAGGGCAGTTCCTTCTTCTCGTCGGACAAATACGGCATCAAGTCCACGCCATCGAGCGGGCGATCTGCGGCCGGCTTCGCTCCGGCGAGTGCGGCGACGGTGGCGAAAATATCGAGCGCGATCACCGGCTGATCGAGCACGCGCCCCGCCGGCACGCGCCCGGCCCAGCGCGCGAGGAAGGGCACCCGGATGCCGCCCTCGAAGACCTGGCCCTTGTGCCCGCGCAGCGGCGTGTTGTCCGTCGGCGCGACCGCGGGGGCGGGGCCGCCATTGTCGCTGATGAAAAATAGGAGCGTGTGCTCGTCGAGCTGTTGCTCGCGGAGGGCCCGGAGGATTTCTCCCACCCCGTCGTCCATCGCGCTGGTCATCGCGGCGTAGGTGCGGCGGCGCTCATCGGTGATCGCGGTGAAGCGGCTGAGATATTTCTCCGGCGCCTGCAGTGGCGTGTGGACGGCATTGTAGGCGACGTAGAGACAGAACGGATCGCTCCGGTGCCGCGTGATGAAAGCCGCGGCTTCGCGCGAAAGCACGTCGGTCATGTAGCCCTCGAGCGGCAGCGGCTCACGATTGCGCAGCAGCGGGACGGTGTATTCCGCGCCGCCCTTTCCCCCTGGCAGATAAATGTGGCCACCGCCGATGAAGCCGAAGTATTCGCTGAAGCCGCGCTCGTTTGGATGAAAGGCGGGCGCCGCGCCGAGATGCCATTTGCCGATCGCGCCGGTCGCGTAGCCCGCATCCTTGAGCACCCGCGGCAGGAGCGTCTCGGTCAGGGGCAGGCCGACGGTGGCATCCTCGGGAAGGTAGGCGGGATTGTTCTCGTGCCCGAAGCGCTGCTGATACCGGCCGGTGAGCAGGCCCGCGCGCGTGGGGCTGCAAAATGGATGCGTCACGTAGCCATTGGTAAGGCGCACGCCACTCTGCGCGAGTGAGTCGAGGTGCGGCGTGGGGATGTCCTTGCAGCCGTTGAAGCCGAGGTCCGCGTAGCCGAGATCGTCGGCGATGATGACGATGACATTGGGCCTGCGTGCCGCGGCGGCGGGTGCGGAGACGGCGCCGAGGAGCGCGCAGGCGATGGCGAGGAAGGTGAGACGAGTCATGGTTGTGGGCGGGTGCGGCCTTGTTCGCGCTGCCGGGCGGCGAGGTCGAAGAGCTGCTTCACGATCTCCGGGTGCTGCGGCGCGAGGTTCTTCGTTTCCGCGAGATCGTCTTCGAGTTGGAAAAGCTGCGGCTCGGCGGGCTTGGCCGGCCGCGGTCCGCGACCGTAGCCGCCTCCGCCGGTGAGCAGTTTCCACGGCCCCTGCCGGATGCCGAACGGCCCCTTGATTCCGCCGACATGCGCGATGAAGTCCTTGCGCAACGGCTCCGCGTGAGGCTCGCCGAGCAGCGCGGGCAGCACGTTGATGCTATCGAGCGCGCCATCCGCCGGGAGCGGCACGCCGGTCAGGGCGGCGAAACTCGCGGACATATCGAGCAGCGTGATCAATTCGCCATTCTCGCTCCCGGCTTTGATTTTCCCCGGCCAGCGCGCGATGAACGGCACCCGGTGTCCGCCCTCAAAGAGCGTTCCTTTGAAGCCACGCAGCGCCCCGTTCACCCTCGCCTCCGCGGGGCCGAAATCCTCGTAGCCGTCGTCGATCACGCCGCCATTGTCGCTCGTGAAAACGACCAGCGTTTTGTCGGTGAGCTTCAGCCGATCGAGCGCGGCGAGCACCTGCCCGACCGTGTCATCCAGCTCGTGGATCGCATCGCCACGGATGCCGCCCTGGCTCGTCCCTTTGAAACGCGGATGCGGCACGCGCGGCACATGGATCCCGTGCGTCGCGAGGTAGAGGAAGAATGGCTGCTCCTTGCTCCGCTCGATGAAGCCGACCGCCTTCTTCGCGAAGGTGTCGGCCATGTCTTCATCCACCCAGCGCGCGGCCTTGCCGCCGGTCATCCAGCCGATGCGGCCCACGCCATTCACGATCGTCATGTCGTGGCCGTGCGTGTGCTTCAGCTTGAGCAGTTCGGGATTCTCCTTCCCCGTCGGTTCGTCGCCGATCTTCTCTTTGTAGCTCACCTTGATCGGATCGCTCGGGTCGAGCCCGACGATGCGGTGATCCTCGAGATACACGCACGGCACCCGATCGCCCGTCGCCGGCATGATGAACGCGTAATCAAATCCAATCTCGAGCGGCCCCGGTTTGATCTCCGCATTCCAATCCGGCCCGCCTTCCCCGCCGAGGCCCAGGTGCCACTTGCCCACCGCGCCGGTCTTGTACCCTGCTTGCTTCAGCAGCGAGGGCAGCGTCACCGTGCCGGGCGGAATGCTCAGCGGCGCGTCGCCCGGCGCGATCGACGAACCCGGCTGCTGTCGCCACGAATACGTGCCGGTGAGCAGCGCGCGCCGCGTCGGCGTGCAGGTCGAGGCGGGCGAATGTGCATCGGTAAACCGCCGCCCCTCGCGGGCGAGCCGGTCGAGGTTCGGTGTCTTCACCAGCTTCGCCCCGTAACTCCCGAGATCCCCGTAGCCGATATCATCGGCGATGATGAAAACGATGTTCGGCTTTTCTGCTGCCGGGACGGTGGCGAAGGAAGCTAGGAAAAAGGCGGCGGCAACGAGGCTTGGTTTCATGGGATGGAATGTAAAATGCGGAGCGTCTCCGGCGTCAGTGCGCGCTGGCTGGAAGTTGTCGGACGAGCAACGCCTCCGCCGCGGCGCGCGCGGCGGCGAACTGCGGGTCATCGATTGCGTTGCGCAATTCCCGCGCGTCGCCGGCCTCATCGTAAAGCTCGCGCGCGACGACCCCGCCGGTCTTCCAATCGCGCCACTCCGTGTAGCGCACGCGCGGCGTGCGGACGCTGTAGCCCATCGCCTGCGGAGTCTTCGAGGGCTCGCGATCGTAGTACGCAGGGCGGGGGTGTTGAGAGAAAGCAGCGGGCTTCACCACGCTCGCCGGATCGCGCAGCACCGGCGCGAGGCTGGTGCCGTCGAGCCCCGCGGCCTTGGGCAACTGGCAGAGCTCGACGAGCGTGGGAAAGAGATCGACCAATTCCGCCAGCGCACCGGTGCGGCGGCCCGCCTGAGTCCGATCGAGCGGCGCGATGAAAAGCGGCACGCGAGCGTCGAGTTCGAAGTTCGACGTTTTCCCCCACTGGCGATGCTCGCCGAGGTGATACCCGTGATCGCCGACGAAGACGATGATCGTCCGCTCCGCGGCGCCGCTGCGATCCAGCGCGTCGAGCACCTTGCCGAGCTGCGCATCCATATAGGAGATGTTCGCGAAGTAACCGTGGCGCATTTCCGCCGTCTGCTCCGGCGTGGGCGGCGTCTGCTGCGCGGGCGGACCGAGGATTTCGCGGCTGTCGTGAAAGGCAATCTCCGGCGCGCCCTCCGGCCTCCGTGGATCGAGCACCGGCAGCTTCGCGCGATCGTAGAGATCCCAATATTTTTTTGGCGCATTGAAGGGCGCGTGCGGCTTCCAGTATCCGACCGCGAGGAAAAACGGCTGATCTTTCACCTCGCCCAAAACCCGCACCGCCTCGGCGGCGACGCGGCCATCGTAATACGCTTCGTCCGGCACGTCGCGGCACTCGCAGAGCACGGTGTTATTGTATTTCCGCAGGCTGGTCGTGGCGAGATTCGGTGGCAACTCGCCGGTGACTTGCGGCGTGTCGTCGCCATGATTGGCGTAGTGCAGAAACTCCGGCGCGCTCCACGAGCGCGGGTCGCCGTGCTCGGCGGTGTGCCAGTTGTGGAAGATCTTCCCGACGCAGCGCGCCGTGTAGCCATGCTCCTTGAACCAGAGCGGCAGCGTGGTCACGTCCGGGTTCAGTTCGCGGAAGTGGACGCTGTTATTCCAGATCCGCAGCGTGTCCGGTCGGCGGCCCGTGAGCATCGAGGACCGCGACGGATTGCAGACCGCCTGCTGGCAATACGCGCGATCGAATTGCACCGCCCTCCGCGCCAGCCGATCCAGATTCGGCGTCAACGCCGGCGAACCGTAACTGGCCACCTCCGCGCGCAGATCATCAGCCATGATGAAGAGCACATTCGGCTTCGGCCCCTCGGCGCGGACGAAGCCGGAGATCACCGCCATGGCCAGAATCAGGAGCCGCTTCATCTGGAGGGAAATCAGCTAGCGCAAGCTGGCGCGCAGTTCTTCGAGCAGGCGCGGGACGTATTCCTTGTAGCGCGCATCCGGTGCCGCTCCCTTCTCGGGCAGCGCCTTGATCGCGACGGCAAGCGGCGCGGCTTTCTCGCCGAGCGCCGTGATCACATTCAACGCAGCGATCACCGTGAAGGCATCGTTCTTTGCCCAATCCGCATGAGCGCCGAGCAACGGCAGCACGCGGGACAAATCCGTCTCGGAGCCAAACCGCCCGAGCGCCTCGGCGGCGGCGAGGCGCACATCCGGCGAGGTGTCGTCGAGTGCCTTGGTCAGTTCCGCATGCGCGCTCTTCACCGCGTCGCCCCCGCGCATGATCAGCCCGAGCACCGACCAATAACGCACACCGGCCTCCGCATCGGAGAGCGACGCGCGGAGCGCGGGCGCGGCGTCGGGCTTGAGCGACGAAGCGAGATCCGCGGCGGCATAGACACGGGCGAAGGGATACTTCGCGTCGTCGTGGCCGAAATCGTACGGCGTGGAACCCGCGCTCCGGCGGTGAAACTCACCCTCCGGCAGCAGCCCCACATCGCGAATGCGCTCTTCCTGCGCGCGCAGTGCGGTGCGGAATTTCTCCAGCGTCGCTGCCTGCTCCGGCGCGGACGCGAGATTGTTCACTTCATCGCGATCGGTGGTGAGATCGTAGAGTTCCTCGGCGGGCTTCGTCTTCCAAAATGCCGACTGCGCCGCGTTGAGTTTGCCTTCCTGGAACATCCGCTCCCACACGCGCGTCGTGGGCATCTCCCACATGTAGTTGATGTGCTGGCCGTAGATCTTGTCGGGGCGGAAATTTCGCACGTAAACGAAACGCCCATCGGTCACGCTGCGCACACAGTCGTAGCGCTCGTCCATCCGCCCGCGAAAGCCATACACGAATGGCTGCGCCGCCGCCTGATGTGTGCCGAGAAAGGCGTGCCCCTGCATCCACTCCGGCGGCTTCACGCCCACGAGGCTGAGCAGCGTCGGCGCGAAATCGACGAAGCTCACGAGCCGATCCGAGGTGCCTCCCGCCCGGTAATCCGGCGGGCGCAGGTCCTTGAACTTCTCCGGGATGTAAACCACCAGCGGCACCTGCAAGCCGGAGTTATAAGGCCAGCGTTTGTTCCGCGGCATGCCCGCGCCATGGTCGGCATAGTAGAAGACGATCGTGTCCTCGGTCAGGCCCGCGTCGGCGAGTTCCTTGAGCCGCTCACCGGCGTCGGCATCCGCTTCGCTGACGACATCATAGTATTGCGCCCAGTCCTTCCGCACTTCCGGGGTATCGGGGTGATAGGCAGGCACCCGGACCTTCGCAGGATCATGCACCGCTTCGTGTTTCGGTTTCCGGACCTGACTCTCATGGCTCTTGGTGGAATTGAAGATCGCGAAGAACGGCTGGCCCGCCGCCCGCGCTTTCCAATGCGCCTTTCCAGACGACTCGTCCCAGACCTGCCCGGGCTTGGCGACGTTGTAGTCCTCCTTCGAGTTATTCGTGCAGTAGTAACCGGCCTCGCGGAGGAATTGCGGATACATCTTCTTTCCCGCCGGAAGCGGCACCAGGCTGCGCATGTGCTCGCCGCCCGTGCTCGGCGGATACATCCCGCAGATCAACGTGGTGCGGGCTGGCGCGCAGACCGGGGCATTCGACCAGCAGTGAGTGTAACGCAGCCCGCGCGCGGCGAGTCCATCGACATTCGGCGTGGTGGCGTAAGTGTCGCCGTAACAACCCATGTGCGGGCCGTGATCTTCGCTGGTGATCCAGAGGATGTTTGGCCGGGGCGCGTTTGCTGCCGACGCGAGGGAAGTTATCAGCGAAGCGAGCGGGATGAGGAGGGAGATGAGTTTCATGTCAGGGGATGGGACTGGAAGCGTTCGAAAAAAAGCCGGTCATTCCGACTGGAGCGGAGCGGAGTCGAGGAATTCTCCTGGGAACGCCAATCTCCCGATTGGCCTTCGCCCGAGCCAATCGGGAGATTGGCGTT
>JANOAZ010000002.1:0-33211 GCA_031411395.1 Chthoniobacteraceae bacterium
GAGGAACTGCGCGACGCCATGCGCAAGCTCATGCTCACCCCCGTCTTCGAAGAGCTGAACAAACGTTCGCTGCTCGGCCGCATCATTCGGCTTTACCCGGAAATGCAGTCGCTCGTCTCCGGCGAGAGCGATGCGAAACAGGAAACGCTCGTCGTCTCGTGGGAGAGCCTCGAAAAGCGCAAAGCCGACTACGACGAACTCGTGAACAAGAAGATCCCCGAGAACGTGAAGGAAATCAGCATCGCCCGGAGTTACGGCGATCTGCGGGAAAATTTTGAATTCAAGGCCGCCAAGGAAATGCAGCGCGTGCTCGGGCGGCGACGCTCCGAGACCGAGCGCGACCTCGCCCTCGCCCGCGGCACGGATTTCTCGAACCCCGACACCACCCAAGTCTCCATCGGCACGATCGTCACCCTCCGCGAAACCACCGACGGGCGCCTCGATGTTTACACCATCCTCGGCGCCTGGGACGGCGACCCCGACAAGGGCATCGTCAGCTACCAGAGCGCGCTCGCGCAGGCCCTCCTCGCGCACAAAGTCGGCGAGACTGTCGATGTCCCCACCGAGCACGGCGACCGCCGCGCGGAAATTATGCAGATCGAGGGCTACAGCGCCCCCGTCCCGCAGGAGGCCTGAGGCACTGGGGCGGCGTGGAATCGAGCCGTCGCACATTTTAAGTTGCCAAGCGCACCCGCGCTTCTTATCCCAGCGCCGCATTTTTCCGGGCTCGCCGCGCCTTTCCGCGCGTCGCTTTTGCACCCGTTTCCTAAATCCTAAAACCTAAATTCCGCCCATGTCTCTCACCACCATCGCCCACGTTCACGCCCGCCAGGTCATCGACTCCCGCGGCAATCCGACCGTCGAAGCCGACGTCATCCTCGCCGGCGGCGCAATCGGCACCGCCATCGTGCCGAGCGGCGCGAGCACGGGGGAACACGAGGCGTGGGAACTGCGCGACGGCGTGAAGGATCGCTACCTCGGCAAAGGGGTGATGAAGGCGGTCGCGAACGTGAACAAGTCGATCGCCAATGAGATCGAAGGACTCGACGCGCTCGACCAGGTGGCCGTGGACAAGACGATGATCGCGCTCGATGGGACGAAGAACAAAGCGAAGCTCGGCGCGAACGCGATCCTCGCCGTCTCACTCGCCACCGCCAAGGCGGCCTCGGCGCAGCTCGGACAGCCGCTTTTCAAATACCTCGGTGGACCCAACGCCAAGGTGCTGCCCGTGCCGATGATGAACATCGTCAATGGCGGCGCGCATTCGGATGCGCCCGTGGATTTCCAGGAGTTCATGGTGGTGCCAAAAAACTTCGACACGTTCTCCGAAGCGCTGCGCGCGGGCGTGGAAATCTTTCATTCGCTCAAAGGCGTGCTGAAGGGCCGCGGTCTCTCCACGGCGGTCGGCGATGAAGGTGGCTTTGCGCCGAACTTCAACGACGCAAACGATGCGCTGGAGACGATCGCCACGGCGGTGAAGAAGGCGGGCTACAAATTCGGCAAGGATGTCTTCATCGCCCTCGATGTGGCCTCGTCGGAATTCTACGACAAGGTGAAGAAGCAATATGTCTTCAAGAAGTCCGACGGCTCGAAGCGCAACGCCGCGGAGCTGATCGAATATTACGCCGGCTTGCAGAAGAAATTCCCGATCATCTCGATCGAGGACGGATGCGCGGAGAATGACTGGGACGGCTGGAAGGCGCTCACCGACAAGCTCGGCGCGACGACGCAACTCGTCGGCGATGATCTCTTCGTGACAAATGTGGAATTCCTCCGCCGCGGGATCGAGACCGGCACGGCGAACTCGATTCTCGTGAAGGTGAACCAGATCGGATCGCTCACCGAGACGCTCGATGCGATCGAGTTGGCCAAGGAAAACAAATACACCGCGGTGATCAGCCATCGCTCCGGGGAGAGCGAGGACAACACCATCGCCGACATCGCGGTGGCGACGAACGCGGGCCAGATCAAGACGGGTTCGCTCAGCCGCACTGACCGCGTGGCGAAGTACAATCAACTGCTCCGAATCGAAGAAATCCTGGGTGACAATGCCGTTTACGGCGGTAAGATGCGCTGAGTGAGCGCCGCGCATCGCGACAACCAATCTTCATCCCCGGCAGGTGGAATCTGGCATTCCCTCAACCGGTTTCTCTTCACGCTCATCGTCCTGATTTTGATCGCGACGATGGCGTATCGGATGTTGCCGGAAATCAGCAAGCGCAAGGATCAGCAGGCGCAAGTCGAAGATCTGACCGCCAAGGTCGAAAAGGAAAAAGCGGTGCTCAATCGCAATCTGCGCGAGGAAAATCTCCTCAAGCATGACCCGGCATACGTCGGTTTGATTGCTCGCGATCGTCTCGACCTGATGGGCGAAGGCGAGACGATCTACCGCCTCGACGGCCCGAAGCGCTGAGACGGGGAAGTTGAGAGTTGAGGGTTGAGAGTTGAGAGGCGATCAACTCCCGCCCCAATCTCATTCCCGCTTTCAAACTCGCCCCACGCGCCTCTCAACACTCAACTTTCAACTTTTCCCCACCATGTCCACCGACCTCCAAGCCATCGATACCGCCTCCCTGAAAGCCCGCGTGGGTGAACTGCGGAGGTATCTTTGACTTCCCGAAACTGAAATCTCGCCTCTCCGAACTGGAAGGGCTGATGGCCGAGCCCGACTTCTGGACGAACAAGGAGCGGGCGCAAAAATACGTCGAGGAAGTCTCCACGCTGCGTGGCAAAGTCGGACCGCTGGCCACGCTCGAGACGCAGATTGAAGAGCTGCCGGTGCTCATCGAACTGGCGCGCGAATCCGGCGACGCGGCCAGCGCCACCGAAGTCGGGAAAGAACACGCGGCGATTCTCCAGGGCCTCTCGGACTTCGAATTGAAGATGCTGCTCTCCAGCCCGAACGACCGTTGCAACGCCTTCCTCACCATCAACTCCGGAGCCGGTGGCACCGAGTCCTGCGATTGGGCCGACATGCTCCTGCGCATGTATCAGCGCTGGATGGAACGGCATGGATTCAAAAGCCAGATCATGGACATCCAACTCGGCGACGAAGCCGGCATCAAGAGCTGCACCGTGCAGGTCAGCGGCGAGAATGCCTACGGGTATCTCGCCACCGAGCGTGGCGTGCATCGGCTCGTGCGGATTTCCCCCTTCGACTCGAACAAGCGCCGCCACACTTCCTTCGCGGGAGTCGATGTCGTGCCGGAGTTGCCCGAGAGTGAGCCGATCGTGATCAAGGAAGCGGACATCGAGGTGGACACCTATCGCAGCGGTGGCAAAGGCGGGCAGAACGTGAACAAAGTCGAAACCGCCGTCCGCATCCGCCACATCCCGAGCGGCCTCGTCGCTGCGTGCCAGAACGAACGCAGCCAGCAGAAAAACAAAGTCACGGCGATGCGCATGCTCCAGGCGAAGCTCCAGCAAATCGAGACCGACAAAGCCGCCGCCGATATCTCCGCGGCCTACGGCGAGAAGGCCGACGTCGCCTTTGGGAGCCAGATCCGCAGCTACGTCTTCCAGCCTTACCAAAAGGTGCTCGATCTCCGCACAGGGGTGGAAACGAGCAATATCCCCGCGGTCATGGATGGCGACATCGATGCCTTCATCCAAGGGAAGCTGCGCGGGCTCAAGCGGGAGAAGGGCGCGACGGACGAGGAATGAAAAAGAAGGCGGCGCTCGTCGTTTTCGCCCCTGGCCCTTCGCCTTTCGCCTTTTGTTCCTACGGGATGATGAGCGTCTGGCCGGGCTTAATTTTGGGAGTGCCGTTCGTGGAGTAAAAGTTCGCGTCCTGGATGTCCTTCCACCGGCCCTTGTTCTTGTAATAGAGCTGCGCGATCGAGGCCATCGTCTCGCCGGGCTTCACGACGTGAGTCCGCTTGCCCGCGGGAATTGGCTTCTGCGGAGTTTCGCCCGGCTTGGCGTTGGGAGCGGGCGCGGGAGGAGTCGCGGTTTTCTGCGCGCGCACTACGGCGAGCAGCTTGCGGAGTTGCAGATTGTCGTTCTTCAGCCGCACGGCTTCTTCCTGGGTGGTGAAGGTTCCCTTCCCCTGCCCCAGCGCGAGACGGGTCTCCGCTTGCTTGAGCATCGCCTTCGCATCCTTGGCGTGGGCGCCATTCGGCGCGATCTCGAGGTAACGCTCGAAGTGGTGAATCGCATCACGCGGCACCTTCAGCTTGTCGTCGTAAATCAGCGCGAGCTTCCAATGGGCGTTTGCGGTCTTGCCGGTCCCATCGAGCGCCGCTTCATACGCACTCACCGCAGCCCGGAAATCTCCGGCCGCCGCTTTCTTGTCGCCCGCCGCCAACTCATCCTTCGGACGTTTCTCAAAAGGAAGCTGGTCGCAGCCGGCGAGCAGCACCATTGCGCCCACGGACAAGAACGCCCGCCTCATTTCTTGAGCGCGTTTTCGAGCGTCTCCGCGAGTGTCCGGGCGACCTTCACCCGCGCCTGCCATTTGAAGTTGGCCGCCACCACGCACCAGGGCGCGATGTCCGTCGAAGTCTTCTCGAACATCTCCTCCGCCGCCGCGTTGTGATCGTCCCACTTGCGGCGGTTCCGCCAGTCCTCGTCGTTGATCTTCCAATGTTTGTAGGGGTCGGCTTCGCGGCGTTTGAATCGGAACAACTGCTCCTCCTTCGAAATGTGCAGGTAAAACTTTTGGAAGATCGCGCCGTCGTCCGTGAGCAACCGCTCGAAGTCATTGATCTCCTGGAAAGCCCGCTTCCACTCCTTTTCGGATGCGAAACTTTCCACCCGTTCGACGAGCACGCGCCCATACCATGAGCGGTCGAAAATCACCGTCTGCCCATCGGGCGGGAGCTTGTTCCAAAAGCGCCACAGATAATGCCGCTGATTCTCCTCCTCCGTCGGCTTCACGATGGAATGCACGCGCAGCAGCCGCGGATCGAGCCGCTCGGTGGCGCGCTTGATCGCACCGCCCTTTCCCGCCGCATCCGGCCCCTCGAAGACCACGATCAGCGAGCGCTTCGTCTCGCTCAATTCGCGCTGCAAATTCAGCAGGCGGAGCTGCGCCTCCTTGAGCTTCGGTTTGTATTCATCTTCCTCGATGGACCTGTGTTCGAGGTCGTCGAGGCGTTTGCCTTTTTTCAGGCCAGGAGGCTCACGGAGGGTCGGCATGCGCGTGGTTATAAAGGCGCGCATCGATTCTGCAAGCCGACCGCGTCAACCCGGGCGGGAATCCACCGCGATCGCCTCCTCGGGGAGCAGCACGGGGATGCCGTCGCGGATCGGATACACCACCGCGCCGTCCTCGCGCACCAGCGCGGAGTCGAGCGAAACGGGAAGGCGCGCGAGCAATTCCGGCGGTGCGAGCCGCAGCGGCTGCATGGTCAGCGGGCAGCGCAGCAGCGCGAGCAACTCCGGCGAAACGCTCACGCTGCTCTTCCTCTCAACACTCAACTCTCAACCCTCAACTTAGTATTTCGGCACGCTCGGATCGATCTGCTCGGCCCACGCGGCGATGCCGCCTTCCACGTTCGCCAGCTTGCTGAAGCCAGCCTCTTGCAGCAGCCGCAAGGCGCGGGCGCTGCGGGCGCCGCTCTTGCACTGGAGGAGTATCTCGTCCGCGCTGTCGAGTTCGCTCATCCGCGAAGGCAGATTGCCGAGCGGGATCAGCTTCGAACCGGGGATCCGGCAGATGTCGTATTCAAAGGGTTCGCGCACATCGAGGAGCACGAACTTATCGCCGCGATCCTGCTTCGCCTTCAGCTCCTGCACCGTCACCGAGGGCACGTGTGGCTCGGCATCCTCAGCAGCTTTGGCCTGAGGAATGCCGCAGAATTGATCGTAGTCGATCAGCTCCGTGATCGTCGGATTCTCGGAGCATACCGGGCACTTCGGATCCTTGCGCAGCTTGAACTCGCGGAACTTCATCTTCAGCGCGTCGAAGGCGATCATGCGGCCCATGAGCGTCTCGCCGATCCCCATGATCAGCTTCACCGCCTCGATCGCCTGCATCACGCCGATGATCCCCGGGAGCACGCCGAGCACACCGCCTTCCGCGCAGCTCGGCACCATCCCCGGCGGGGGCGGTTCGGGGAACATGCAGCGATAGCAAGGTCCGCCGAGATGCGGGGCGAAGACCGTGCATTGCCCATCGAAGCGGAAGATCGAGCCATAGACGTTCGGCTTCTTGAGGAAGACGCAGATGTCGTTGGAAAGATAACGCGTGGGGAAATTGTCCGTGCCATCGATCACGATGTCGTAGGGCTCCACGATTTCGCGGGCATTCGCCGCAGTGAAGAAGGTGTCGTAGAGATCGACCTGCACATTCGGATTCACCTCGCGAATGCGGTCGCGCGCGGAGTTGAGTTTCTTGCGGCCCACGTCTTTCGTCCCGTGCAGGATCTGCCGCTGGAGATTGGAGAAATCAACGGTGTCGCCATCCACGAGGCCCATCCGGCCGATCCCCGCCGCGGCGAGATACAGCGCGATCGGCGAACCGAGCCCGCCCGCGCCGATGCAGAGCACGCTCGCCGCCTTGAGCCGCTTTTGCCCCTCCAGCGTCACCTCGGGCATGATGAGGTGGCGGGAATAGCGGGCGATTTCGTCGTTGCTGAATTCGATCCGCTCGGTGCGGCTCGGGTCGATGATGCTGCTGATGGCCATAGGGAAAGGGGGGAGACCCTAGCATGGCAGGCCGCTTTGAAAAGCATCACGCGTGTCATGCGCGGATTCCAGATTGTCGATGCCCTCCGGTGCGGACATGCTCCGCGGCCATGGAGACAGATCCTGCGAAAGAACTCGAAATCGGGATCGAGCTTTTGCGGCGGGTCGCGCTGGGTGACCGCCAAAGTTTCGAGGAGCTGTACGATCGGTTTTCCGGAGTGTTGTTTTCCACGGCTTACCGCGTGTTGAACAATCAGGAAGCTGCCGAGGACGTGCTCCAGGATGTCTTCATCCAGATCTGGGAAAAAGCGCCGCTCTACGACCCGGCCCGGGGCAAACCCATGACCTGGGCGACAACGCTCACGCGCAACAAAGCGATCGATCGCCTGCGTTCGACGCAGCGGCGCAGCCGATTGCAGGACGATGTGCAGCGCGAGTCGGAAACCTCCGGGCAGTTTGACGACCGGAGTTCCTTCGATGCGGTCGCCTCTGGGGAGAGAGGCAGGCTGGTCCGCGACGCGATCCGGAAGCTCTCCAAGGACCAGCGCGAGGCGATCGAACTCGCGTTCTTTTCCTCGCTCACGCAGAGCGAAATCGCCGAGCGCCTCGGCGAGCCGCTCGGCACGATCAAGGCGCGCATCCGGCGCGGAATGATGAAGTTGCGCGATGTCCTCAGTCCCGAACTTTAAGAGGCGATTCAGGAAGCGGCGGGCGTCGGCGTGCCCGCAAGGGCGTGGGCGACGGCGTCGGTCAACTGCCGGGCGAGGTAGGGCTTCGGCAGGTAGTTGTATCCCACCCGCGGATTGATTTGGCCGCTGAAAAGATCGGTGCTGTAGCCGCTGCTGAAGAGAATCTTGCTATCCGGGCGATCCACGCTGAAGCGGTCGGCGACGTCGCTGCCGGAGAGGCCCCCGGGCATTACCATATCCGTGAGCAGGAGGTCGATCCGCCCGTTGAATTCCTTCCACGCCGCGATGGCGAGATGGCCGTCCGCGGCTTCGAGCACGCGATAGCCGGCTTCCTCCAGGACGCACCGCGCGAGGGAACGCACGTCGGCATCATCTTCGACAAGGAGGATCACGTCGTTCGCGCCATCGCGTTGCACGGCAGCGACGGGCGCGGCCTCGATCGCCTTCGCGCGATCGGTGACGGGGAGGTAAATGCGAAAAGTCGTCCCCTGCCCCGGCTGGCTGTCGGCCTCGATCCAGCCCTCGTGCTGCTGGATGATGCCGAGGACGGTGGCGAGGCCCATGCCCGTGCCCTTGCCGACTTCCTTGGTCGTAAAGAAAGGCTCGAAGATGCGCGCGAGCGTTTCCTTACTCATTCCTTCCCCCGTGTCGCTGACGGTGAGGCAGGTGAAATGTCCCGCACGGGCTTCGGGGTATCGGTTGCTCCGATCGGCGGGCACTTCCTCGGCATCGGTGCGAATGGCGATGGTGCCGCCGGTGATCATCGCGTCGCGGGCATTGACCACGAGATTGACGATGATCTGCTCGAGATTGCACACATCCGCATAGATGAGCGGCAGCGCGGGCGGATGCTCGAAGGTGAGATTGATATTCTCGGGAATCAGGCGCCGAAGCATCGACGCGACATTCTGGATCACCTCGCTGAGCGAGAGGACCTTCTTTTCCATGACCTGCTTGCGGCTGAAGGCGAGGAGCTGCCGGGTGAGGGCCGCGGCGCGATCACCGGCGCCCTGGACCTGTTGCAGCGACCACGCTACGTCGCTGTCGAGCTGGGACTTGGCGAGCTGAAGGCTGGTGTGGCCCTGGACGACGGTGAGGAGGTTGTTCAGATCGTGCGCGACGCCGGCGGCGAGGTGCCCGATGGCTTCCATCTTCTGCGATTGGCGGAGCTGGGTCTCGAGCTTGATCTGCTCGGAGATGTCCTGCACGACGGCGAGGAGGTGGGGCCCGGCGGCGAGTTCGAAGCGTTCGATCCAAAGCAGCGCGGCGCGTTCCTCACCGGCCTTGGAGACGAGGTGGCAGGCGCGCTGCCGCACCGGATGCCCGCGCATGAGGCACCCCATCGCTTCGAGCTTCGCCTGGGAGTCGAGCGCGACGCCGGCGTCCCAGAGAGTTCGCCCGAGCAACTCCGCGTTCGCGTAGCCGGTGGCGGTGAGGAAGGCGCGGTTGAACTCGATGCAGGCGTGATCGTTCATCCTCAGGATGGCGATCGGAAGCGGACTGACGTCGAAGGCTTTGGAGAGTCGTTCTTCGGAAATCTTCAGCGCGTCCTGCGCGAGCGCGCGCTCGGCCATCTCGAGCTTCAGCTGGATGTTGCTCTGATGGAGTTCGCGGGTGCGTGCTTCCACGAGCCGGTTGAGATCTTCGAGCTTGTGGCGCGCCTGCTGGGTCACGAGCCACTTCTCGGTGAGCGCGTGGGCAAGTTGGAGGACTTCGATGCTGTCGAAGGGTTTCTTGAGAATGACCAGCCGGTCGCTCTTGCCCAGCTTCGCGATGATCTCCTGCCAGGAGTAATCGGAATAAGCGGTGCAGATCACGACCTGGATCGACGCGTCGATTTCCCAGATCCGTGTGATCGTCTCCACGCCATCCCAGCCCGGCGGCATCCGCACATCCACAAAGGCCATCGCGTAGGGCCGTCCTTCGGCGATCGAGCGCTCGACCAGCGCGAGGCCTTCCTTGCCTTGGAAAGCGGAGTCGAGCTGGAAATCGCACTGCGCTTCGGCGGTCGCTTTTGGGCCGAAGAATTCCGCCATCACATTATCCAGCGCGCCACTCGCCGGCGAAGTGGGAGCGAGAACCTTGCGGAAATCGGTGTGAATTTCCGGGTTGTCGTCGATGACGAGGATGCGGTTGTTTCCGGTCGCGTCGGGATTGGGCTTCATGTTTGGAAATAGCGGCGGGCTCACGCGGCGGCGGCGGCGGGAACGGGATGGAAGATCGGGAGATCGAGGGAAAAGGTGGCGCCGGTGCCGGGTCCGTCGCTGTGGGCGCTGAGTGCGCCGCCCATGCCGGTGGCCGCGAGAGAGCTGCTGTGCAGGCCGAAGCCGTGCCCGGTCTTCTTGGTCGTGAAGCTGTGCGAAAAAATGCGCGTGAGATTCTCCGTGGCGATTCCGCTGCCCGTGTCCTGCACGGCGACCTTCACGAAGTCGCCGCCATTGCACTGGATCTTGACGACGATGCGGCGCTCCTCCCGCCCGGAATCCACGATCGCCTGCTGCGCGTTGCGGAGAAGATTGACGAGGATTTGCAGGACCAGATGTTTGTCCACCTCGACCTGCGGGACTTCCTCATAGGCCTGCACCACCGCGACACGGTGCCGGGATAGCTGGATGGCGTTGATCTTGATCGCATCGTCCACCAGCGACTGGATCGTGAACGGCTCGACGAGGCCCGCGCCTTTGGCAAAACCCTGCTGCATGGAGACGATCTCCTTGATGTGGCCGATGTTCCGCGTGATCGACTCGACCTCCTCGATGAGTTCGCGGTGTTCCGCCCGGAGCGCTTCGGCGACGCGGGAGATCAGCTCGGGAATGTGCGGCCCGCGAGGATCGGTGGTGACGAAGCTGACGAAGTCGGCCTGGTGCAAAGTGAGCAAGCCCGCGACCTTGCCGAGCTCGATGACCTTCGACCCGCGCAAACGGTCGCTGATCACGTTGCCCGAGACGTTCACGCTATTCAGGACGTTGCCGACATTGTGCAGCACACCCGTGGCCACCTCGGCCATGCCGGCGTAGCGCGAGCTGTCCACCAGCGCCGCATTCGCTTGCTCGAGTTCTTCCGCTGCACGCTTTTGCTCGGTGATGTCGTAGAGGACTCCGCGGACGAGCAGGGGCGCTCCAGCCCGGTCGAGGAGCACCGCTGCATTCTCGCGAATCCAGACGGTGCGCCCGTCGGCTGCGATCATGCGGTAGTCGTAGGAGTAAGGCACCTTGCCGGCGATCATCTTCGCGCCGTGGTCGCGCGCCCATTGGTCCTCGGGGTGGAGCTTGTCGCGCCAGAAATGATCGGTCGCCATCCACGCCGCGGGCGTATAGCCGAGCAGCCGCTCACACTGCCGGCTCACGAACGTGAAGCGGAAGGTCACCGCGTCGGATTCCCAGACGATTCCGTCGATGGAATTAACCAGCGTTTCCAGCTTCTGCTTCTCGATGTTCATGCCCCGCCGCTCGCGGAGCTGAATCTGGAGTTCGCGCGTGGTGACCTGATGCGCGAGCACACTGCCCGCGCCGGCCATGACCAGCAGGAGGATCGCTATGTAGCCGATGGCAGTGCGCCGGGCGCGATTCATGGCCGCCTCCCACACGGACGCATCGAAGTCCACTCCGAGAGCGGCTTCCACCCGCCCCTTGAAGTCGCGCATGGGCACGATGGCACTCACCCATTTCCCCCAACGATCCGAATACGGCTCATCCAGAAAAACCGCCTGACCCGCGTACACCGAGTCGATCACCCGGGCCGCGGCACTCTCATAAATTTCGCCGATCTTCGTCCGCTGTTCGCGCTCTCCCTCGAAGACGCCATCGCGATTGTAATCCGTCTCGGAATCCACGATCAGCGCCACGCGGCCATCGGCCAGCTTGCGGAGCGTGTAGATGTCGCTGATCGACGGATTCGCCGACAGCCAGCGCTTCTCCGTCTGGATCAACTGCCAATAGTGCGGGTCGTCCTGCGAGGTCGCGAGCGTGATCTCCTGGTGCCGCAGCCGCTCCATTTCCCGGGCGAACATCGGCGCGTAACCTTCCACCATCCGCCGCATCAGCCGCGATTCGCTCCGGGCTGATTCCGCCACGAAAAACCAGCCGCTCACCAGGACTCCCGCCACCACGAGGCAGGTGACCAGAGGAATCGCACCGCTGGGCCGTCCCCGCCAGAACCAGTGGTGAACGCAGCCAAAGAGCACGAGCGTTCCGACCACGAGCAACACGTAATCACATTGTTGAGACAAGAGGGTGTTCATCGCATCGTCGGTATCTTTCGCCCCTAGGCAGAAAGCACGACTCGCGCCCGCGCCGCGGATTCTCCCCGCGCCGCCCACCCCGGTTCGCGGTGCCCGGTCAGCGCGGGCCCGCGACGAGTGAGGTGCAGACGATCTCTTGTTCGTTGCGGGCGAAGACGTGGCCGTTGGCAAAGGCCGGGGCCGCCCAAGCCAGCTTGCGGCCGGCAAATGGGAACAGCGGTTCGAGCACCCGCGCCCGGCTGATTTCCTCATAGCCCTCGCGCGTGAGCCGGGCGCGGATCAATTCCCCGCGGTCGGTATAAAGAAACACTCCATCGCCGTTCGGTGTGAGGTGAATGCTCGCGCCGCTCTTCCGGTCGGTCACCTTTTCCTGCCGCCACAGTTCCTTGCCGGTGATCGCGTCGAGACACACCAGGTCACCCAAGTTCGTCGCGGAAAAGACTGCCTCGCCGGCCAGCAGCGGCGTCGAGGTATTGCTCAGGACGCGCTTTGAGACGCCCCGATTCTCCGGCCAGAGCACCGTGGCCGCGGGCTTCTCCGCGTCGAGCTTGAACATCAGCCCGCTGATCAACAATCGGTCCCCCACGCAGACCGGCGTGGCGATGTCATCGTTGCTGCTCGTCGTCATTGCCTCGCGCCAAAGGATCGTGCCGGTCGCCGGATCGAGCGACGTCACCGATTCGCCCGTCCAGACGATCAATTGCCGCCGTCGGCCCGCGTTGACGACGATCGGCGAACTGCTCGACACCGGCTCATCGAGTGCATTCCAAACGAGCCGCCCCGAACTCCGGTCCAGAGCCACCACACACGCGCCCGGCTTTCCTCCGAGGTTCAGGATCACCAGATTTCCTTCGATCAAAGGCGACGCCCGGCACTGCAAGGTGCCGACTTCGAAATCCTTCCCGAGATCATGGCGCCAGAGCAGTTCGCCCGTCGCCGCCGCGAGACACATCATCTCCCCGCTCCCGCCGAGCACATACACCTTCCCCTCCGCCACCACTGGCGTCGCCGTCGGCCCATTACTGTTCTCCCCGGAAAAAGCCCACACCGGATAGGTCACCTCGTACGAGTAACTCCAAAGCACCTTGCCGCTCGCTTCCTCCAGGCAGCGCACGCGTTCCCATGCCTGCGGCTTTTTCATCTCCACATCAGTCACGAAAACCCTGCCCTCCGCGATCACCGGAGTCGCCCATCCCGGCCCGATCGCCGCCCGCCAGCGCACCTTCAAACCGTCCGGCGGGAACGCCTTCACGATGCCCTCTTCCCGCCAGGCCCCGTCGCGCTGCGGTCCGCGCCACTGCGGCCAATCGTCCGCCCACGCCCCCGGCGCTGGCAGGCTGAGCGCGAGGATCGCGAGCGGCAGCCAGTGTCGCAATGAGGCGGTATTCATGGGGGAGAATGGAGCACGCGAGCGGGGTCCACGATGTTCCCCCCTTCGCGCAGAGACAAGCGCCGCCCTCGTTATCGCCAGGTGCGCAGGCGGTAGAAGCGGGCGGGCGACGCGGTGAGATCCTCGATGACCTGCGGCTCGCCGTCGCCGGGGAGAAGTGAACCGGGGAGCATCGTCCACAGGCCGTCGGGCGGCGAGTCGGTGTAGTCGATGAGATAGTTGTGTCCGCCCAAAGTGGAAAACATCAGCGTCAGTGCGGTTTCGCCGGGGGTGCTGCCCGGCGCGGAAATGAGGTGAAGCTGCGGGCGCGATTGGCCGCTCGCCGGGTCCGTCCCGGCCGCCCATTCCACGGCGTTTGCGAAGCCGTCGGAATCGCTGTCCAAGCTGCGGTCGTCCGCGCCGGCGAGCAGCGGCGCGGTTTCCAGCGGGTCGTGGATGCCATCGCCGTCGATGTCCAGGATCGGCGTCGCGGGAGCGGCGGAGTCCGAAAATACGGATGGGCCGGGCGTGTTGAAGGCGCGCAGACGGTAGTGGTATGTGGTGGCCGCGCTCACGCCCATGTCGAGGTAGCCGGTGGCGTCGGCGGCGAGGGTGAAACTTTCCAGGTCGGTGGAAAAATCCGCGCTGGTGCTGCGCTGGAGCATGAACCCCGACTCGTTGCTGCTCTCGTCGGTCCATCGCAAATCCACCGCGTCGGCGGACACGGTCACGGCGCTCAAGCCCCTCGGCGCGGCAGGCGGCGCGGTCGTCGCGGCGATGAGCACGTAGTCGATGCGCGTGTCTTCGTAGCCGGCAGCGCCCTGATCGATGGTGAGCCTGCCGTCGGTCACGGTGATCGTGTGCGTCCGGCTCACGAACTCGCCCGCGGCGAGCGCCTGCGCGCTCCAGTAGTTCACGCCTTCCACATTGATCGTATGCGTGGATGGGGAACCCCCATCGCCAATGCCCACGGTGACCGCGTAGTCGCCATTGGGCACCGCGATTTCCCATACGCCGCCGGAGCGCATCTGGCAGAGCGTCGCGAGACGCAGGTCGGCGCTGCCACCCGGCAACCGTGCGTTTTCCACGTGGCTCACGTTCCAGCCGTACTCGAGGCCATTGCCGCGGCTGCCGTAGGCGTCGCCATGGTCGGCAAAATAACCGACCGGAGGAGTGACCCCCGCGATCTGGAAATTGATCTGCGCGGAAAAGCTCGTGGAGATGGTGATCGGGACGGCGCTGGAAATCGTCTGCGCGCTGGAGTCGTCGGTGGCCTTCGCGGTCAGGCTGTGAGTGCCCGCGGCGGGATTGCTCCAGGCATATTGGTAGGGCGCAGTGGTGGTCTCCCCGAGTTTGGCCGCCCCGTCGAAGAACTCGACTTTGGTGATGCTGCCATCGGCATCGGAGGCGTTCGCCGCGAGAGTGAGCGTCGCGGGCATTTGGAACGTGGACGCCACCGCCGGGCTCACGATGCTCACGGATGGCGCGGGACTGACCGCGGGTGTCGCGACCGCCGCTCTTGCCCCCACCACCGCATCGATCCAGCCCGGCGCGATCTCGCCGGGGGCGTTCCAGTTTTCATTTTCAAAATAGAGCCAGACGTAGTCGTCGGCCTGATTCAGGGCGCGTTCGAGAGTCGTCCGCAGGATGCCGGGATCCATCGGCGCACCGTTGTAGGGCAGATTGTAGATCCCGAAGCCGATGCTGACCCTTTGCGCCCAAACCGAGCGGAGAGGCGCGGGAATGAAGAGGCAGTGTTCCGCGGCCGAGGCGATGGTGAATTTGCGGAAGTCGTAAGAGGTCTGGAAGTCCGCCGCGCTCCGGTAGGTATAGACTTCGCCGCCATCGACAAATCTCGTGCGGCTGTCCGCGCCCTCGATGAGACCGGCGGTGAACGCTCCGCGCAATTCGTTGCCGTCCCAGTTGCCGCCTCCGAGCACGACCGCCGGGGTGCCGGAGTGGCTGTTGTAAGGACCAATCAGCGTGAGGAAGACAATGTCCGGGAACTCGCCGACGACGGCCTGCATGACGTGCCTCCCGCGCAGCCGCGCCTGCGCGGAATATTCAACGAGCGACTTCTCCGGGTAGGCGCAGTCGTCCGGGTAGTTATATTGCGCGCCCGAGTACTCCTCGTTGTCGAAGCAGATCCCCGCGAAGCCGCGCTCCTTCACCACGCGAGCGAGGGTGCGGAAATTCTCGATGGCCACCGACCAGTCGCCGAAAAAATCCGCGGGCCGATCCACATTCACCAGCGCGAGGTTGTGCTTCATGCGGGTGAAGGGGAGGCCGTCGAGAGGCGCAAAGTCGGCCGACATCTGCGCGTAGGTGCGCACTTGATCCGACATCACCCGGCGGCTCGTGGCGGTGCTGATGACCATGCCGTCGAAAGGGAGAGCGTCGATGTGAGCGAAGTGATCGCGGATGTATTCCGGGGACGTGCGGAAGGTCGCCTGCTGGGCATTGATCAGCAGCGGGCTGGCGCCACCTGCGCCGGGCAGAAGCGCTAGGAGCGCGAGGAGCACGCGAGCGATTTTGGAAAGGCACATCTTCTTCGAGGACCGGCGGGGAGATAAACCGATCCGCCAGTTCACGCCATCAGGAATCGCCGGCGCCGCAGCGATCGGTTGCTCGCTTGCGGAATTGCGGCGCGTCTGAAAATGTCCCCCCTGCCCTATGCCCTCCCCACCGCAGGCCGGCCGAATGATGGTTCGCATCCTGAGCCTCGCGCTGATGCTGGCCTGTTTCCTTGCCTCCGCGGATGCGGACGACCGGCGCGTGCGGGAAGCAGAAGCGAAGATGGCGGCGGGCGAGGAGTTGTCCGCGCGCGGGCAGTTTGAGGAAGCGGTCCTGCGCTGGAAGGAGGCGGGGAGCGGCTTCGCAAAGGCAAAGGATGTGGACGGCGAAATCCGCGCGCTCCTCCGGCAGGCGGCGGCGTGCCAGTCGCTCGGGCAGCACCGGCTCGCGCAGCAGGCGCTCGGCGAGGCGGAAAAGTTCGCCAAAGATTCCGGCAATCGCCGGCGCGAAGCGGAGGTGAAGGCGGCCCGCGGGGCGATCAGCATTTTTGCGCGGGAATCGGATCAGGCGGAGCCGCTCCTGCGGGAGGCCTTGAAAATGGCGCGCGCGGAAAAGGACCAACCGCTCACCGCCGCAATCCTCAATAACCTCGGCATCGTCCTCGCGGCGGAGGGAAAGAGCGTCGAGGCGCGCGCGGCGCTCGAGGAAGCATCCGGCCTCGCGCAACGGAGCGGCGACCGGGCACTTGCCGTGAAGGCGCGCAAGAACATGGCGGACGCGGCCTTTGGCGCGAAGGATTATGCGGAGGCAGAGCGGCTGGCCGGAGCCACGGCGAAGGCGGCGGGGGCGCTGCCGGACGGATACGAAAAGGCGTTCCTGCTCATGGGCGTGGGGCAGCTTCTCCAGCAGATCTTCGTCGATGGGCCGGAGCACAAAAACGCGCTGCGTGCCCAGGCTTTCCAGCTCCATCAGGACGCGGCCCGGATCGGAGAGAAGGTGGAGGATCAGCGCATACTGGCTTACGCGCTCGGTTATCAGGGGGCGCTTTATGAGTTTGAAAAACGCGATGCGGATGCGCTGAAGATCACCCGCCGCGCCGTCTTCGCCGCGCAGCAGGCGCGGTCGCCCGATGCGCTCTACCGCTGGCAATGGCAGTCCGCGCGGCTCCTCGCGAAACAGAACGAGCGGGACGCCGCCATCGAAGCCTACCGGCGCGCGGTGACGACGCTCCAGTCGATCCGCAATGACGTCTCGATCCGCCACGGCAATCGCAATGCGAACTCCTCATTCCGCGAAGCGGTCGGCGGAATCTACTTCGAACTCGCCGATCTGCTCCTCCAGCGCGCCGATGCGGTCACGGGCGGCGAGGAAGTGCAGGCGCTCCTCCGCGAGGCGCGCGATACCGCGGAGCTGCTCAAGGCCGCGGAACTGGAGGACTATTTCCAGGACGACTGCGTGAACCTGCTCAAGTCCAAGATCAAAAAGGTCGAGAGCATTTCGACGACGGCCGCGATCATCTACATCATCGCGCTGCCGACACGCACCGAGCTGCTGGTGAGCCTGCCTTCGGGAAAGCTGGAGCGTTTCAAAGCCGACGTGGCGGACGAAAAGCTCACCGAGACCGTGCGCCTTTTCCGGCTGAACCTCGAGGACCGGAGCACCGAAAGTTACATCGAGCAGGCGCAGCAACTTTACACCTGGCTGATCAAGCCGCTCGAGCCGCTCATGGCGAATGGCCGGCTCGACACGATGGTCTTCGTTCCCGACGGCGCGCTCCGCACCATCCCGATGTCGGCCCTGCACGACGGCGAAAAATTTCTCGTCGAAAAGTACGCCGTCGCGGTCACGCCGGGCCTCGAACTGATGGAAGCCACTCCCGTCACGAAGGGCGTGCCGCGCGTGATGATCAGCGGGCTTTCGGAGGAGAAGGACGGCTTCCCCGCGCTGGTCAATGTGCCGGCGGAAGTCGCGAAGATCGAAAAACTCTACGGCCAGAGCAACGCGCTGATGAACAAAACGTTTCAGCACGACGCGCTCGCCGGACGCCTCGCCAGCGAGCCATTCACGATCGTGCACATCGCCTCGCACGGGCACTTCGACGACGACGTGCGCAAGAGCTTCGTGCTGACCTTCGACAAAAACCTGACGCTCGACGACCTCGAACGTTACATCCGCCCCGCGCAGCTCCGCGATCAGCCGATCGAGCTGCTCACACTGAGCGCGTGCCAGACCGCGGCGGGCGACGACCGCGCGGCGCTCGGGCTGGCCGGCGTGGCTGTGAAAGCGGGCGCACGCTCCGCCTTCGCGACGCTCTGGTTTGTGAATGACGCGGCCTCGACGCAACTCGTGAGCGACTTCTACACCGAGCTGACCACCCATCCCGAACACAGCAAGGCGCAGGCGCTCCAGATCGCGCAGAAGAAGCTGCTCGTGCAGCCCCGGTATTCGCATCCCTGCTACTGGGCGCCGTATCTCCTGATCGGCAACTGGCTGTGAGAGCACTCCGCAAGGCGCTCCACCGCCCGTCCGTCGCCTGCGCGATCATCAGCCTGCTCGTCCTCGCGGTCGTGCTCGGCGTGCGCGCGCAGGGCTGGCTCCAGCGGCCGGAACTCATCGCCTACGATTTGCTCATCAAATGGAATTCCGAACCGAGATCCACCGACGATCGTCTCGTGCTCGTCGGGATGACCGAGGACGACCTCGTGAATTACGGCTTCCCGCTCGACGACGAGAAGCTCGCGACTCTTCTCACCAAACTCGACGCACTCGAACCGTGCGTGATCGGCCTCGATCTCTACCGCGATCTCCCGGAGCCGCGCGACCGCCGACTTTACCCCCAGCTCGAGACCGCGCTGCAAAAGCTCAAACGGGTGATCGCCATCGAGCGGGTCGGCTTTGTCAAAGCGCCGCAGGCCCTCGCCGCGGAGCCGGAGCGCATCGTCGCCAACAACCTGCCCAAGGACTTCACCGTGGACGGCTACTACCGCCGCGGACCGCTCGCGATCGAGACCGGCGTGCCCGAGCCGATGTATGCCTTCAGTCTCGCCCTCGCGCTGAAGTATCTTGAATCGAATCAGGTCGCGGTGGAACCCGTGGAGGTGCCGGGTCATCCCGAGGCTCCGCTCATTCAGCTCGGAAAGACCGTCTTTCCCCGCCTCACCCGGGATGCGGGCGGCTATGTCCGGCTACCGGTGGCCGACTACGAATACCTCGCCAGCTACGAGGCGCCGCGCCGCTTCCGCGTGCAGGATCCCCGCGGCCAGTACGGCCGGGATACGCCTTACGATTACAGCTTCGGGCAGGTGCTCGAAGGCCGCGTGCCGCCGGACGCCTTGCGCGGAAAGATCGTGTTCGTGGCGACGGTGATGCAGTCCATCAAGGACAGCAACCCGACGCCGATCGACGACAACCTGCGCGGGGTGCAGATCCACGCGATGCTGACCCATCAACTCCTCCGCGCCGCGATCGACGGGGTGAAGCCGATGTCGTGGTGGCCGGAGTGGGCGGAGATTTTGTGGATCGCCGGCTTCACCGTGGCGGGCGGCGCGCTCAGCCTCGGGCTTCGCTCCCCGTGGCGGCTCGCGCCCGCGCTTGGCTTGTTGCTCGGCGCGCTCCATCTCGTCGTGTGGCAGTCGTTCATGCATGGAACGTGGCTGCTGCTGGCCGCGCCGGCGATCGGCTGCTTCGTCACCGCGACCTTCGTCACCTCCTTCACGGCCTACCTCGAGCGACTGGAGCGCGACGCGATGCAGGGTCTTTTTTCCCGGCACGTCTCGACGAAGGTCGCCGATGCGCTCTGGGCGGAACGCGAGCAATTCCTCGACGGCGGCCGGCTCAAACCGCAGCGGCTCACGGCCACCGTGCTCTTCACCGATCTCAAAGGCTTCTCCACGATCTCCGAGGGCATGGACCCGCAGAGCCTGCTCGGCTGGATCAACGAATATATGAACGGCATCGCGCGCCACGTCGATGGCCACAACGGCATGGTCAACGCCTACATCGGCGACGCGATCATGGCGGTCTTCGGCGCGCCGGTCGCGCGGACGCGGGAGGAGGACATCGACCAGGACGCGATCCATGCCGTCGAGTGCGCGCTGGCGATGCGGCGGGAGCTGAAGGGGCTGAACGTGGGCTGGGCGGCGCGCGGCATGCCCACTTGCGCGATGCGCGTGGGGATCTTCACCGGGCCGCTGGTCGCGGGGAGCATCGGGAGCGCGGAACGGCTGGAGTTCACCGTGCTCGGCGACACCACCAATACCGCCGCGCGGCTCGAGAGCGCGGGCAAGGAAGTGGAGGTCGATGATCGCACCCGGGAATGCACCATCCTGATCGGCGACGCGACGTGGAAGCGGCTCCACGGGCGGTTCGTCACCGAGCTCGTCGGGCCAATGAGCTTGAAGGGCAAGGCAAACCAGATCATTGTCCACAGTGTCATCTCCGCCGTCCCCGGCCCCCCTCCATCATGAAAGCACTCGCTCTTCTCCTCACCACCTCCCTCCTCATCTCGCACACCCCGGCCCAGGCTCAGGCTGAGACCGCGAAACCTGCCGACGCCGCTCCCGCCGCACCAGCCAAGCGCGGCCTGCTCAAATACTCCCCGCCAAAAACCGCGGCCACAGGAACCCGCATCGACGGCGACGGAGCTTCGCGCGGCAGCGGCGACAAACTGCCTTCGCTCTACGTCCTCGCGCCGAATCACACCGCGCTCACCACCCGCGAGCAGCCCTCCCTTTTCTGGTATCAGACCGGCCCGGCGAAAACCCGCTTCGAGCTGACGCTCACCGAACCGAAGAACCCCAAACCGCTGCTCAAGGTCGGCACCGACAAATCGGAACAGCCCGGAATTCACCGCATCTCGCTGGCCAAACAAAAGATCACCCTCAAGCCCGGCGTCTCCTACAAGTGGACCATCGCCTGGGTGCCCGATCCCGCGAACCGCTCGCAGGACGTCATCGCCAGCGGCTCGATCCAGCGCATCGAACCTGATGCGAAACTCACCGCAGCCCTCGCGGACGCGAAGGGTATGGACAAGGTGGCCGCGTACGCGCAGGGCGGCATTTGGTACGACGCGCTCGAAGCGCTCTCCAACGAGATCGACGCCGCGCCGAAGGATAAGGACCTCCGCGCCCAACGCGCCGCGCTGCTCGACCAGGCCGGCCTCAAGGACGCCGCCGCCGGGGAGCGGAAGTAACCTCGTTTTTCTGGTGGCTCCAAAGCTGGGTTACCGCATGCGAGCAGAGATCGCAAAAGTCCACGGATCAGGCGGAATATGCGGAGTGAGAGGAGCATGGATGTTGCGCTGGCGCGGAGCGCCCCATCCAAAACACGGTCATCCTGAGCGAAGCCGAAGGACCTCTAACTTTTCGCGGGCGGAGGCGGTGCGGAGCTGGGAGCGTGCAACGTACGCTCCGCCCCGCCGCTGCCCGCGAATAGTTAGAGATCCTTCGACTGCGCTCCGCCCGCTGGCCCGCCTACGCTCCGCTCAGGATGACCGCCTTTTTTTGGATGGGGCGCTCCGCGTCTGCTCCGCCATTCTGCTAGGCTACCTCACGTCCGCGGTGAGCTTCGCCGATGTCTTCACCGACGGCACCGTCGGCGCCGCGGGGGCGATTGGAAAAGTCGGCAACAACTTTCCAATCCCTCACACGCTCGGGACGAAAGTCGGCGGGAATCTTTTCCACAGCTTCAGCGAGTTCAACCTGACCTCCGGTGAATCGGGCACTTTCACCGGACCGGGCGATGTGAGCAATGTGCTCGCCCGCGTTACCGGCCCCAGCGCATCGAGCATCGACGGCACGCTGCGCTCCACGATTCCCGGTGCGAACCTGTTTTTCATCAATCCGAAAGGCGTGATCTTCGGGCCGAATGCGACGCTCGAGGTCGATGGTTCGTTCACCGCGACCACCGCGGACTACGTGAAACTCAACGGCGGCGGACGTTTCGACGCAAAGACGCCCGCCAACGATGTGCTCACCTCCGCGCCAGTTAGCGCGTTCGGCTTTCTCTCGCCACAACCGGCCAGGATCTCGGCCACGGGCAGCGAGCTTACGGCAAAACCTGGAGCGAAGCTGTCGTTCGTCGGCGGCGATCTTTCACTCACGAAATCCGGAGTGAAAACCGCCAAGCTGCTCGCCGCGTCGGGACGCGTGGACTTGTGGAGCACGCGCGCCATTGGCGAGATCCCGGCGTCCGGCCCCACGACGCCGCTCGGGGGCAGCATCACGATGAAAGAGGGATCAAGTGTGGACACGAGCGGCAGTCCAGGCGGGACGGTGGTGATTCGCAGCGGGAGCTTGTCGCTCGACCGGCTGTCGAAGATTTCTTCGGTCAACAGCGGCGCGGGCGTGAGCGGCGCACTCGACCTGAAAGTGAGCGGCAACGTGGCCATGACGCTGAACACTTCCATACTCACCCAGACGAGCGGAGCAGGGAGGGCCGGCGATGTGTCGCTGGAGTCGGGAAGCTTGAGCATCGGCACGGATTCCCTCGTCGGCAGCCAGGCCCTCGGGACTGCGACGGCCACGGCGCGAGCCGGCGATGTGCGCGTGACGACGGGCACGCTGTCGATCGTGGATGAAGGCCGCATCTCCACTTCCACGTCCGGCTCCGGGGGCGGTGGCACGCTCGATGTACAGGCGCAGACGATCTCGATCGTCGGCGATTTGTCGGACACGACGACGGGCATTTTTTCCAACACCACTTCGACCGGGGCTGGGGGCGATGGCGGCCAGGTGCACGTCCGCGCCGACACCCTGCGAATCACCGGCGGCGGGGCGATCTCCGCCGACACCTTCGGGCTCGGCAGCGGTGGCGACATCGACGTGGAAGCGCGGGACATTTTCATCGCAGCGCAGGGAGCCACGCAGAAGAGCGGTATCTTCGCCGACTCCGGCGGCGTGCCGGACAAGATCAGCCCCGGCGGCCAGGGCGGATCGATTCGCGTAAAAGCCGACCGGCTTCAGATCACGGATGGCGGATTGATTTCGACCAAATCGGTCGGCCTCGGCGCGGGCGGCGACACCACGATCGACGCGCGCCAGCTCATCATTGCCAAGGGCAGTTCGACACTCATCACCGGCATCGCCGTGGACGCCGCGGCGCTTTCCGGCACGGGCGGAAACTTGACGATCAATGCCGATGAAATCCGCGTGACGGGCGGCGGGCGCATTTCCGCGAATGCCGGCGACACCGGGCCGGGCGGCGACATCACGGTGAAGGCGCGAATCATCGTGCTCACGGGAACGCCGGAGGATCCGAGCACGATCTCGGCGGAGAGCAGTTCCCTCGGGAATGGCGGTCCGGCCGGTTCGGTCGAGATCATCACCGATCAACTGCAAATCCTCAACGGAGCCCGGATCTCGGCGGCCACCTTCGGCGGCGGCGCGGGTGGCGATGTCTTCGTCCGGGCGAACGATGCTTTTTTCTCCGCGGGAAACTCGGACGCCTTCACCGGAATCGCAGCGCTAAGCACCTCAACGACGCTCCCGGGGAAAGGCGGAAGCGTGCGGGCGGAATTCGGAAATCTCGTCCTGGACAACCGCGGCGGGATCGCAGCGAATACGCTCGGCCCCGGCGCAGGCGGGGATGTCGCGGTCACCGCGGAGACGATGCGATTGGTCGGCGGCGGCCGCATTTCCGCCGACACCTCCGGGCTCGGCACCGGCGGAAGCGTCGCGG
The DNA here is from genome assembly GCA_031411395.1 of Chthoniobacteraceae bacterium. Classification (GTDB taxonomy): domain Bacteria; phylum Verrucomicrobiota; class Verrucomicrobiia; order Chthoniobacterales; family Chthoniobacteraceae; genus Chthoniobacter. The sequence continues at coordinate 23,120 of JANOAZ010000002.1, forward strand.
TCCGGGTCGGCAATCTCAGCATCTCCGGGCAGGCCGGGCAGGACAGCTCGGGCATCTTTTCCGGCAGCACCGCGAGCGGCGAAGGCGGCGCGGGCGGGCGCGTGGACGTGCGCGCGACGAGGCTGAAGCTCACCGACCTCGGCTCGATCGCCGCCACCTCCGCGAGCAGCGGCGCGGGAGGAAGTGTCGCGGTGCAGGCCACCCGGCTCACCCTCGACAGCGGCGCGACGATCGAAGCCTCGGCGACCGGCGCGGGCGTGGCCGGCAGCGTCTCGATCGATGTGCAGCAGCCGCTGGAACTGACCGGCGGCAGCGCGGTGCGGACGACTTCCACCGTGAGCGACGCGGGGACGGTCGCGATCACTTCCGCCACCGACATCGACCTCCAGGACAGCACCGTGGCGGTCAGCGCGCTGGTCGGCAACGCTGGCCAGGTCAGCCTCCGCGCCATCGGGCGGATCAGCCTGCTCAATTCCTCCGTGGTCGCGGAAGCCGGCCTGAACGGCGGCAACGTGTTCATCGATCCCGAGTTCGTGCTCCTCGATCACAGCCGGATCAGCGCGAACGCCATCCTCGGCGCGGGCGGCAACATTCTCATCATCGCCGATAACTTCCTGGCCTCCTCGAGCGCGGTCACGGCGTCGTCGGAAGCGAGCGTGCAAGGCTCGGTGCAGATCCAGTCGCTCGTCGTCGATCTCTCCGGCGCCCTCGTGCTGCTGCCCTCGGGCCTCGTCGATGTCTCCACCCAGCTCCGCGAACAGTGCGCGCGACGCCTCGGAATGGATTTCAGTTCCTTCCTCGTCCTCGGACGTGGAGGCACAGCCGTCGCGCCAGACGACGCCGCGATCGAACTGCCGGAAGACACCACCCCGCGCAGGAAGCCAGCGCCGCGGGCCGCCGCCGCAGTGCGCTAAGACGCGCGCCGGATTTGGAACCCAAGCGAACGGCGGTTGCGGAGTTGCCAAGGATGATGCGTCCCCCCGGCTCAATTCGTCGTTTCGCCACCTGCTGGCGAACCCCTGCTCGTGTCTTCTTCGCCACCGTAGTGGCTATCGTCCCCTGGCTCACGCCGGTGGACGCGGCGGCGCCGACGGCAATCGGTTCTCGGCGGGAATTGTTCGTGGACGATGCCTTGATCGAAGGGATCAGCGGCGGCGCGGAACTGCGCCTGCATCACCCCGAGCCGCGCGAAATCGCGCTGGTGCATGATGCGGCGTGGGAAGGCAGCGGGAGCGGTTATCACAGCGTGTTCCAGGATGGCGAACGCTACCGGATGTACTATAAGGCGTGGCAGCTCGACGTGGCCGCGAGCGGGGTGAAGACGAACGCACATCCTCTTTTCTGCTGCTATGCGGAGAGCGACGATGGGATCCACTGGCGCAAGCCCGAGCTGGGGCTGAATGAATTCAATGGCTCGAAGGCGAACAACATCGTCATCGCGAGCGGCAGGATCGGAGAGACAAACGCGGACGCCGGGCATCCCGCAATCTTCAAGGATGAAAACCCCGATGCCACGCCGGACGCGCGCTACAAGGCGCTGCTCCGCTCGAACAGCCCGAAGGGACTGCTCGCGTTCAAGTCGGCGAACGGGCTGGATTGGTCGCCCATCCAGACGGAGCCAGTGATCACGGCGGGCGCGTTCGATTCGCAGAACCTCGCGTTCTGGGACGCGGCGCGCGGGGAGTATCGGGCCTACTGGCGTATCTTCACTGCGGGCGTGACGGACGAAAAGAACTGGAAACCGGAAGGCCATCGCGCAATTCGCACCGCGACGTCGAAAGACTTCCTCCACTGGGAAAACCAGGCCGACGTGCTCTACGCTGACTCACCCGCCGAGCATCTCTACACGAATCAGGTGAAGCCGTACCACCGCGCGCCGCATCTTTTGATCGGCTTCCCCACGCGCTACGTCGAGCGCGGCTGGTCGGAGTCGATGCGCGCGCTGCCGGAACGGGAGCATCGCGAGTGGCGCGCAGCCGCCAACCAGCGCTACGGGACGGCGATCACCGAGGGGCTGCTCATGGCGAGTCGCGATGGGGTTCACTTCAAGCGCTGGAACGAGGCTTTCCTTCGGCCCGGCATCGAGCGCGAGGGCACGTGGAACTACGGGCAGCAATATCTCGGGTGGCACGTGGTGGAGACGAAATCGGCGATCGAAGGCGCGCCGAACGAACTCTCGTTCTACGCCACCGAGAGTTATTGGACCGGGAAAAGCAGCGCGCTCCGCCGCTACACGCTGCGCCTCGATGGCTTCGTCTCGGTGCGTGCGCCGATGAAGGGTGGTGAACTGATCACCAGGCCGATCACGTTCACGGGCCGCACGCTGTCGCTGAATTTCTCGACCTCCGCCGCGGGCAGTGTGCGCGTGGAAGTGCAGGATGCGGAGGGAAAGCCGCTGCCGGGTTTTGCATTGGAGGATTGCGAGGATACTTTCGGCGACACGCTGGAGCGCGACGTGGTGTGGAAGGGTGGGAGAGACGTGAGCGCGCTCGCGACACGGCCGATTCGGCTCCGCTTTGTCCTGAAGGATGCCGACATCTTCGCATTTCAGTTCCGCCCATAGATCATCTCCCTCCCATGAAATATCCCCTCCTCATCTCTGCCGTGCTTTTCATCGCCGCGCGGCCGTCGCACGCGGAGTTCCAGGCGGGCGCCGCCGTGGTGGATGTCACGCCGGAAAAGCTGCCGGTGCTCGTCAATGGCAGCATGCTCGGCCGCTCTCTCGACAAGGTGAAGACGCGAGTCCACGCGCGGGCCGTCGTGGTGGCCGATGGCAAAAGTCAGGTCGCCATGGTGGTGGCGGATAGCTGCATGATGGGCCGTCCGCTGCTCGATGAAGCGAAGGCGCTGGCCGCGAAACGTACGGGCATTCCCGCGGATCACATCCTCATCTCGGCCACGCACGCGCACAGCGCGCCGGCCTCGATGGGGTGCCTCGGCACCGACGCCGATCCCGCCTATGTGCCATTCCTCCGCGAAAAGCTCGCCGCGGCGATCGTGGCCGCGCAGACGAATCTGGAACCGGCGCGGATCGGCTTCGCCAAAGGGGATGCGGCGGAGTTCACCGCGGTGCGCCAGTGGATTCGGCGGCCCGATCGCATCGCGGAGGATCCCTTCGGCAACAAAACCGTGCGGGCGAATATGCACGCGGGCCGCAAGTGGGACGATGCGACCGGCGAGGCCGGGCCGGAGGACCCCGATCTTTCGCTCATCTCCATTCAAGCGAAAGACGGACGCCCGATCGCCGTCATGGGAAACTTTTCGATGCACTACTTTGGCGACAGCGACATCAGCGCGGATTACTTCGGCCTTTTCTCCGAAGGCCTGAAGGCCCGCATCGCTCCCGAAGCCACCGCGGGCAAGCCGGCGTTCGTCGGGATCATGTCCCACGGCTGCAGCGGCGACATCTATCGGACCGATTACACCATCCCGGAGAAGGATCGCCCGAGGCCGACGATCGACGAATACGCCAGCGGCCTGCTCGACATCGCGATGAAAGCCTACGCGGGAATCCAGTATCGCGCCGACGCCGACGTCGCCATGGCCGAGCAACGCATGACTTTGAAATATCGCGTGCCGAACAAGCAGCTCCTCGAATGGGCGCAGCGCGTGGTCGCCGCGATGGGCGAGCGTCCACCCAAGGACCCCACCGAAGTCTATGCGCGGGAGCAGATCCTCCTGCACGAACGGCAGCAGACCGAGATCGTGGTGCAGGCGTTGCGCCTCGGCGACATCGGGATCGCCACCACGCCTTGCGAGACCTACGCGATCACCGGGCTGAAGATCAGAGCGGCCAGTCCCCTGCCCCACAACATCGTCATCGAGCTGGCCAACGGCGGCGACGGTTACATCCCGCCGCCGGAGCAGCATCTCTTCGGCGGCTACAACACCTGGCCCGCCCGCTCGGCTGGACTCGAAGTTTTGGCCGAGCCACGCATCACCCAGACGGCGATCCGCCTGCTGGAAAAGATCACCGGCCAGCCGCGTCGCGAATACGCGCTCAGCGCGGGCCCCGCCTCGCGCGCGATTCTCGATCTCAAGCCGCTCGCGTGGTGGCGCCTCAATGAATTCTTCGGGCCGCACGCGAGCGATTCCAGCGGCCACCATCGCGACGCGCTCTACGAACCGGAGATCGTCTATTACCTCGAAGGACCGCGCTCGGCCGCCTTCTGCGCCGAGGGCGAAAAGAATCGCGCCCCTCACTTTGTCGCCGGACGCCTGCGCGCGCGCCTGCCGGAACTGGGCGATCGCTACTCCCTCTCGCTCTGGCTGTGGAATGGAATGCCCAATGACGGCCGCGAGGTCAGCGGCTGGTTCTTTTCCCGCGATCACGATCACGGCCTCGGCGCGTACGGCGACCATCTCGGCATCGGGGGAAAGAGCGGCGCCACCGGAAAGCTGATCTTCCTCCACGGTGAAAATCCCATCGCGGCTGGCCGCACCGAGATCCCCCGCTGGCAATGGCAGCACGTCGTCCTCGTGCGTGATGGCGGGAACGTGCGCGCGTACCTGAATGGCGCCCTCGAAATCGAAACGCAGGCGCCGGCCAATTTTCCGAACGGGTTCGACTCATGTTTCTTCGGAGGCCGCAGCGACAACGATTCCAACTGGGAAGGCCGTCTCGATGAGATCGCCCTTTTCGATCGCGCGTTGAGCGCGGACGAGGTGGCGAAGTTGCAGGCGAAATGAAGCTCCGGTCCGCTCCCACCTGTTCCATCCTGCTCGCGTGCCTTGCCTTCACCGGCCAGGCGCGCGCCGCCGAGTCACGGCCGAATATTCTCCTCGCGATCGGCGACAACTGGGCATGGCCGCACGCGAGCGCGCTCGGCGATCGCACGGTGCGCACCCCGGCCTTCGATCGCGTGGCTCGCGAGGGAGTGCTGTTTGCGCACGCGTTCTGTCCCGTGCCGTCGTGCTCGCCCACGCGGTCGTGCCTGCTCACCGGCCGCGCGGCACACCAGCTCGAGGAGGCGGCGAGTTTGTGGAGCGGATTCCCGAAAAAGTTCGCGGTCTTCACCGCGCAGCTCCGGGTGGCGGGCTACGAGGTCGGGTTCACCGGCAAGGGGTGGGCGCCGGGACGCTTCAAGGAAGATGGCTGGGACGAGAACCCGGTGGGCCGGCAGTTCGCGAGCTTTGCGGAATTCATGGCGCAGCGGGATCCGGCGAAGCCTTTCTTTTTCTGGCTCGGGAATGTCGATACCTCGCGGCACAAGTGGCGCGAAGGACCGGAAGGCGCGCCGGGGCTCGATCCGAAGAGCATCCTCGTGCCGCCGATGCTGCCCAATGCGCCGGAGGTGAGGGCGAGCATGCTCGCCTACTATGGCGGTGTGGAGCGGATGGACGCCGCCTTTGGCGAAGCCATCGCGCAGGTCGAAAAGGCCGGCGCCCTCGACCGCACGGTGATCGTCTGCACGAGCGACAATGGCTGGCAGATGCCACGCGGCCTCGCCAACTTCTACGATACCGGGACGCGCGTACCGCTGGCGATTCGCTGGGGCGACCGCTTGCAAGCCGGGCGCAGGGTGGATGACTTCGTGAGCCTCACCGATTTCGCACCGACCTTCCTCACCCTCGCCGGCCTCACTCCGCCGCCGGAAATGACCGGCCGCAGTTTTGCCGACGTGCTGCTCGGCCAGCCGGGTACGGTGCTACGCGACCACGTCTTCGTGGAGCGCGAGCGCCATGCGAATGTCCGCCGCGGCGACCTGAGCTATCCGATCCGCGGAATCCGCACGAAGGATTTTCTCTATCTCCGCAACCTGCGCCCCGACCGCTGGCCCGCCGGTGATCCCGACGCGCATTTCGCCGTCGGCGACTTCGGCGACGTGGACAATTCCAGTGCGAAGGAATTCATCCTCGCGAATCGGGCGCGGGCGGAAGTCGCGAAGTTTTTCGCCCTCAATTTCGCGAAGCGGCCAGCGGAGGAACTCTACGATCTGCGCGAGGATCCGCATCAGCTCACCAACCTGGCCGGCCAGCCGGCACTTGCCGCGGCGCAGCGCGAACTGCAAGTGCGCGTCGAGCGCTGGATGCGCGACACCGCCGACCCGCGAGTGGATCCGAGCTACGACGCATGGGACAGGTATCCTTACTTCGGAGGCTCGGTGTTGGGAAAGAAGAGCAACCCGAGATAGCACCGCGGAGCGGTCGCCGAAGCACGGAGGCGAACTGGAATCAGTTCCAGAGCGCCGCGAGATCGGGGTCGGTGCGGGCGTTTTTCTTGATCGCGGAATTGATCTCGATGGCGGCGTCGATGCAACGGCGCGCGGCGTTCAGGTCTCCGAGCCGGGCTTCGTAGCAGGCGAGATTGTAGTGGAGGATGCCGGTGCGGCGGATCCACTCCGGAGCGGAAAGCAGGACGCGAAAGGCTTCCTCGCCCTTTTCCAACTGATGCAGGGCGAAAACGCGCTGCACGGTAAATTCGTCCTCGGACGGATGCAGTTTCGCTCCGCGGGCGGAAAGCTTTTCCGCCTGCTTCCAGTGCTTCATGTGCAAAAGCACACGGATTTCCGCCAGCATCACGGAAGGATTTCCCCGCTCGCCACTCGTGATTGCGTCGAACTCGCCGAGCGCCTCCGCCGGCATTCCCAGATACAGATACCCATCGGCAGCCTCCAGCGCCCGATGGGTCTCGGCGGTATGGGCTTTTGGCGGAGTCTTAAGGTAGAGCATTTTGAATGGTGAGCGCGGTTACCGATATGACGGTTCAAGCCTCTCAATAATTTAATCGAAACATAGGAGAGCAGTGCGTGTGCCGCTGTGAGCGCTCGCCATTTCCCTCTGAAAACCAGCAAGGAATTTCCCCGCGATGTGACACCGCGTCGCTAAGGGAGGGTACCGGAAGTCCCGTTCTGCCGCCGCTGCCCACGGAAGTCAGTGATCCTTCGTAAGCTCAGGAAGACGGGCTTTTTCGATGGGCGCTGCGCGCAGGGTGGCATCCCACTCGTCCGAACGACTTCCGGTCCACGAGCGGTCTAAAAAGTCGAAATCGGTCAGTCTTACTCTTTGTCTTGCTCCTGCTCCTGCTCCTCCGAGCTTCATGGGAGCAAGAGCAAGAGCATGACAAAGAGTAAGAGGAGGGGCCTTCGGGCTTTTTAGACGCCCTCCAAGCCGGAACAATGCAGTTGAGCCGCAGATGGACGCAGATGAAACGCAGATGGGAAACAGGGGGCGTAGGGCAATCGGCATGCGTGAGCGCGATACCCAAAAGGTGATCTCATTTCCCCCCGCTATTCCTCTCCGCCTCCGCATCTGCGCTCATCTGCGTTCATCTGCGTTCATCTGCGGCTCATCCCAACTGCATGGATACGGCTCAGCACGGGCGCTAAGCCCAACTCCGCCGGCGGAGCCAGATATCGAGCGGGAACAGAAACAGCGCCGCGGCGAGCAGCCACGGCGAGAGATCGCGGCGATGCATCGTCGCCCGTTCCGGGCGGCTGAAAAGTTCCGCCGGGGTGGGCGAGAATTTTCCGCGACCTAGAGTGGCGAGCTGGCGCAGGAGCGGCTCGTTTGTGTCAGTGGTCAGGAACTCGCGCGGGTAGCTGCGCGTCTCGCCGAAAACGTAGCCGCCGTCCGGCAGGTCCGGAGAATTCACCGAGATGACCGAGGTGCCCTCGGACGGCAGGTCGATGGAAACGCGGTAGCTGCCCGGCCCATCCTGCCGCGCCACGACCGTCTGAGTGGTCCCATCGGGCTTGAGTGCATTCACGCTGATCGGCAGGCGATTGCGGAACGCGCCATCCGGCGTGATCGCATCGATTGCGAGCTCGAGCCGGTCGCCGCTCTCGGTCGTCGTTACCTCGAAGCTAGCCTGGTCGCTTTTGCGCATCAGCCCGCGCACGAGTTGCGACCAGAATTTTCCGTAGCCCGGCCACTGCATCCATTCCGTGGCCCAGCGCGCCTTGGCATCGCTGGTGAAAGCGGCGGTCTGCCCGAGGCCGTAGCGCCAGGTGGCGAGGAGCGGCTCGCCGCGCTCGGTCGCGAGCAGCAGGTCGGCGGTGGGTTTCGGCTTCGTTGCGTTGTAGCCGAGGAGGAGGGGCGAAGTCTTCCAATCCAACCCGGCGGTGATTGCGCTCGCTTTCGCCGGCACCGCGAGGAACGGCTCCTCGACGAGGCTCGATTGCGCCACCTTCAGGGTCTCTGTGGCGAAAATCTGCGGCAGCGTGGTCGCATCGCTGGTGAGGTAAAAGCGGCCGCCGCCGCGCTCGGCGAGTTGCCGGCAGAACGCCGTGTCCTTGTCCTGCTCGGTGCCGAGCGCCACCACGGAGGTGGTGATCTTCGCCGCGAGCATCGCCGCCGCCACGTCGAACGAAGTCCCCATCCCGCGCGCACCGTCGCCCATTTCACCGGCGGACTTCTCCTCCGCATCCGCCGCGTCGGAAAACAGGATGAGGTGTTTGATTCGCGCGGGAATGTCGCGGAGCTGCTGAAAGGCATCGACCAGCGAGGTGTAAATGTAGATGCCGCCGCCACCCGCGGTGATGCTGAGGATCTTCTGCTCGATGCCGCTCTTCGACGAAATCTGCGCGAGCGGCGCAACGACATGCGGCCGGGTATCCACCGCCGTGACGCCGAAATAATCGCGCGGCTGGAGCACGTTCATCGCGAAAACCGCACCCTGGTCGGCGAGTGACATCTTCGTCTGGCCGGCGACCTGCGCGGTCATCGAACCCGAGCGATCGAGCACCACGAGCAGCGCGACGCTCGGCGTATCGAGGCGGTCCTCGTGTTCCATCCGCACCGGCAGCATCTGCTCGATCGGCGTGCGGTAGTAGCCGCCCACGCCGTAACTATTTTCCCCGCCGATGAGCGCGAAGCCGCCGCCGAAATCCTGCACCCAGCGGCGATAGATCTCCATCTGCTCGCGGTTCAGAGTCAGCGCGGAGACATCGCTCAGGAGGAAAAGATCGTATTGCTGAAGATCCTCCAGCGTTCGCGGCACTCCGCTCGCGGCACGCGTCTCGACGAGAATTTTTTCGCGGCGCAAGGCCTCGGCCAGCGGGCGCGATTTGCTGTCGTCCGAGTCGATCAGGAGCACTTTCGGCTGGCCGCGCAGGCTCGCCGTCGCGACGCCGCGATTATTTTCCAGCGCGGTGTCCTGCGCGGGGATGACTTCGATTTCGTAGGAAATGAAATTGCCGTCGGCGCGGAGATTCGGCGCGCGGAATTCATTGTCGCCGGCCACCAGCGAGACATCCCGCTGTTCGAGGAGAAACTGGTTCTGATACAGCTTCACCTTCGCGGTCGTCGCGATGTTGCTGTGCAAATGCGCGAGCAGATCAAACGGCTCGCCCTGCTTGAGCCGGCGCGGAATCTCCACCCGCTCGACGAGCACCTCCGGCGCCGAGGCATTGTGCAGCGGCACGGTGAAGATCTCCACCCCGCTCGCCGCGAGCCGCGCCGCGGTCTCCGCCGCCCGCCCGCCGGTATCGTTGCCATCGCTGAGCAGCACGAGACGCCGCGTCTGGCCCGCCGGAAAAATCGCGCTCGCAAAGTCCAGCGCGCCAGCGACGGCCGTCCCCTTGCGGTCCGCGAATTCCGGCCAGGAAGGCGCGACCTTCAACGGCGCGGTCGGGGGCTGCCAGAGCGCCGCTTCCTTCGCGAAGCCGACGACTCCCAACGTATCTCCGCTGCCGCTGGCCTGCGCTGCGGCGGTGACGAAGTCGCGCGCCTCCTGCCGCGCCGCGGGCGAGAGGCTGGCCGAGTCATCCACCGCGAAGAGCACCGCCAGTTCCCGCGAAGGAAGCAGCCAGCGCGGACCCGCGAGCGCGCCAATAAGCAGGAGGAGAATGACCGTGCGCAGGGTGAAACAGACCCGCCGCTGAGCCGGCGTGAGGCCGGCGATCGAGCGGCGCGCGAGCAGAGGCAGCGCGAGAATCAGCGCGCCGAGGGCGAGGAACCAGGGATGCGCGAGTTCGATCATCAGCGAGGGAGAATGACTGATGACGAATGAGTAATGACTACTGAATGACGAAGCGCGAAGGCCGAATGCGGGGCCGTTTTCTTGCGATGCCTTCGGTCATTGGGGTTTGGGCATTCATTAGTCATTCGTCATTACTCATTCGTCATTTCACTCCGTCCGCCTGCGATGAA
>JANOAZ010000003.1:0-2192 GCA_031411395.1 Chthoniobacteraceae bacterium
CGTCGATCGTGGCGGCGGTGCGCGGCGCCGGCGCGCCGGCGTCGACGGTCGGCGTGCTGGTGGCGCTGCTGGTGCTGGCGCCGGAGACCGTGGCGGCGGTGCGCGCGGCGTGGCTCAACCGGCTGCAGCAGAGCCTGAACCTGGCGCTGGGCTCGGGCATCGCCAGCATCGGCCTGACTATTCCCGTGGTGGCCGCACTGAGCCTGGCCTTCGACCTGCCGCTGATGCTGGGGCTGAACGCCAAGGACACGGTGCTGCTGGCGCTGACGGTGGCGGTCTCGACGATCACGCTGGGCGCCGGTGTCGCCACCGTGCTGCAGGGCGTCGTGCACCTGGTGCGGTTCGCGGTCTTCCTGTTCACGACGGTGGTGCCGTGAACGCCGCGCGCGTGGCCGCCGGGCCGCCGGGGATGCCGTGACGGGACCGCGTGAAACCGTTGGGTCGCGCGGCGAAGGGGCCGGCAGCGACGACGAGCCGCGCGGCGGCTGGGGCGTGGTCGGCGCGTGCTTCGTCGCGCTGGCGGTGATCTTCGGCGTGTCGTATGCCTTCGCCGCGTTCTTCGCGGCGCTGGCTGCCGAGTTCGCCGCCGAACGCGCCGCGGTGTCGCTGGTGTTCGGGCTGTCGGGGCTGATCTACTTCCTGCTCGGCGCCGGCGCCGGCATGCTGGCCGACCGCTACGGCCCGCGCATCGTCATCCATCGACAACCTCGCGGTATTCCTTCTCGGCGATGCCGTAAATCGTGCGATTGAGTTCAAGGGATTCCCTCGCCGGAAGGTCCCACCATAGCGCATTTTTCTGCCCCATGAGCAGCGCGAACTGCCGCTTCAACGCGTCCTCGCGCTTCCATGGGACATGCCCGAGCACGCGGGCTTCACCGCTGGTGGGATTGAGAAGTCCGCTGAGCATCTTGAGGACAGTCGTCTTCCCCGCCCCGTTCGGGCCGAGGAAGCCCACACACTCCCCTTCCTCGATGGAAAAAGATACATCATCCGCTGCCCGGAGTTCCTCATATTCCCTGCGAAACAGCCCGCGGACCGCGCCCCACAGCCCGGGCTTCTTCTTGTAGGTGCGATAGATTTTCGTCAGGCCTTTGGCCTCAATTGCGGACATGGAGAGAAGATGTGCACGCTTGTCCTTCATGTGTCGAATCCGGAGTCACGGACATGAAACGACGCCGGATGCCTCCGGCCTCGCCACTGGAGCGCTATACCGTCGAACCGTAAGCCAGCTCGGACGGCAGCTCCGCAAACTCCCGCATCGCGCCGTGGAGTTCGGTGAAATCGAGTTCAAACACGTCGCCAATCAGGCAATCGGTGAGGCGCCCACGCTGCTCGGGGCGGGCTTTGATCATTTGTCCAAACGAGAAATTCTCGTCGTAGAATGCGTAAACAAGTTTGCGCATGTTCTCCAGGCCACGGCAAAGCGTGGCGCCGTAATTCGCAAACTGCGCCGCGCTCGTGTCGCCCGCAGTGAGGGCCGCATCGACGGCGTCTGCCGCCAATTCGCCGCTTTTCAGTGCCAGGAAAACGCCGCTGGAAAATACGGGATCGAGAAAGGCAAATGCATCTCCCGCGAGAACCAGACCGTCTGCGGCTGGATGCTTTGAACGGTAGCTGAACTCGGCGGTTACCCAGTACTCACCGAACTGCTCGCCGCCTGCGAGGTGCTCTTTAATCCAGACATTGCGCTCGATCTCGCGCGACATTATTTCCGCTGGATCCTTACTGTCGCTAAAGAGGTAGTCTTTCTCCGCAACGACTCCGACGCTGATGATGTCATCCTTCAGCGGGATATACCAGAACCAGCCGCGCCCCTCGACATAGGCCACCGTCGTGTTTCCGGCATCGATGCCGGGATCGCGCTTCGCCCCGCGCCAGTAGCTCCAGATGGCGATTTTGTTGAGCATCGGGTCTCTTGTGAACCACCCTTCGCGGCCTGTGGCGATGCGGTCGCGGCCTGAGCAGTCGATGGTGAGGGGCGCGTGGATTTGGAATGAAACGCCGTCGTTTCCTGTGGCCTCGACGCCGATGATGCGGCCTGCGTCGTCCTTGAGCACGCGCTGGACGGGTGTTTGTTCGCGGACTTCCGCGCCTTTCGCTCGGGCGTTATCGAGCATCATCTGATCAAACTCCGAGCGCTCGATCTGCCACGTCACCGCGCTGGGGTGATCGTAGTGCTGGAAAAAGTAAAA
>JANOAZ010000004.1:0-29412 GCA_031411395.1 Chthoniobacteraceae bacterium
TCGAGGAGCAGGGGACGGAGCGCGGCGGAGTCGCGGAGCAGCGCGGGGTCGCACTCGTGGCACTCGATGAGGGTGTGGCGGGCGAGCGGGAGCATGCGATCAGGCGCGGAGATGAGCGAGCGCGGCGGCGGCGGCGTGGACGCCGCGGGTATAGGCTTCTTCGAAAATGGAGATGCCGCACTGGTCGGAATGCGCGAAGAAAATCGGAGCATGCGCGGCGCTCATCCGCTGTCTCGCTTCACCCCAGATGAAGCCGGGCGCGGGGCGGATCATGCCGTGGCCCCAGAGCCAGACATCGAGCCTCGTGATGTGCGCGGCGATGCCGCGATGGGCGCGTTCGAGATCGGCGACGACTTCATCGCACCACGACTCGTAGCTCCGCGCGAGGGCCTGCTGGCGGGCTTCGCGCGGGGGCAGGTGATCGAGCGGCGTGTAGTGGGTGAGCACGGTGCGGCGGGGGAAGGGAGCGAGATGCTGGTGGGTGGCGACGATGTAACCGAGGGAACGGCTTTCGCGGAAGACATTGTCCCACGCGAGCGGTGCGCCGGCGCCGGTGGGCAGCGCGTCGAGCGTGATATTCGCGACCATCCACGGCGAATACTCCAGCGACTCCTCTGAGAGCCCGGGGACGATCCGCTGGGCGATGAAACGAGGCGCGGCGCAGATCGCGGAGCGCGCCTCGATGCGGACGCTGCGATCCGCGGCGGAGTCGAAGTAATCGACGGTCACACCGTCGCCGGCGCGCTCGATCTTCCAGACGATGGACTGGCTGCGGATGCTGGCGGCGAGCGGCTCGGCGAGGCGATGAACGAGCCAGCCATTGCCCTCCGGCCAGGTGAGCACGGTGTCGCGCGGGGCATTCGCACCGGCGCCGCGGCGGGAGGCAAAGTAGTGAACGCCGGCCCACGCGGAGACTTGCGCGAAGCCCGCGCCGTAGTCGTCGCGGCAGCCGTAATCCACGAACCAGCGCAGCGGCGCGGAGGTCCAGCCGTGCTCATCCATGAAGCGCGCCATGGTGATCCGATCGAGCGCGCGCAGCTCCGGATCGTGCGAGCTGAGATCGAGCGGGATGGCGAAAGCGGGGCGTCCGTCGCGCCCGGTGCTCGCGCGCAGCGTCTCCATGTGGGCGAAGAAACCGGCGTATTGCCGGCGATCCTCGGCGGTGACGCCGAGTTGCGGGAGCAGCCCTTCCTGCCAGCGGCCGCAGGTGAAGAGCCGTTCGCCGGGATCGGCGCAGAGCATCGTCTCATCGTAGATCGGAAGCCCATCCGCGCCGGTGCCGGTGATGACGCCCAGCTCGCGGAGAAGCTCGATCACTTCCACCGACTCGGGATTGGGCAGGGGAACGTAATGCGCGCCCCACGGGTAGGCGCTGATCTCGTTGCGCCCGCTCGCGGCGTTGCCGCCCGGCTCGCGTTCGAGTTCGAGAAGGACGAGTTCCTTCACCCCGCTCCGCTGCAACTGCCGCGCGGCGGCGAGACCTGCAATGCCGCCGCCGATCACCACCACCTCGGCGCGAGTTGTTTCCGCTGCCGGCGGGAAGCCGCCATCGCGCAGCCGATGTCCCGCCGCCGCCGCGCCCCCGACGATCCCGCCCGCGAAGCTGCGCGGGCGCTGGCATCCCGCGAGGGCGGCCGTCGCGATGGCTCCGGCGATGAACCGGCGGCGCGTCGTCTTCACCGCAGCGGCCACAGCCACGCCGCGAGCATCGTGATGACGAGGCCGGCGACGCCCTGGACGGTCATCATGGGCGAGATCGTGCGCAGCGCTTCGCTTTCGCGCAGGCCGCTCAGGCGCGTGATGATCCAGAAGCCGGCATCGTTCATCCACGGAAAGGGTTTCGAGCCGCATCCGATGGCGATGGCGAAATAGACGGGGTGGATCGTCGCGCCACCGGCAATGAGCGCCTTGGCGATGGGCGCGGCGGTGATCATGGCTACGGTGGCTGAGCCCTGCGCGGTGCGGACGAGCGCGGTGACGAGAAAAACGGCGGGCAGCGCCAAGGCGTGGATGCCTTGGAAATGCCCGGCGAGGACCCCGGCGATGCCCGTCTGCTGGAGCACGCCCCCGAACGAACCTCCGGCGGCGATGATGAGCAGGATCACCGCGCCTTCGTGAACCGCCGTTTTCACGGCCTTCGCACCTTCACCACCGCGACCCGCGAGCGGCGCGAGTGCGGCGAGCGCGCCGAGAGTGAGCGCCATGTCTTTGTCGCCGATGGTCTTCACCAGCCACGCGAGCCAGCCGCCGCTGCCTTCCAGCCCGGCGGAAAATGAGGCGTCGAGACCGATGAGCGCGATCGGCAGGAAGACCGGCAATAGCGCCAGCCAGAGCGGCGGCAGGACGCGGTCCGCCGCTGGCGTCACACCTTCCTCGACCGGCACTTCGAGCGTGTGGTGCCGGCAGGACCAGCGGGCAAAAGCCACGCCGACGAGCGCCGCGCCGAGGCCGATGGCGCTGCCCATGCCGATCATCAGCCCGAGGGGCACGCCGAGATCCCCCGCGACGAAGAGCGGGCCCGGCGTGGGCGGCACGAGCGAGTGGGTGATCGTGCCGCCCGCGACGGTACACATCACGAGCAGCAGGTAGTCGCGGCCGGTGCGCCGGGCGAGGGCTTTGAAGAGCGGCGCGAGCAGGTACATCACCGTGTCGAGCATCACGGGAATGCAGAGCACGAACGCCGTGGAAAAGAACGCCCACTGCGCGCGCGCCGCGCCGAACCAGCGCAGCATGGCCACGGCGATGGCCTCCGCCGCGCCGGAGAGGAGCATGGCGTCGCCGATGATCGTGGCCATCGCGATGAGGATGCCGAGGTTTGTGCAGGTCTTGCCGAACTCCCCCGCCACCCGCCCGGCGGCGGGCTGCGCGACCAATTTCTTCGCGGCCTTTTCCGTCATTTCCCCCTTCGCCATGCGGGCGTCGGCGTGGCTGCGGAGCGCCGCCTCCGGCGTGAGCAGCGCCACGGCGAAAGCGCCCAGGATGAGCGCGAGGAAGGCGTGCATTCGCAGCGCGAGAATGCCACCGACCACGATCGCCATCCCGATGCAGAGGAGGAGGAGGGGACTCATGGAAGAAAGTTCGCGCGGAGTCTCAGCGCATTTGCTTCGCGGAGTCGAGTGGAAGCGGCCCGCTTCTTCGTAATCGGCAAGCGGAGCGCGCAGCGGATTGGGAGGCTCCATCGTTCCGCTCTCGGGCGGGATTACGATTACGACTATTGAGTCTCGCGAGAGTCGTTGGGACGCACCTGGAGGGACACGCTCCGTCGTGTCCGTGGTCCGTCGTGTCCCGATCCAGCGGGCGGAACTGGCGCGGGCGTGCCTTCATGCTCCGCCCATGGAAGTTTGGGACACGACGGAGCGTGTCCCTCCATGGAGGAAGTTTGGGACACGACGGAGGCCGTGCCGCTCAGCGCGCGTCTGGCATCAGCCTCATCACTTCCATCCCCACGAGACAGACGTCGTCGTCGAACTCCCGGTCGCGGGAGAAGGCCATCACTTCCGCCAGGAGCTCATCGAACAACTGCGGCGCGGGCTGCGTGAGCCGGCGCGCGACGGCCGCCTGCATCTGCACCTTGTCGTAGAAAGTTCCGCCCGGTCCCTCGATTTCGTACACCCCGTCGGTGAAGAGCATCACCATGTCGCCGCTGGTGAGATCCTGCCGACCGGCGGGATATGCCGCGCCCTCGAACACGCCGAGCGCGGGTCCCGACTTGCCGCCGGGCGGGGCCAGCGCGGCGAGTGCGCCGGCAGCGCGGCGCACGTGAAATGGAGCAGGGTGGCCGGCGCTCGCGTATCGCAGTTCGCCCGCGGCGAGGTCCGCCACCACGTAGGCCGCGGTGGTGAAAATGGGCGTGATCGTCTGCTTGAGGATGCCGCACAGGCTCCGGTTGAGTTCGCTGAGGAAACGCCCCGGATCGGCCGCGTGCGTGCGCAACTCCTCCACGAGTCCGCGCACGATCGCCGCGATCAGCGCCGAGCGGACCCCGTGGCCCATCACATCGCAGATGAGCACGCCGGCCGCGGTGTCCGAGACAGCGAGGATGTCGAAAAAGTCGCCGCCCAGTTCCGTCGTCGTGGAGTAACGATGGCAGAACTGGATCGCGCTCCGCTCCGGCGAGGCTGTCGCGGGGAAGACAGGATAGTGCCGCGGGAGGAACGCGGTCTGGAGCTCCCGCGCCATCGCGAGGTCGTCCTGCATTTGCTCGTTCTTCACCCGGAGTTCCTGCGCTTGCTGCGCGAGCTTTTCAGTGGCCTTGCTCAGCTCGAGATTCTTCTGCACCGCCGTCTCGTAAGTCGAGAGCAGCAGGTCGATCGAATGGATGCGGTCGGTGGTGAGCTGGTATTTGTGCCCGGCAAAAAAGATCTCCGTCCCGCCCTTGCCGGCCGACTGCCGGCGCAGTTCGAGATTCGCCAGCACATATTGAATGCGCGAGAGCAGGAATTCCTCGTCGTACGGCTTGACGATGAAATTGTCCGCGCCGCATTCCAGGCCCTTGAGGATGTCCTTCGGATCGGAGAGCGAGGTGAGGAGGATGATCGGCACGATCCTGAGCTGGGGATCATCCTTCACCCGGCGGCAGAGTTCGTAGCCATCCATCTCCGGCATGTTGATGTCGGTGATGATCAATGTCGGCACGCGCGTGCGCAGCGAGTCGAGAGCCTCCCTTCCGTTCTTCGCCGTGAAGACTTCGTAGTCGTGCCGCTCGAGCACGTGCTGGAGCCGCAGGGCCTGGGTGGGGCTGTCTTCCACGACGAGGATCGAGGCATCCTGCAGCGCGAGTGGGTCGCCGGGAGTCATGATGTTTTGAACATGAGGGTCACGACCGCGCCGCCGCGTGCGTCGTTCGCGATCGAGAGGGTGCCATGGTGAAGTTCCGTGAGCTTCCGCGCGACGGTGAGCCCGAGGCCCATGCCTTTGCCCGTGGGCCGGGTGCTGAAAAACGGATCGAAAACCCGCCCGAGATTTTCCGGCGCGATGCCGGGGCCGGTGTCGCGGACTTCGGCGATCACGACGCGGTCGCCTTCGCGGAAACGAATGCCGGAGCGATCGCCGGCCTCGAACGCGGCCTCGCGTGGACCGAGTGTGGCGAGTCGCGTCGCGATGGTCAGCGTGCCGCCCTCGCGCATCGCGTGCAGCGCGTTGGAGATGACGTTGACGAAAACCTGAGCGATGCGGTCCGAATCGAGGCGCAGGGCCGGGAGGTCCGGCGCGAACCCCCGCACGACTCGCACTTTTGCCTGCTCCAACTGCCCGCCGAGCACGCCGAGCGCCTGCCCGATCGCCCCGTGCAAATCCGCATCGCTCATGCCGAAGGCGGCCGGGGAGGCGAGATCGGCGAGGCCGGTGACGACGACGTTCGCGCGCTGCACGGCACCGCGCATTTCCTCGAGGATCGGGTCCGCTTCGCCCGGCTGCGCAGCCAGGCATTCGAGCCCCATCTCGATGATCGTGAGCGGGTTTCGCACTTCGTGCGCGACGCCGGCAGCGAGGCGCCCGACGGTTTGCAGCTTCTCGGCCTCGATGAGTTGCGCCTGCGCGGCCTTCAGTGCCTCATGCGTCGCGATCAGGTCGGTGTTCGTCTTCACCGCGGTCTCGTAGGTCGAGAGGAGAAGGTTCAGGATCTGCCGGCGGTCGGCGGCGATTTCGAAACGCTCGCCGGCAAAATACACCGGGATCGCCGCGCTGTCCGCCGGAGCGGCGAGGTCGCGATTGGCCAGCACGGTGCGGATGCGCGCGAGAAGGAAGTCGTCGTCATACGGCTTCACCACGAAATTGTCCGCGCTGCATTCGAGGCCGTGGATGATGTCCTGCGGCGCGGAGAGCGAGGTGAGCAGGATGAGCGGGGTGTCGCGCAGCGCCGGATCGGCCTTTACGCGGCGGCAGAGTTCGTAGCCGTCCATCTCGGGCATCTGGATGTCGGAGATCACGAGCGCGGGCCGGCTGCGCGCGAGCGCTTCGAGCGCCTCGCGGCCGTTGCCCGCCGCGGTGACGGCGAAGCCGTGTTTTTCCAGCGTGTTGCGCAGCCGCAGCGCCTGGGTGGGGCTGTCTTCGACGATGAGGACGGAATCGGGCGTCATAATGTGCGGAGGGAAGGGCGCGGTGTAAGGATCGCGAAGAGCGTGGCGGCGATTCGCTCCGGGCTGCCGACGTGCATCGCTGCGTCGAGCCGGATGGCTTCGCCGGGCATGCCATGCACGACGGAGCTCTCCTTGTCCTGCGCGAAAGTGACCGCGCCCGCGTCGCGCATGAGCTTGAG
Source organism: Chthoniobacteraceae bacterium (assembly GCA_031411395.1). Lineage (GTDB taxonomy): Bacteria > Verrucomicrobiota > Verrucomicrobiia > Chthoniobacterales > Chthoniobacteraceae > Chthoniobacter. The sequence continues at coordinate 6,257 of JANOAZ010000004.1, forward strand.
CTCGTCCGCCCCGTCTCGCCCCATGCCGGTGAGCAGCAGTCCCGCCGCGTGCGCGCCGAAGCGCTGCGCGACGGAGCGGAAAAGGAATGATGCCGAAGGCCGCAGCCCGTGTTCCGCGGGGCCGTCCTCGCATGCGAGGCGGAAGTCCCGGCCGATGCTCATCTGGCAGCCATCCGGGGCGAGATACGCGGTGCCCGGTTGTGCGATCTCACCGTGCCGGGCGAGATGCACCGGGCTCCCCGTGGCGGCGCTCAGCCAGTCGGCGAGGCCCTGCACGAAGCCGGCGCTGATGTGCTGGACGATGATGACGGGGACCGGGCACGGCTTCGGCAGGCCCGAGAGCACGGTCTGAAGCACGGGCGGGCCGCCGGTGGAGGCGCCGATCGCCACGAGCCGGATGTGGCCCGCGGCGCGCGGCGGCGGCGCGGGCTCCGCAGCCCGGGCTTCCATGCGCGCGCGGGGCCAGCGCCGCACGACGCGGACTTCAGACATCGCCTTCACCGTGTCGATGAGCTTCCTCGCGTGCTCCGCGAACCTCGGGTCAGCCGGCCCCGGCGGCTTTTCGACGCCGGCGACGGCGCCCGCCTCCAGCGCGCGAAACATCGTGGCCACATCCGCCGGATCGAAGCTCGTGCTCACGATCACGATCGGCAGCGGCTGCGACTCCATGATCTGCCGCGTTACCTCGTACCCGTCCATGCCCGGCATGTGGATGTCCATCGTCACCACATCGGGCTTCCGCTCCTGGAGCGCCGCCACGGCCTCCGCGCCGTTGCGCACGCAGCCGATGACCTCGATGCCGGGATCGGATGTGAGCACGCGCGTAACCAGATCGCGGCTCATCGCGGAGTCATCGACCACGAGCACGGTGATCTTGCGGGACGGTGCGGTCATATCAATTTGGCGATGACCTCGACCATGTTGCTCTGGTTGAAGCTGCTTTTCACGATGTACGCGTTCGCGCCCACGTCGATGCCGCGCTCCTTGTGTTCGCGCGAGCCGAGCGCGGTCACGAGCACGACCGGGAGTTCCGCGAGTTTCTTGTCCGCGCGCACTTTCGCCGTCAGGTCGAAGCCGTTCATCCGGGGCATGTCCACATCGGAGACGAGCAGGTCGAAGTCACCGCTCTTGAGCGCGGTCAGCGCGTCCATGCCGTCGATCGCGGTGGTCACCAGGTAGCCGGCGGATTCGAGGATGTTTTTCAAGAGCATGCGCGACGTCACTGAATCGTCGGTGACGAGAATCCGGCGCGTGCCTTTCGCTGCGACGACTTTCGGGGCACGCGAGGTGGCGGGGCCGCTCGCCGCCGCGAGGTGCACGGCGGACTTGAACAGGTCCGTGGTATTCAGGATCACGGCGGGCGTGCCCGAGGCGAGGATGGTCGCGCCGGCGACATTGCGCACGCGCAGCAGGGGCCTGCCGATGCTCTTCACGAGGACCTCCTGCTCGTAGAGCACGGCATCGACGATGAAGCCGATGCGCTGGTCCACAAACCCGAGCACGATGACCTCGGCGTAGCCGCCCTCCTCGGGGCGCGGCGGCAGCGCGAGCACTTCATCCAGGCGCGCGACCGAGACGGCCTGGCCGTCGAGTGAGATCGTCTCGCGGTTCTCGACGGTGCGGATGTCTTCGCGGCGGACGCGCGCGATGCGCTCGACCCCCGCCATGGGGATGACGAAGGTCTGCCCGCCCGTGAAGACGAGGATGCCTTTGAACGTGGCCAGCGTGACCGGCAGCACGAGCCGAAACGTGGTGCCCGCGCCATTCGCCGTCTCCATCCCGACCTGTCCGCCGAGCTTCTCCGCTTTCTCGCGCACGATGGCCATCCCGAGGCCGCGTCCGGAGATCTCGGTGATGATGGGGCTCGTCGAAATTCCCGATTGGAAGATCAGCGCGAGCGCGGCCTGATCGCTGAGCATTTCCGCCTCCTCGGCGGCGAGCGTGCCGGCGCGCACGGCGGCGGCTTTCACCTTCTCCATGTCGATGCCCGCGCCATCGTCGGCGACGATGATCTCGACTCTGCTGGCGTCGAGTTGCGACACGGCCAGGGTCAGCGTTCCGCCCGCGGGCTTGTGTGCGGCGGCGCGCGCGGCGGGCTTCTCGATGCCGTGGTCGATGGAGTTGCGCACGAGGTGGATGAGGGGATCCTTCATTTCCTGAAGGATGCGCTTGTCGATCTCGACATCGCGCCCGCGCAACACGAGGGCGACCTCCTTGTCCTGCGCGCGGGCGAGGTCCCGGACGAGCTTCGGAAACAAATCGAACACCGTGCCGAACGGGAGCATCACGAGGCGCTTTGCGTCATCGAGCAGGTCGTCGATGAGCGCGCCGGCGCTGCGTTCGTCGTGCGCGGCGGCGGTGGCGAGTGAGGTCAGGCGCTTCCCGGCGGTGTGGATGAAGCCCTGGTTCCACTCGAGGAAGTCCGCCAGCTTCGCCAGCGCCGCGGGGCTCGCGTCGGCGAGGCTGGATCGGGTGAGGCCGCGCACCTTTGCCCACTCCTTGCGCCACGCTTCGAACACGCCGCCGAGTTCGCGCAGCTCCGTTGCGGTCCGGCTGGCGGTGAGTTTCACGGCGATCATCTCTTCCGCGCGGCGCAGCAGTGCGTCCATCTTCGCCATCGGGAGGCGCACGGTCTCGGCGAACTGCGGCAGATGGGCCTCCGGAGCTGCGTGCGGCTCGGGCACAGGGGGCGTGGTGGGTTGCGTTTCGGGCGGCGGCGCCGGGGCATCCTGCGCCGGTACGTTGCCCAGGTCGCGCACTGCGGCCGCGATGTCCGCGCGCTCCGGCGCTCCCGTCGCCACGCCGGACATGCGCAGCAGCCGCGTCATGAGGTCGACCGCGCCATTGAGCGTGTCGAAGGTTTCAGGCGCGGCGCTGACTCCGGTCTTTTTCCATTGGGAGAAGACGGTCTCGATCGACTGGCACACCGATTCGATGTCCGTGCGGCTCACGGCGCGCGCCGCGCCTTTCAGGCTGTGCGCTTCGCGGAAGATGCTCTCCACCAGTTCCGTGCTGCGCGGCGGCGGGGGCGTTTTCTCCAGCTCGAGCAGTCCCGTGGTCATGGCCTGCAAGTGTTCCTCGGCCTCGACTGCGAACGCCTGGCGCAGTTGGACGAGAAACTCTTCGTCGGTCATGACGCTTCTCCGGCGCTCACACTTTGAATCGCGCGACGAGCTCCGTGAGCTTCTGCCCGAGCTGGTGGAGCTGCTGCGCGGCGGTCTCCGCCTGCTTGGTGCTCGCCACGGTCTGCGTGCTCGCCGTCTTGATATTCTCCATCGCCATCGCGACCTGATCCATGCCGATGAATTGCTGCTGGCTGGTCGCCGCGATCTGCGTCGAAGCCTGCGCCGCGCCGGCGATGCTCTCGGCGAGTGCGCCGATCGACTCCCCTGCGGCGGCGGACTGGCGCACGCCGCCCTCGACGACCTTGCTGGCCTGCTCGGTCGCGAGCGCCGCGCTGCTGGTGGCTTTCTGGATGTCGTTCAAAATGGTGCGCACTTGCGTGGTGGCCTGCTTTGATTGCTCGGCGAGCGAGCGCACCTCCTGCGCCACGACCGCAAACCCCCGGCCCTCGTCCCCCGCCTTGGCCGCCTCGATCGAGGCATTCACTGCGAGCAGCTTCGACTGCGCCGCGAGATCATCCACCGTCGCGATGATCTCGCCGATCGTCTGGCTCTGGGCGCTGAGGCTGAGGATGCTTTCCGCCAGCGCCTCCATCTGGTGCCGGATGGCGTTCATGCCGTCGATCGTCTGATCCACCGCGCGTTTGCCATCCTTGGCGACGCTCGCGGCTCGCTGCGCTTCCTCGGAGACGTACTTGGCTTTCTCGCTGGAGATCTGCGAGGAGTGCTTCACCTCCTCCACGGTCGCGGTGGTCTCGGTGATCGCGCTTGCCGCCTCGGAGGCGGTCGCCGCGAGCTGCGTGGTGGAAGCCATGATCTGGCTGGCCGAAGCCGCGAGCACGGTCGCGGCCTCCCGCATTTCGCCCGCCTGCTCCCGGAGAGATTCATTGGCGCGCTGGACGGCGCCAGTGCGCTCCTCGATCTGGCCGAGCATGTCGTTGAAAGCGTCGGTGAGCTGGCCCAGTTCGTCGTCGCTGAGCTTTTCGGCGCGGGCCTTGTAGTCGCGCGTTTGCGCGATGCGGCGGGTTGTTTCCGTGAGGGTGACGATCGGCCGGAGGATGAGCCGCTGCAGCCCCGAGGCAAGCGCCAGCGCGAGGAGAAATGATCCGAGGAGGACGAGGCCGGAAATCCCCGCATACAATTTAAGCCGGGTATTCAATTCCGTGAGGTCGGCCCGCAGGTAGATGGTGCCGATGCGCTTGCCTTCGTCATTCACCGGCCGCACGACGCGCATGACATCGTTCTCGATCCGCGTCCCGTCCTTCTCCGGCTTGTCGGGAAATTTTGCCTCGGTGGCAGTCCGCGCGTAGGTGGCATGCAGATTCCCGTCTCCGGTGTAGAGGCATGCTGCGACCACCGCCGGCTCGGCGCCCAGTGCCGCCAGGATTTTCGCGGCGCCTTCCGTGGTATCCTGAATCTCCGCGAACGAAAGTGCCGCCCCGCAGTTGCGGGCGAGCGCGTCGGCCAGGACGGCGAGGTTGCGTGCCATTGCCCGCCGGGAACTCATGCGCTCGTAGGCCACAAACGCCCCGCACGCCAGGAGGAGTGCGAGGGTCGTGGTGCCCAGCAAGGCCACGGTCATCTTCCGCTTGATGGGCAGGTCGCGAAAATATGGCAGGGTCATTCGGGTTAGGAGTTGAAGACTCGCACCGCGAGTTTCAAGAGCCGCAAATCGAGTTTCAGCCCGGCCTGTCGTGCCGCACCGGTGTTGATTTCAAATCGCACCTGGTCCCCTTCGATCACAAAGCCAATGACGCCACCCCGCTTCGCGAACCCTTCCGATTCACCGACCGTGAGAACGTTGGCCCCCGCGAGGCTCTCGAGTATCGCGCCGAGGTTCTCCTGTTCCGACTTGGAGACGAAGATGATCTGGCAGTCCTTCAACTCTTCGATGCGCTTGGATCGCTTGGGATTGAACTTGTCCAGCGCGCTCCCAAATGGATCGTCACCCAGAATGCCCACGGTGAGCGGTGAAGTCCCCGGCGCCGGCCACTTGACATAATCCGGCAGCAAAGCCAGGGACGCAGCCTTCGCGTGATATTCCGACCCAGGAGCTTGCGCGTGGACGTTTACTCCGCCGATGTCGAAATGCCAGGACAGGCCAAGCACCAACAGGATGGCGACTGACTGAAGCTCGCGGCGAGTCATGCGGCGATCCTGCCTAGGCCTATCCGGGCTATGGTGCAACGCAGGTTTCGAGAGCAGACGGAGCACGTTCGAGCAGGATACGGGCATGGAAGTTAGTAGAACCAGCTTGGAACCAAGTGCAGGATAGCCATCCACCAACGGGGCGTCGATGGGAAAGTGGGATATTCCCTCAGTCTCGAATCCTCTGCCGGCGTATAAATTCGATGGACGGAAAAAGTGTTCCCCGCTGACTCCCGCGTGCGGCGTAGCAAGCATGTCGCTACCTCGCCTCCCTTGGTGGAGCATCGCCGCGGCTCAGCGTCGGCACGTTCGCTTCGGCGCTCACGTTCAGCGCGACCCAGTGCCCGGCCATGGCGTGCGTCGGAACACCGCAGGCGATCGCATACCCGCCCGCTTCGCTGGCTGTAAATGCAAACGTCGCCTTGCTCGTGCTCATTCCGATAATCGGACTGGGCGTGGACGCACCCTTGAATGCGGGTTCGCCGACCTGCATTTTCCTTACCATTTCGCGCTCCACCACGACCACGCTGTGCGGCGACGGGCTCGGATTGATGTAGGTAACCTCGACCGTCCAGCCGAGGGGGATGGTATAGGTCGCCTTGCCGTGCGAATCGCCATTCAGGTTCATCCAGGAGTTAGCCTCGGTGAAGGCGGTGACCAAGGTGATTTTCACGAGCTTCGGCTTGTCTCCTAGTTTGAGGAAATCAGCTTCGGTGATTCCGGCGATGAGTTCCTTTTTCAAACCCGCACCGATGTGGATCGCAGGGTCGTGCAAGACAGGCGCCTGAGCCGGGGAAATGCACACGAGCGCGCAAATCACCAGGATCGACCACGGCGGATGGAAGTGAATGAAGTTCATGATCAATAATCGAGCCTCGCTCGCTTGGCGTCTGCCAAAAGCCGCGAGACTTGGTTGCCCGGCTCTCGGGCGATGATTGCGGAAGCGATGGCTACTTTGACTGCGGCGGCGCCGTCACGGCCCCTTTGGGCACCTTGTCGGCGGGAACGATCTTCCACAATGCGCCGCGCTCGCTTTGGTACGGATCGACCGGAGCACCATAGTTCGCGGTGGCGTGCGTCACGTAGAGGTTGCCTTCTTCGTCTTCACCGCCACTGGTCGGGAGCAACTTCGTATCGAGGTCGAACAACTCCTGCATCTGCCACTTGCCGGCGTCATCGCGTTTCAGCCCCCAGATCTTTCCGCTACCCCAATCGGCCACGAAATAAACGCCTTCCAGCGAGGGAAAGTCCTTGCCGCGATAGACACCAATCCCGATCACACAGGTGCCTTGATCGACATGGTTATATTCCGCGACCGGCAGCACGCCAATCCGCGGAGCACCCTTCTCCAACTCGATCGGAAAGGGATGACTGCCGTGCAGAAACTTCCACCCATAGTTCTCGCCGCCCTTGCTGGCCGCCGATTGGAAGTTGATCTCTTCCCAAAAATTCTGGCCAACATCTGCGATGTATAAGTCGCCCGTCTTCCGGTCGAACGAAAAGGTCCACGGGTTGCGAATACCGTAAGCCCAAATCTCAGGCTTCGCACGGGGATGGATTTTCGAGAAGGTCAGCTCGGACACGCCAAAGAGGGTCATCTGCTGCAGCGGCGTGAGGAATGGATTGTCCTTCGGAATGTTATAAGCCCGATCCGGTGTGCTAGAGTTCACGTCGATGCGCAGCATCTTGCCCAGATGGGTGCTCAAGTCCTGACCCGCATCGATGACATCTCCCTCCCAGCCACCGTCGCCGATACCGATGTAAAGATAGCCATCGGGACCGAACGCCACCTTGCCGCCGTGGTGGTTGCAATAGGGATAGTCGATCTGTATGATCACCCGGGCGCTATCGGGGTCGGCTTTATCCGGGTTGTCTTTGGAAACGCGATACTCGGTTACCAATGTCGCGCCGTTGAACCACATGTCGGCGTAACTAACGTAAACGATGCCGTTCTCCTTGAACTTCGGATGAAACTCAATGCAATAGAGTCCTTCCTCGACAAATGAACTGAGGGTCTTGTCTTTGATCTCGAGGAACGGCCGCGGGAGGAGCTTGCCGTCCTTGATGATTCGCACCACGCCAGGCCGTTCGCACACGAAGAGCCGGCCTGAGCCATCCTTCGGCGCCGCGACATGGACTGGTTCCACGAGGCCATCCACGACCTTGACCAATGTCAGAGCGACGTTGCCCGGCAATTTGCCTCCCGGTTGCGTCGGGAGGACAACGTGATCCGCCGCGAACGCCACAGTCGTGGATGCGGCCCATGCAGCGGCCAGGAGTGAGAGTTTCATAGGTTGATTTCTAGCCGATGAGGTTGTTGGGATCTGCGCGGTGGGGCTTGTCGGTTAGTTGAAGACCCGCACTGCGAGTCGTAGGAACTGTGGATCGATCCCCAGTCCGGCCCGTCGTGCCGCCCCGAGGTTGATCTCGAAGCGTACTTTGTCTCCCTCGAACGTAAATCCGATGATCCCGCCCTGCCGCGCAAAACCGTCGGATTCACCCACCGTCAGCACATTCGCCCCCGCGAGACTGGAAAGGATGCTTCCGATATTCCCGCGCTCCGATTTGGGAATGAAGATAATCTGGCAGCCTTTCAAATCCTCGACCCTCTTGGCGCGCCTGACCCTGACCAATCCGTCCAGCGCACCACCAAAGGGATCATCGCCGACGATGCCGACTGTGATCGACGGGCGGCCACCGGACGGCCACGTGACGTAATTCGGGAACTTAGCTACGAAGGCGGCCTTCAGCGCGTACTCTGAAACTGTGGTCCCTTCCGTCCGGGCCTCCATCGCAGAGAGTGCAAGACCCCACAACAAGCAGAGAAGGCGCAACCGGGCGACAATCTTCCACAGGAGGTCTTTGCCACGGAAGTGGACCTCGGTATTCATTTGTCCAGCATGAGAAGGTTGGGATTCGACGACAAGGATGGTTTTCACGATCGCTTTGGCATCACCATTGGACGGTGACCTGGCCATAGATTCCTCGCGCGACCTCGACCAGCGGGCTCCTGATGAGCGGGCTGCTGCCGAGTTCGGGCTGATGGTTATCGAGTAAATTCTGGCCGATAACGGCTAGCTCAAGATTCGGGCGCGGTTTCCACGCGAGGCGCAGATCCATCGTGAGATAGCTTCCAATCCCAGGAGTGAATCCGGTAAGTCTATCGGCATAGCGCCCGATCATGTCGAACTCGACATTGCCGGGCAAATTCCATGACGAGCGGACGTAGAACTGGTTCTGCGGGCTTTGTTTCTCCACCAACTCCGCGCTGGCCTGGCTGGCGGGGGGGAGATTCCGATCCGCGTGCAAGTTCATTTGCAGGTAAGTGTATTGCCCGTAGAGCTGCCACCAGTCGGCGATCTTCCAGGTCGCTGCGACTTCGACACCGTAGTTATCGGCCTCTTCGCCGTTGATCCGGTTTACCGGAAGGATCAATGCTCCCGTGGCCGGATCCACTCGGGGCAGTCCGGGCTGTGCAACGATGAGCTGTTCGTAACGATTGTAGAAAAGAGCGGCATCGACGGACAGTTTGTCTGTCGCCTGGGCGCGATAGCCCAACTCGTAAGCGACCACGACCTCCGAATCCAAGTCTCGATTGTAAATCAGGCGGGGGAAGATCGTGCCGCCGGACGCGAGGGGGGCCGGAAGGGTCGAGATTTCGATGTCATTTTCAAGAAACGTCGGCGTCCGGACGGCGCGCGAAACTGCCGCCCACACCGACTGCCGTTTGGTCGGCGTCCACAGCAGCCGCCCCGTTGGCTGAACTTCAACGCCTGTGATCTCATTGTGCTCGATCTTCGAACCCAAAGTCAGGAACAGTGTGTCATGGACGAGCTTGATTTCATCCTGGAGAAAGGCGCTGAAGAGAGTCCGCTGGACGGATGACGGATTGGGTCCGAGCGCGAATCCTTGGTCAAAGTCAACATCGGTTCCCCGAAATGCGATATCGGTGAGCCGATACTCGAGGCCCCACAGCACCTTCTGCCGATCTCCGAGCGGGAACTGATGCTGGAAGTCCACGTCGATCGTGTTGACCGAAAAGTCGAAGGTTCCAGCCGTCCCCCGCCGTTTGCTGTAATCGTAGTAGGCTTGCAGCACCCAGCTGGAGTCCTTTCCCAGTTCGTGAGTCCACCGAAACAGGACGTCGCCGCCGACGGGCTCCTCGTCTTCGGTGTTGGTGCGAATGAAGGTGGGCGGAGTCTCCGGTGAAGCGCGAAAATCCCTGCGTCCGAGCAGGCCGTGATAGTAGTCACCTTGAAAGGTAACGGTGTCTTCGTTGCGGGGTTTCCAATCGAGCCGGAAGCCAAACCGCCCGTAGCGCCAGTCATCGCGCGCATTGTCTTCAAGATTGAAGCCACGGTCGTGTTCCAGCCACTTGCCATAGACGCGGTAGGCCAGGTTGTCATTTGCCAGGCCGCCGAAACGAAAGCTCGCAAAGGCGCGCTCTTCGCTGCCGCCCCCGGCGGAGAGCAGAAAGCCCTGCGTGTCCTTTGCCGACTTGGTGATGATGTTGATGATGCCGTTGACTGCATTCGCGCCCCAGACGCTGGCGCCGGGACCGCGGATGACTTCGATGCGCTCGATGTCCTGAAGCGGATAATCGACGGTATCCCAATACACGCCGCCGTTGACGGGCGTATAGACAGTGCGTCCGTCCATCTGGACGAGCAGCTTGTTGGCAAAGCGGTCATTGAATCCGCGCGAGGCGACTCCCCACTTACTCGAATCGATATGGCCCACCTCCAGGCCCGGCACCATCCGCAGCAACTCAGGGATGTTGATCGCGCCAGAGCGCCGGATCATCTCCGGCGTGATGACGAAAATCGCCGCCGGAGACTCGCCGACGGTGCTCTCGCCGCGGGAGACGGTGGTCACGCGCACGTTCATCAAAGCCTCGATGCTGGCTCCTGCAAGACTCGGCTGGGTGGCCAGCTCCGGCGGGGCGGTTTCGGCGCCGATGCTGGTCAATGAAACCAAGGCGGAGACGGCAAGCGTGAGAGTTCGTGTTCCTTGCTGTCTGCTGATCGGGGTGTTGTTCATGGCCGTGGGGGAAACGCGGGCGGTCAAAAGGACAGTCGCATCCCGACGACGCCGCTGAAGGTCTCCTGCGGGATGGCGTTCGGGAGGAAGCCGGTGAGGGCGTAATGGTTGTCAGTGACGTTGCGCAGGTCCACGTAGAACTCGAGATGATCCCGCGGCGCGTAGAGCAGGTGCAGGTTCACGAACCACGGGTCTTCCAATTCGCCGCCAAGGTGGCCGGCATTGAGGTGCTTCGGCGTCGAGCGGGCGACGAGGCTCGGCGTGACAAAAAGCTGCGGCGCGACCGCCCACGTTGCGCCGAGGCGGAAGTTGTGCGCCGAGATTCCTTTCAGGCCGAAAATCTGCCCGGCGGTGTCTTCCTCCAGCGTAGTGTAGGAGTACGAGAACCAGGTGCTGAAGGTCCGCGTGACCTTCGCCCTGCCGTAGAAGTCGATGCCCGCGTTTGAGCTCGTGCCGCTGTTGACCGTGTTCGTCAGCCGCCGCGGCTGTGCAGCGTCGCCGTCGAGGTAAACCAGCGGTGTGAGCGTGTTCGGCGGGAGGTTCGCGTCGGAGACGAGCACGAGGCTCTCCTGTCTGCCCGCATACAGGCTGAGCCCGAGATTCACTGCCTCTTTGTTGTAGGTGAGGTTGATCTCGTGGGTCTTCGCAGTTTCCGGCTGAAGGTTCGGGTTCCCCGTGTTGAGGATGTCACCGCGATCATAGGTCGCGAAAGCGAAGTAGGGTGCCGGCGAGATATAGGCCCACGAGTAGGTGTATTTCGCCGTCAGCGCGTCGGTCACGTTCCAGATCAAGGCACCGCGCGGTGTGTAGGAGGGGTCTTCGATGCGCGTGTCTTTATCGACGCGCCCGCCTGCGATGAGCTTGAGCTTCGGCGTGATCTGCCAGCCGAATTCGAGATACGCCCCGTAGCGCGCGAAATCGATCTCGGCTACTCGCGGGATCGGCGTCAGCGCGCCGCCAGGCGTGAGCGAATACTGGAATGCGCCTCCCTGCTTGACGATGTCCTGGTCGCTGCCGCGATTCGCGCCTCCCGGCACGGTCGCCTTCGGGATGATGTCGTAGTTGGTATAAGTCCCTCCGAGCAGCATCGAGAGCGAGCGGGAGAAATCGACGCGCAACGTTTCCTCGACCGAGAAGCTGTTGCCGGTCGCGTATTTGTAGTCGTTGAAAAACCAGCGGGTCCCATATAGATCGCCGCTCGGGAAGACGTAGCGGCTGTGCGGATCGACCTCATACCAGTTGTAAGTCGCCGCCGAGGTGAGCGTGACGGCGTCGGCGATTTTCCAATCGTATCTCGCCTCCGTCACCCACGAGCGATCCTGCCAGCGTGCTTCGCGGAGGAAGCCTAGCGCCGCCGGGCCGTATCCTTCCGAGCTGCTCCGCTCCGAATCCCGATACCAAGTCTGCACCGAGAAGCGGCCGACCTCGAGCCGGAGAAATGCATTCAACCCGAAATCCTTTCGCTCCGGCACCGAGCCTCGGCCTTTCGGCTCGGCGATGTCCCTGAAGTCCTGCCACCAGTCCGGATACTCGCGGTCGATACTCGTGAGGTTCGAGTCGTGGACCTGTACGTAGCCGTTGATGAGGATGTTCCTCGCCGCGTCGAAAACCTTGCCGAATGAGCCCCACGCCTCGCGTTCCTCATGCAGCCCGTAGTGTCCGCCCACCTCGCCCGCCAGCGGCCCGCTGTTCGCCGCGACCGGTGGGGTGCCCTTGCCATCGAATGGCGCAGCCGGCGCCCGTCCGGGCGGCGCCTTCGTCTTGATATTGATCACTGCGCTGATGGCGTCCTGCCCGTAGAGCGTCGAACCTGGCCCGTAGATAACTTCGATCTGCTCGGCCATGCGCACGCTGAAATCATTGCGCAGCGGGACGTATTCGCCGCCCGGCGGATTGACGCGCATGCCGTTGACCAGCACCACGATCTTGTTATTCGAGGGAATGCCGCGCACCGAGATCTGCGTCCCGAGCTCGGTGAACATATACTCCGTGGTCTCCATCCCTGGCAGGTCGCGCAGCACATCCTTGAGGCTCGAATAGCCGCGCAGCCGGATGTCGTTCGCATCGATGACGATCACCGTCCCGGGCGCCTCGGTCGATTTCTCGGCGCGCTTCGAGGCTGTCGTTACCGTGGCGACCTTCACGTTCATCAAGTCTTCGAGGCCGAGCTTTCGCAACTCCGCCACGTCTGCTGCTTCGGCACCTTCCGCGTTGCGGCCCGCGAGCGCAGCCGCGCCGAGGGTGAGGGCAAAGACGCTGCGTGAAATCCATCGCGTCCGATGGAAGGGCCATGTTCGCGGGTAATCCACCGACGGCAGAAGGAAGGGGACTTCGTGGGACGAGGGGGTCGTGATCATAAGATACAACTTAGTGATTCCAACGGTCTAACTCAGCAACGCAGCCAATGCCGGTTTTTCCCGTCATTGGGAAGCCTTAAGATCACGCGGGCCGGTCATTGTTTGAATCGCCCGACGAGTTCTGTGAGCCGCTGCCCGAGCTGATGGAGCTGCTGCGCGACGGCCTCTGCCTGCCGGGTGCTGGCGACGCTCTGCGTGCTCGCGCTTTTGATGTTCTCCATCGCCAGCGCGACCTGATCCAGTCCCACAAATTGCTGCTGGCTCGTCGCCGCGATCTGCGCCGAAGCGTGGGCGGCCGCGGCGATGCTCTCCGCCAGCGCGCGGATCGATTCGCCGGACGAGGCGGACTGCCGCACCCCGGCCTCGACCTGCTTGCTACCCTCCTCCGTCGCGAGCACGGCGCTGCCCGTGGCTTTCTGGATGTCGTTCAAAATCACCCGCACCTGCAGCGTGGCCTGCTTCGATTGCTCTGCGAGCGAGCGCACCTCCTGCGCCACCACCGCGAAGCCCCTGCCTTCGTCGCCCGCCTTCGCCGCTTCGATCGAAGCGTTCACCGCGAGCAGCTTGGACTGCGCCGCGAGGTCATCGACCGTCGCGATGATCTCGCCGATCGCCTGGCCCTGTGCGCTGAGGCTGAGGATGCTCTCGGCGATTGCGCCCATCTGCTCCCGAATCCGGCCCATCCCCGAGATCGTCTTTTCCACGGCGTCCTTGCCATCGCGGGCGACGGTCGCGGTGCGCTGCGATTCCTCGGCCACGGCCTTCGCCTTCCCGCTGGAAACTTGCGACGTCTGCTTCACCTCCTCGACGGTGGCCGTGGTCTCGGCCACCGTCGCGGCCGTCTCCGAGGCGCTCGCGGCGAGCTGCGAGGTCGAGGCCAGGATTTCGCTCGCGGAGGATGCGAGGCTCCCGGCCGCCGCGAGTATCTCGCGGTTTTGCTTTTCGAGGTCCGCGGTCCGCTCGCGCACCCGTATTTCCAGTTCGTCGCGTGCCGCGCGCAAAGAGTCCTCCGCCTTCCGGCGGCTCGCATCGGTGGCGTCGATCGAGCGTGCGCTCCGCCAGATCAAGGCGGAGAAGATGATGACGTTCATGCTCGTCATCAGCGCGGTGCCAAACTCGGTTTTATAGTACCCCGCATGCTGGCCGGCGATCCGCAGCCAGCCCAGGCCCATCAGCACGCCGATGGCCGTCGGGAGAAAGCGGCGCGCCATCCGGCCGCCGATGGAATCGCTCACCAGCACCGCCATCACGCCCCGGTCCGCGCGGGCGAGGAGGATGCCGACCGAGAGGAGCGCGATGCTCAACGCGGTGGGGAGGTCCATCTTCGCGTGACCCGCCACGGTGCCGATATTCTGCGTGCCATAGGCGTGGCCGAGCAGCACGAGCATCGCGGTGCAGGCGGTCGTCAGCGCGAACAGTTGCGCACGTCGGCAGCCCCGCTCCGTCTGGACGCCAAGCGCCGAGAGCGCCGCACCGAGCACCACGAAACAGCTCGCGGCGATGATCGACATTCGCCCCGGATGGAGGAGCGGCATCTTCGAGACCGCGTTGCCAAAGAGCACCCGGTCAATCCCGGTTTCCCAGCCGAACGCGTACTCGCCGAGCGTCATCAGGCCCACTGCTACGACCCCCCATGCGCACGCTCGCGCGATGGGATGAGCGCCTCCTTCGCTCTGCTGCCCCCACAGCGAGATGGCTGCGGCGATGATGCACAGAGCGGTATTTGGCATCATGTTCGCCCACACGGGCGGCAGGTCCCGCAGCGCCTCGCTGCCAAAAGCCCATCCGGCAATCACCGCCGCGCCCAGCAGCAGGGCTCCGGCCGCCATGGCTTTCGACCATGTCTTCATCCCGGAAACCAGCGCCGGGTTCGCCGGATGGGTGGTCATGGGAGATTTGAGGGTCTCGACTTCAATCGCATTCCTCCTTCACGAGCAGCCGCTCGTCGGAAAGGATCTTCACCGGATCGAGCACCGCGAGCCGTGTGCTGGTGATGCCTCGCAGATAGTCGGCGCGGATGTCCGTGAGCGTCGGGAGCGCGGGCTGCAAGTCGGCGAGAGCGATGCGGCACACCCCGACGATGGCGTCGGCGAGGATGCCGAGCTGCACGCCGTCGTGTTCGATGAGGATGATTTTATTGAGCTCCGTGATGCCGACATCGGGCAGATCGAAGAACTTCTTGAGATCGATCACCGTGCGGATTTCGCCGCGCAGATTGATGATGCCGAGCACGAATGCGGGCGTGCAGGGAACGGGAGTCAATTCGTGCAGCAAGCTGACCGTGTGCACCTGCGCGAGTGGGAAAGCGTAGCGTTCCCCCGCCAGGTCGAACTCGACGGCCTCGAACGTCTCGTCGGGCTTCAGGCCGCTTTCCGGTTCCCGCGCCAATTCCTGCGCGCGCTCGTGCAGGATGCGCCGCTCTTCCCCGGGCGAAGGCGCGAATCCCTGCTCGATCGCGTTGTGGACGGCCTCGATGCGGCGGCGGATTTCGCTCCAGTCGGTGGCGTCGTGAGGATTCATGCCAGGGCTTCCTCCATCGAGTCGAGGATCGCCAGCAGGCGGCCGGCGGTGATGCCGTCGGATTCAGGCAGCACGGAATCCGGCGGGCGCGTGCGGAGCAGCGAACGCGTGTTGGCAAAGCATCGCGCCGCCTCGCGTGTCCGGCCCCGGTTCAGCGCGAGATGGCCGAGCACGAAGTGCGCGATCGCGAAGTCGGCGTCCAGATACAGCGCGCGCTTGAGCGCCTCGGCGGCATCGTCGAGTGCGTTCAGCTCCTGGAGAATGACGCCGCGCAAATAGTGATTCGCGGCCACGAGCTTGTCCGCCGCGAGCGCCCGGTCGCATGCCGCGAGCGCGTCGGCGAGGCGGCCCTCATTCGCGTGCCGGCGCGCGTCCGCCGCGTGATCCGGCGGCGCCGGCGCCGGCTCGGAGACCCGCGCGGGCAGAGGGGCCGGCGGCGTCGGCACCGCCGCAACCGGCGCCGGCGCTTTCTTGCGATACAGCGCGATGCCCGGCACGCCGCCGGATACGAAACCGGAAAAGAGATCCTGCGAGGCCTCCGTGGGGCTCACCATCAAACACCCGCCTTCGACCAGCGACCGTCGGAGATTCGCCACGACCTTGCACTGCTGTTCGCGCGAGAAATACATCAGCACGTTTCGGCAGAAGATGAGATCCATCGCATTGGTGTTGTTCGCGAGCGAAGGATAGACGTCCTCGACGAGATTCAGGCAGTCGAAGGTGACCATCTTCCGGATGGCCGGGAGGACCTCGAAGCTTCCATCCGGCATCCGGTGAAAATACGCCGACCGCGTCTCCTCCGGCACCCAGCGAAATGACCACTGCCCGTAAATGCCCGCCACCGCCTTGTGCAGGAATCGCGGGTTGATGTCCGTCGCGAGGATGGTGACCTGCCAGGGGCCGAGGTCGGGAATGGCGCGGCGCAGCGCGATGGCGATCGAGTAGGCCTCCTCGCCCGTGCAACAGCCCGCGCACCAGATCCGGAGACGTTTCGCGCGTACCCATCGCTCCTGCACGAGCGCGGGAAATACCTCCGAGGTGAGGGCATCGAACACCGCCGGATCTCGAAAGAAGTACGTTTCGCCGACCGTGAGATGCTCGGCGAGCGAGTCGATCGCCGCGCGGTCGAGTTTCGCGAGCACCAGCGCGCGCGTGCATTCCTCCACGCCATCGAAGCCGAGATCCGCTGCCGCGCCACGCAGGCCGCGTTCGAGATCCGTCCAGCGCTCCGGCGGAAAGTGGAGCCCCATCTGCGCCTCGACCGATCGGCTGGCCGAGGCGAGAAGTTTCGGATCGAGTTCGCGCTTCATGGCTCGCGGTCCAGCGCCAGTTGCAGCGCTGCGTGATCTTCAATGGAAAGGAACCGCTCGATGTCGTGGATGAGAACGAGGCCGCCATCGAGCTTCATGACGCCCGAGATGCACTCGAGATCGGGTGAAAGGTCCGCAGCCGGCGTGACCTGCGCGTCGCTCCGCGGCACCAGTCCCGTGACCCCATCCACGAGCAGCGCCACCGTGCGCCGGAGGGTGCGGGCGATCAGCAGATGATCGCTCGCGCGGAGCTCGCGCCCCGGATGGCCGAAGCGCGACCAGAGGTCGAAGACGGGCACGATCCGGCCCTGCAAATTGATGACTCCGCGCACGCCGCGCGGCGCTTCCGGCAGCGGTGCGATCTCCACCGCCCGCACCACGCGTTCGACCGCGCGAACACTTACGGCGAAATTTTGTTCACCGATCGTGAAGACAACCAGCGAGTCGGAATGAACGCTCGTCATTGCCCCGGCAGCATCCTGCCGCGCGCCGCCGAATACAATGCAATCCGCGCCGGTCAGCCCGCGCTCCAGCCGCCGTCGGGGCAGAGCGTGGCGCCGGTGACGAACGCCGCCTCGTCGCTCGCGAGATAGAGCGCGGCGTAGGCGATCTCCTGCGGCGTGCCCATGCGGCCCATCGGCTGCGTCGCGGTCATTTCGGCACGGAGCGCGGCGGGGTCGGGTGCGTTGGCGAGAATGTTCGCGACGAAGGGGGTCTCGACGCGGCCGGGGCAGATGGCGTTGACGCGGATGCCGTCGCGCGCGTGGTCGAGCGCCATCGCGCGGGTGAGGCCGACGACGGCGTGTTTGCTGACGGTGTAGGCGAGGCGGTCGCGCACGGCGATGAGGCCGGCGATGGAGGCGAGGTTCACGATGACGCCATGTTTGCGCGCGAGCATCGAGGGGAGGAAGGCGCGCGTCACGTTGAAGACCCCGCGCGTGTTGACGGCGAGGACGCGGTCGAAGTCGGCGCCGGTGGTGGTGGCGAGGGTGCCGACGTGGACGATGCCGGCGTTGTTGACGAGGATGTCGAGGTGGCCGGCCGCGTCGAGGACGGTGCGCGCGGCTTCTTCGCATTGCGGTTCGCTGGTCACGTCGAGCGGCAGGAATTCCGCGCGCGGGATGCGGGCGGTCACGGCGCGTCCGGCGGCTTCGTCGCGATCGGCGACGAAGACGCGCGCACCGGCCTGGGCAAAGACTTCCGCGATGGCGGCGCCGATGCCGGAGCCGGCGCCGGTGATGAGGGCGGTCTTGTCCTGGAGGGAAAACATGCGCGTGGAGTGAATGCGGTTGTCGCACGAGGCGAAAGTCTCTTTTCGGATGGACGCGCTCCTGCGCGTCCCACTCTCGCGAGAGGGGGACGCGTCCCTTGGATCAGGGGAGACACGCCGGGCCGAGCGGCTCGAAGCTCTTATAGACGAGCGAGAATTCCTGGTGGCCGAGCGACTCGCTTGCCGTCGGTTCGCCGGCGGCGACGCGGAGGATGCGGTCGTAGATTTCGCGGCCCACTTCGTCGAGCGTTGCTTCGCCCTCGAGGATGCGGCCGGCGTTGATGTCCATGTCTTCGCTGAGGCGGCGGTAGGTCTCGGGGTTTGCGCAGATTTTGATCACCGGGGAAATCGCGGAGCCGACGACGGAACCGCGGCCCGTGGTGAAAAGCGTGAGGTGCGAACCGCAGGCGATGAGTTCCCCGATCTCCTGGATGTCGCTGATGTTCGGGAACCCCCAGCGCACTTCGCCATCGGGCACCACGTCGAGCAGGTAGAGGCCGGGCGCGGGAGGCACGTCGCCGGGGGTGAGGATGCCGGCGATCGGCGAGTTGCCGCTCTTGCTGTACGCGCCCATGGATTTCTCCTCCTGCGTGGTGAGCCCGCCCTCCGCATTGCCCGGCGCGAAGCTGCCGTGGCCGAGCGTGGTGTAATAACGCGCGGCCTTCTCCACGCACTCGATGAGCGCGGGCGCGAGCTGCGGGCGCGCGGCGCGGGTGGCCATGATCTGCTCGCAGCCGATGAGTTCGCCCGTTTCCTCGAAGACGGCGCGCGCGCCATTTTGCACCAGCAAATCAAACGCGCGACCGACGGCGGGATTCGCCGTGATGCCGCTGGTCGCATCGGAGCCGCCGCAGACCGTGCCGACGATGAGGTCCTCGACGCGCAGCTCCACGCGCGGCGTGTCGTCGATCTGCGCGCGGGCGGTTTCGATCCAGCGCTGGCCCTCGGCGATCGTGCGGCGGGTGCCGCCTTCGTTTTGGATCACGAGCAAATCGGCGGGGCGGCCCGTGGCGCGGATTTCGTCGAGGAGTTGCGCGCGGTTGAAGCCTTCGCAGCCGAGCGAGACGAGCAGCGCGGCGCCGACATTCGGATGCGTGCAGAGCTGGCGCAACATGCGGTGCGCGTAGGGATTCGGGTAACAGCCGGGGAAGCCGAGGAGGTTCACGCCCTTCTCGCGAAACGGGAACGTCATCTCTCGCGCGACGTGGTGCGCGCACTCGACGAGGTACACCACGACGACCACGTTGCGGATGCCCTTGCGTCCATCGGAGCGGAGGTAACCCTGGGCGTTCATGGGACCTCCGGAAGGATTTCGGATGACCGCGGATTACGCGGATTTACGCGGATTAGCGGCCGGAGAATCCGCGTTAATCCGCGTAATCCGCGGTTCCAAAAAAAACCAGGAGTATGGGTGCGCATGATCACAGGAGGGCGTCCGGGTGTTCATAATGCGCGCCTTCGCCGCGGGCAAATGTGGGGAGGTAATCGCTCCGCAAATTGTGCGTGTGGACGTGCTCGCCGGGGGCGATGGCGCAGATCGCGGAACCGATGGGCGCGCCGTACTTGATGATCTTTTCTCCGGCGGAAATCGCGCGCGCGGCGACCTTGTGGCCGAGCGGGAGACGCGCGGTGATCGGAGCGCGTGCACCTTCCACCAGCAACTCGCCGCCAGGCTCCAGCGTGCGGATGACGGTGAGCACGTTGTCGTCGGCGTGCAGCCGGAGCAGGCGCGGATCGATCATTCCGCGAGCGGGGCGCCGACCGGAGTATCGAGTTCGCCGGTGGCGGGATCACGCGCGGGCTCGGGCAGCCACCAGGCGAAGATCGCGGCGGGGATGAACAGGAAGCTGGCGTAGAGCAGCGCGGTGCGGAAGTCGCCGACTTTGGAAAACAGGCCGAAGGTCACCGTGCCGGCGGCGGCGGCGACGCGACCGATATTGTAACAAAAGCCGGCTCCCGTGGTGCGCAACAACACGGGGAAAAGCGGCGGCAGGAGCATGGTGAAGAGCCCGAATACGCCGGAGAAAAATCCGACCGCGGGGAACCAAAACCAGAACAGTTCCTCGTAGCCGCGCGGCTGCGAGAAGGTGAGATACATCGCGCCGAAAAAGCCGAGGCACATGAACGTGATCGAGCGGCGGTAGCCGAGCCACTGGGCGATCGCGCCTGCGGCGAAATTGCCGGCGATGGAGACGAAGATGACGAGGAAGAAGGCGTTGGCCACGAGCTTCTCGCGATGCACGGGCGACCACTGGGCGATCTCGGGGAGATTCCGCAGATGCTGCGCGTGCCAGAACATAAATGCCCACCACGCGGTGAGCGCGCACGCGCAGACGGCGATCGTGCGCAGGGTGATCGGCAGCACATCGCCGCGGAAGAGGTCGGCGATGCCCGGCTCTCTTTCCCTGACCTGCTTTTTCGCATGATGCCACTCCTCCGGCTCCGGCACGTGCCGGCGAATCCAGAAGACGAGCAGCGCCGGCAGCACGCCGACCAGAAAGACCCAGCGCGGATTCTGCGCGGCCATCAGATTGACCGCGAGGCACGCGAGGAGGACGCCGATATTCACGCCCGTCTGGAGCACCGCGGCGATCCAGGGGCGCCAGCGCGGCGGCCACGTCTCGGAGAGCAGGCACGAGCCGACGGCCCATTCGCCGCCGATGCCGAGCGCGGCGAGGAAGCGGAAAATGAGGAGCTGCCACCACGTCTGCGCGACGCACGAGAGGCCGGTGAAGAGCGCGTAGGTGAGGATGGTGAGACTCAGCGCGCGGCTGCGCCCAAGCTTGTCGCCCACGCGTCCGAAGAATCCGCCGCCGAGCGCCCAGCCGAGGAGAAACGCGGCCTGAATCCACGAGCTCTTTTCTTTCACCAACGCATCGGCCGTGCTCGCCGCGCCGACGAGCTGCATCACGAATGGCGCCGCGACGAGTGTGTAAAGATGCATGTCCAGCCCGTCGAACATCCAGCCGAGCCACGCGGCGATGCCGGACTTCTTTTGCTGGGAAGTCAGCGCCGGGGTGGGCGGCGTTTTTGGGGGCGGGGGCGGCACGGGCGAAGAACTAACGGCCACGCGGGCGCGGCGCGAGCGGAAATCCACAAACGAGCACGCGGCGTCACGGGAATCATCGTCGGCATTCGCTTCCCGTTTCCGCGCAAATGCGTCAGTCTCCGCGCCGTGTCCAGCCGCGTCTTCGATTGCCCCCAATGCGGGGCGCCGGTGAAGTTCCAGTCGAGCATCGCCGTGTTCGCCGTCTGCGAATCGTGCCGCTCGATGGTGGTGCGCCGCGGGGTGAATGTGGAGACGATGGGCGTGATGGCGGAGCTGCCGCCGGACCTGAGCCCGCTCCAGCCCGGCACGCGCGGGGAGTGGCAGGGCCAGCCCTTCGAGCTCGTGGGTCGCGTGCGGATGAGCTGGGACTCGGGGAGCTGGACGGAGTGGCACGCGCTCTTCGCCGGCGGGCAGACGGGCTGGGTGGCGGAGGCGCAGGGATTTTTCACGGTGAGCTTTGCGGCGAAGGCAGAGGATTTGCCGACGGACCGCACCGCCTACGCGAGTGGCGCGCAGATCGAGTGTGCGGGCAAGGCCTGGAAGATCGTGGACGTGAAGGAGGCGGAATGTCTCGGTGGGGAAGGCGAACTGCCCTTCATCGCGGAGCCGGGCGGCCGGCGCGTGGGCGTGGATCTGATGGATGGCACGGGCGCCTTCGCGACCATCGAGCTGGAGGAGGGAGAGGCGCGGCTGTTCGTCGGCGGCTACGCGCGGTTCGACGATCTTCATTTTACCCAGCTCCGCCCCGTGCCCGGCTGGAGCGCGGATGCCGACCCGACGCGGAATCGCACCACGGCGCTGAACTGCCCCGGCTGCGGCGCGCCCGTGAATCTGCGCGCGGCGGGGCAGACCATGGCGGCGGTCTGCGGCTCGTGCGGCGCGGTGATCGATACCGCGAATCCGCAGTGGACGCTGATCCAGGAGGCGGATGAGAAGGTGCGGAAGCTGCCCGCATTGCTCCCGATCGGCACGCGCGGGCATTTCCGCGGCGTGGATCGGGAAGTGATCGGCGTCGCCTGGCGCGCGGATCAATACAGCCAGTGGGCGGAGTATTTGCTCTTCAATCCGTGGCAGGGATTCGCATGGCTGGTGACCTACAAGGGACACTGGAGCTACGTCACGCGGCTGCTCGAAGAGCCGGCGGTGCATGCCGTGGCGCGGCTCCGCGACGGGCGGAAGTTCGCGCTCTTCGCGAGTGGAAACGCGAAGGTCGAGGCGGTGCTCGGCGAGTTCTATTGGAAGGTCGAGCGCGGCGAGGCGGCGGCGCTCAAGGACTACATCCACCCGCCCTTCATCCTCTCTCGCGAAGAGTATCCCGGGCTCGAGGAGATCGCATGGTCGCTCGGCGAATACGTGGAGCCGGAGGAGGTCGCGACTGCCTTCGGAGTAAAGAATCTGCCTGCGCGCACCGGCCTTTATCTGAACCAGCCGAACCCGCACCGGGAGCGTTGGGCGAGCCTCAAGAAGCCGCTGTTCGCCATCCTCGCGATCTATCTCGCGATCCAGATTTTCTTCGCGCTGGCAGGCGGCGCGGCGCCGGTGATGCAAGTGCATGAGACCTTCCGCCAGCCCGCCGCGGGAGCAGCGCCGGACGATCCCGCGCGGGTGGTGGTGACGCCGCATTTCGAACTGAAGGGGCGGCAGCAGCCGGTGATCATCCGCGCGGAGGCGCCGGTGAACAATCAATGGCTCGGCCTCGATCTCACGCTGGTGAACGCGCAAACCGAGCAGACGTATCCCGCGGCGATCACCATCGAATACTACCAGGGAATGTCGGAAGGATCGTCGTGGTCGGAGGGCAGCCGGAGCAAGGAGACGAAAATCCCCGCGATCCCGCCGGGCGAATATTTTCTCACCATCGACGCGGAGGCCGATCCGCTGCTCGCGGCGATCGAATACCACGTGGAGATCAGGCGCGGCGGCCTTTTCTGGTCAAACTTCTGGCTCGGGCTGCTCGTGCTGCTCGCCTGGCCGGCCAGCGTCTGGTACCGCGCCCGCAGCTTCGAGACCGCGCGCTGGGCGGAGAGCGATTTCACCCGGACTGGATGGGAAAATGAATAGCGAGCGTTCGGAAATCCAAACCAAGCCGTCATTCCGACCGGAGCGTAGCGGAGTGGAGGAATCTCTCGCATCCGCGGGCAGCGGCGGTGCGGAGCACTTGCAAGGCGTTCCACGCCGCCTCGAAGCCGCCGAGCCGTGCAACGAGTCGTTTGCGAGGGCGCTGCGGCTTCGTCTGGACGCGCGAGGACTTCTGCCGCGGCTGGCTCATCACCGGCGACACGGGTTCCGGCAAGACGCGCTCCGGCATTACTCCGTTGCTGCACCAAGTGTTCACCAATG
>JANOAZ010000005.1:0-21305 GCA_031411395.1 Chthoniobacteraceae bacterium
CGAGGGGGTCGTAGCCCGGGGCGAAGCTGATGTAGTTCACCAGCGCGTCGAACCAAACGTAGGTGACGAAGTCGGGATCGAAGGGGAAGGGGATGCCCCAGGTGAGGCGGGCGACGGGACGGGAGATGCAGAGGTCGCCTTCGAGTTTCTCCACGGCATTGCGCAACTCGGCGACGCGGAAGTCGGGGATAACCAGAGCGCCCATCTTTTTCGAGACAGGATTGGCAGGATTTTGAGGATGAACGGGATTACTCGGCGCGGAATCCGGTAAATCCTTTAAATCCTGATAATCCTGTCCCTCTTGTTTACCGCTGCGTTTGTCGATGAGGTCGAGCAGCCACTGTTTGTGGTCGGCGAGGCGGAAGTAGTAGTTCTCTTCGTCGCGCTCCTCGACCTGCCCCCACTCGGGGCCGAATTCGCCGGCGGGGCCGCGTTCCTTGTCCGTAAGAAATTGCTCCTGCCGCACGCTGTAGAAGCCGCGCTGCGACTTCTTGTAGATCCACTTGCTCTGGCCGTCGTCGGCTTTCTCATCCCAAAGCCGCTGAAGGATGGCGCGCACGCAGTCCTTGTGGCGCGTGTCGGTGGTGGCGGCCCACTGGTCGTAGCGGACATCGAGTTTGTCCCAGAGGTTGATGAATTTCTTCGTCACTTCATCGACGAACTCCTGCGGCGAGACGCCCGCTTTTTCCGCGCTCTGCTGAACCTTCTGCCCGTGCTGATCGACGCCGGTGAGGAAGAAGACCTCGTCGCCTTTCAGCCGGTGGTAGCGGGCGAGCACGTCGGCGAGGATTTTTTCGTAGGCGTGGCCGATGTGCGGCGCGCCGTTGGTGTAATCGATCGCGGTGGTGATGAAGAAAGGATCGGCCATAAAGCGGGTGGCGAATGTGCGGGAGCGCGCGCCGGATGGCAACTCGCCGGGTGCGCGGGATTACTCCGCGCGCTTGCGCTCGAGGACGGTGATGCGGCCATTGTTTTCCAACACAGCGGCATGGACGTCCTGCACGGTGGCGATGCCCGAGGCGCGGAGCCCGGCCATGAGGTCGTTGCGGGTCATGCCGGAGCGTCCGAGCGATTCCTCAATGACGTGACCGTTGTGCACGAGGATGAGCGGGCAGCCCTCGACGAATTTTTCGATCTTGCGCGAACGCTTGGCGAGTGCGCCCATGGCCATATCCGCGGCGATCAGCGTGGCGGCGAGGATGGCACCAGCGGTGATGGAATTGTCGCCGCCGTTCATCGCGTTCTGCACGGCGTTGCTGATGAGCAGCAAGAGCACGAGGTCGATGGGGGTCATCTGCCCGACCTGGCGCTTGCCCGAGAGGCGGAGGAACACGAGGACGAAAAAGAAAACGATGAGCCCGCGCAGGACAAACTGCCACCACGGTGCGCTCAGTTTCCAAAGGTCTGCGTCCATTGGTCAGGAGGGTTTTTTTAGCTTGCCGCCCCAGCTCAGGATCTTGGCCTTGGCGCCGGCGGCTTCAGCCTCGGGGATCATATTGGCGCGGACGTAGAAGAGCGAGAGGCTGGACCACGCGAGTTGATCGTTCGGTTGTAGCTCGACGGTTTTCTTCCCGACCTCGATCGCCTCGAGGTAACGCCCGAGCTTCATCAACGCCATGCCGAGCGCATGCCAGCCGTCGAAGAACTCCGGCGCGAGTTCGGTGCAGCGCCGGTACTTCTCCACCGCGGCGTCGAGTTCGCCGAGGGCGAGGTCGCCGTTGGCGTTGTCGAAGAGTTCTTCGACTTCCGGGCTCACGATGGGGGGCGCGCTACGACTTCGCAGCGCGGGCGAGCATGATGTTGGCGGCGGCGCGGCGGTGCCTGAACCACTCGCTGAAGGCGGCCTCGCTCTTGCCGCGCGCGACCTGTTCGGCGAGTTCCGCTTTGCCTTCCTCGAATTGCTTTTCATCGACCGGCAGCTTTTTCGCGAGATAGACGAGCAGTCCGCTGCCGCTGGCGGTCGGCGTGAACGTGCTGACCTGGCCTTCGTTGAGATCGCGGGCAGCCATGGTCACTTCGCGGCCGTCCTTTTCCTTGAAGGGCGGCTCGCTGAGCGAGAAGGGCGCATACGGCTCGGCCTTCACGCCGGCGGCAGTCGCGGCGTCGGCAAAGGATTTGCCGGCCTTGATTTCGGCTTCGATCTTGTTGCGGACTTCGGTGGCTTTGAGGTTCATCGCTTCCTGCGCGCGCTCGTTCTTGATATCCTCCAGGAGCGCGATCTTCGCTTCGTCGAAGGTCTTTTCACGCGCGGGCACCACCTCGGCGAGATGGAGGAGAAAGTAACCTTTGTCGGTCTGCACGGCATCGCTGACCGCCTCATCCTTGGTCAGCTTGAAAGCGGCCGCCGCGGCTTTCGGCGATTTGTCGAGTTCGGCGGGCGGCTCGCTCTGTGGAAAGGCGGGCGTCTCCTGCACCTTCGCCCCGAGCCTGGCAGCCACGTCCTCGAACTTCGCGTCCTTGTCGGTCATCGCGACCATGAATTCCTGCGCCTTCTCGCTCAGCTTCTCGAAGGCATCCACGCGTTCCTTGCCGACGAGCGGCTTCTCCACGTTCGGAATGGAGAAGGCGACAAACTTCACCTTGCGGAGTTCGTCCGTCTTGAGCGTGCTCTTGCGCTCCTCGTAAGCCTTCTTCGCGTCTTCTTCGGAAGGCGCCTGCGCCTTGAGAAATTCTGCGAAGTCAAAGCGCACGACCTGGGTTTCGAGCTTGCGGTGGCGCAGCTCGAACATCTCGCGAATCTCCGTCGGCGAGGCCGCGAGCGTCGTCCCGAGCAAGGCTTTGAGCTTTCGCAGCCGGACGTCGTTGCCGGCCATTTCTTCGAGAGTGTCCGGCATCAGCCCGCGCGGATTGAGCGCGTTCTGGACGAACTGATTGTATTTTAACGAATCGTAAACGCCGTTGGTTTGAAACGGCGGCAGGCCCTTGATCGTCTCCTCGATCTCCGCATCGGTCGGACGGATGCCGAGCTGATCGGCCTCGTGACGGAGCACCACGCTGTTCCAGACGAAATTGTTCATCGCCTCGTCCGCGTTCGTCGCCGGCTGAATGAGCGACTGCCACAATTCGAAGAGCACGTACTGGCAGAGTTCATATTTCCGACCCTCGCGCATGTACTGCGCCTGGGAAAAATTCCGGCCATAGACCGAGCCAACCCGGTTCTCCGAGCCCTGGTCCATGAAGTCGGTGTTACTATAAAACACGGTGAACGAGACGATGACGAGGAGCGTGATCACGATCATCAAAGGCTTCTGGAAGCGGCGGAGCAAATTGACCATTTATTAGGGGGAGGTTCGAGGTTGATTTCGCGGAATGGGTTCACTAGTTTGCCCGACCGCAAAGCGCATGAAGCTACGTGTCCCCCCTTTCCTCCAGCAACTCCTTTCTGCCTCGGGATGCGCTTTAATGCTGGTTTCGCAGGCGATCGCTCAAGCGCCGGCGGGCGGCGCGCAGGCGACGTTCAAAGTGAAGGGAAGCGCGGTCGTGCAGCAGGGCGTGGTGGTCGGCGCGTCGGCCAGCGGAGTGCAAATTCGCATCGGCCAGCAGATGATTACGCTCCAGCCGGGAATGTTCGAATCCTTCCAAATGCCGCCGCCGCCGGAGTATGGGCAGGGCTACCAGGCCTATACCGCGGGCGAACTGCCGAAGGCGCTCGTGCTGATCAAATCGGTGACCGATCGTTACAAGGGCTTGCCGACCGACTGGGCGCAATATGCGACCGGGATTCTCGGCGACATCTACGTGGCGAGCGGGGATTTCGCGAAAGCGGAGGCCGCCTACAACGAGTTCAAGAAACTGTATCAAAATGCGGCGGGAGGCTCCATCGGTTCGGAAGTGGGGCTCGCCCGGATCGCCGTTGCGAAGAAGGATCTCGCCGCGGCGAAAGCGAAGATTGAACCGATCGTCGCGGCCGCTCTCGCGGAGAAAACGGTCCCTCCGGAAAAGAAGCTGGCGTACAGCCAGGCGTTCCTCGTCAGCGGACAACTGAAAGAAGAGGAAGGGAATCTGCAGGGCGCGCTCGAAGATTATTTGCGCACCGTGACTCTTTTCTATCATGATCGCACCGCAGTCACTGCCGCTCAGCAGAAAGCGGACGCCCTGCGCAGCCGCGACAAGGACCACCCTTTGACCGTTCCATAATGCCCTCCAACTCACCCACTTCCTCTCTTTTCCAGCCATGATTCAGTCCCCACTCCGTCGTATCCTCCCCTTCCTCTTCGCCGTTGCCGCACTCGCCTTCCTCGGAGGCACGGGTTTCGCCCAGGACGAAGCGGCCGCAGCCCCTGCGGAGGAGCACAATGTCCTCCATGTGATCATGGAGGGCGGACCGCTGATCATGTTCATCTGGGTCTGTATCGTCGGCACCTCCGTGACGATGGTCACCTTGATCATCCAGAACGCGATGTCCTTGAAAAAGGACAAGCTGGCGCCGCCGCCGCTCATCGAGGCGCTCCGGCAGACGCTCGAATCCGGTAACTATCAGGAAGCTTGGGCCACCTGCCAGGCGAACAAAAACTACCTCGCCAATGTGCTCAAGTCCGCGCTCACCCGCATCGGCCGGGGCAAAGATGCCGTGGAAGCGGCGATCGCCGAGCACGGGCTGCGTGAGGCGACGATGATCCGCACCCGGAACAGCTACCTCTCGGTGATCGGGGTCGTCAGCCCCATGATCGGGCTGCTCGGCACCGTGATCGGCATGATGGGCGCCTTCGCGGTGCTGGCCGGTTCCGGCATTCAGGATCCACGCGCGCTCTCCGGCAAGATCTCGGAGGTGCTCCTCGCCACCGCGAGCGGCCTCTTCATCGCGATTCCGGCGTTCGTCGCCTATTATGTCTTCCGCAATGTCTCGCAGATGGTCATCGTGCATGCCGACGATGTGGTGAACACCCTCGTCATGGACATTCCGTATGACGAACTTCAGGGCGTGCAGATCGGGGAGAATTTCAGCGCCGGCGGCGCGCTGCCCGGCGCCTCCGCCGGAGTGCGGAAAGTCTCGATGGCCCTGACCACCGCCTGCCCCGTTTGCAACGGCGCGGTGACCCCCGGAATGAATCCCTGCCCGCACTGCGGAGCGACGCTCGACTGGGCGGCTTGATCGCGGCTGTCTGAGCCATGAGCGCATCGAAGCACACGAAGGCCATGCGCGCTGCGGCGCGAACCACCCCGGAAGAGGATCCGGAGTTTCAAATCGCGCCGATGGTCGATATCCTGCTCGTCCTGCTGATCTTCTTCATGTCGATCAGTTCGTCGGAAGTCTTGCAGGCGAATCAGAACGTCATCCTGCCCATCGCCAAGGACGCGAAGCCGCCGGACAAGAACGCCAAGGGGCAAATGATCATCAACGTGATGTGGAACACGATCAACAGCGCGGGCGCGCTCGACGTGGATGAAAAAAAGTTCGACCAGCCTGCGCAGCTCACCGGACTGCTCCAGACTCACGTCGCGAAAAATCCCGCGATGCGCGTGCTGATCCGGGCCGACCGCAACGTGCGTTACGAGTATCTCCGCGCCGTGATGGTGGCCGCGGCGAACGCCGGGGTGGGCAACGTCACTTTCTCCGTGGTGGACAAGGACATGAGCGGCGGAAAACCCGCGGCGCCTTAGTCTCGCTTTCCAAACTCAACCCACAACCAACCAAAAATATGGGCGGCTCAGCAGGTTCAGAAGATGGTGACATCGGCTTTCAGATCGCGCCGATGGTCGATGTCGTGTTTGTGCTCATGCTCTTTTTCATGGCCATGGCCGGAGCGCAGGTGAAGGAGAAGGAGCTCAACATCGCACTCCCCAGCGGCGCAGCCGCGACGAAAAGCAACAACACCAAGACGCCCATCGTGATCGACATCTCGCCGGAAGGTCAGGTGAGCATGAACAACGAAGTCTATGGGGCCCCGACGGACAAAGGACTCCAGCGACTCCGCGAATGGCTCAAGGCCACGATCGAGCAATTTGGCGGCGACGATCCGGTGATCGTCCGTCCCCAGCCGGATACCCGTCACGAACGGATCGTGGACGTGCTCAACGCCGCCGCTTTTGCCGGGGTGAAGAATCTGACGTTTAGCTGACGGCGGGCAGAGTTTTCCTTCCGCGCACTAATCCTAACAAGCTCGTCATTCCGACCGGAGCGTAGCGGAGTGGAGGAATCTCTCGCATCCGTGGGCGGAGGCGGTGCGGAGCGTCGTGCGAAGTGCTCCGCACCGCCGCTGTCCTCAGACGCGAGAGATTCCTCCACTTCGCTCCGCTCCGGACGGAATGACGGAGTGTTTGGATTGCTCCGCGCCACTGTCGCCGCTGCCGCGGCGCGACATCAGATCGCCTACAGCACCTTCACCCGGATCCACGTCTCCGCCGTCCGGCCCGTGGCCGGGTCCCGCGCGACGAGCTTATGCTCGCCTTCCTTTGCGATCGCAAAGATGCGCCCATCGCTCTCCCGCACTTCGAGAGAAGTGCATTCCCATCGGACCTCGCCGGGGCCGCTCGCGCGCAGCGGCACACGCTCGCTGGAGGGCAGGTCGGGATCGACGAGGAAGGTCGTGCCCGGCAGCGGTGAGACGAGCCGGAGTGGAGTTTCGCCCGGCTCGATTGCCGTCCGCGCGGTCATCCCGTTTTCCGCGCTGCGACTCCATTCGGCAAACTCCGGGCCGAGCACGGCGCGGCCGCCCGCGTCGTAGTCGTCGGGCGTTTCCGGCGGTGGCTCCTGTCCGGCAATGAACTTTTCACGCACCGCGTCGGGCCGGGATTTTGCGAGCATTTTGCCGGTGATCGGATGGACCTCGCGCTCGACGATCTGCGGTAGCGTGGTGAACCAGGACGTGCCAAACCGCGCGCGGAGGTGCGCGACCACCGCATGCATGATCGGCGCCGCGCCGGTCACGCCCGATACTTCCCGCATCGGAGAGCCGTCGAAGTTGCCGGTCCACACCGCGACCGTGAATTCCGGCGTATAGGCCACCGCCCAGTTGTCGCGAAAATCCGAGCTCGTGCCCGTCTTGCAGGCGACCGGAAAATCAAACCGCAGCGCCGACTGCATCCCGAACGAAATCGTTCTCGCTGCATTGTCGCTCAACATGTCCGCCATCAACCACGCCGCCGCCGGCGTGGCCGCCGGAAGTTCGAAAGTCGAAGGTCGAAGTCCGACCTCTGATGCACTTCCTTCCACGAACCGGTAGGGGCGCCATTCGCCCAGCCGCGCGAGCGTGGCATAGGCGTTGGCCAGTTCGAGCAGCCGCGTCTCCGCATTCCCAATCGTCAGGCCCAGACCGTAGTGCTCGGCGGGCGCGTCCAGCGTCGTCATCCCCCAGTCGCGGAGCCGTTGCTGGAGCGTCGCCGCCCCACCGATCGAGGCGAGCACGCGGACGGCGGGAATGTTCAAGGAGTTCGCCAGCGCCAGTCGGTAGCGCATCGGGCCGTAGCACCGATGACTGTAATTTTCCGGGCGGAACATCCCCGTCGGGGTCGCGAACGTGACCGGCACGTCCGCCGCGATCGTCGCGGGTGACGCACCGCGTTCGAGCGCGAGGAGGTAGGTGAAAGGTTTGAAGGTCGATCCGGCTGAGCGCCGCGCCCACGCGCCGTTGACTTGCCCGGTGCCCGGCGCGAAAAAATTCTGCGAGCCGACCAGCGCGAGCACATCGCCGCTCGCATTGTCGAGCACCACGGCCGCCGCGTCGCGAACGTTCTTGGCGTGCAGCCGGGCGAGTTGATCGCGCACCGCTCCTTCGACGAAGCGATTCAGATCGAGGTCCAGCGTGGTCTCCACTGTCGCAGGCGCGTTGACCGGCAAATCCTGGAGGACGAGATCGACGAAATGCGGCGCGCGGAAAAGCCGCTGCGGCGCCTGGAGATGCAGCGCCTCGGTGCGTGCGCGCCCGGCTTGATCCGCGGTGAGCCAGCCCGCCTTTTCCATCCGCCCGAGCACGATCTCCTGCCGGCGCTTCGCGGCGCGCGTGGCCCGATGCGGATTCAGCCGGGTGGGATTTTTCGGCAGGCCGGCGAGAAAGGCCGACTCCGCATCGCTCAGATCCGCGAGCGGCTTGCCGAAGTAGTAATTCGCCGCCGAGCCGATGCCGATATTCAGATTCCCGAAATCGAGCCGGTTGAAATACGCCGCGAGGATTTGCTGCTTCGTCCAAAGCTGCTCCAGGCGCACCGCGCGCACGGCTTCCAGGCATTTGGTGGAAAGCGTGCGCGGGCGCGGATCGCTGATCTTCACGAGTTGCTGCGTGATGGTCGAAGCGCCCGAGGTCACGCGCCGGTGGTTGGCGTTGTTCCAGGCCGCGCGGGTGATCGCGAGGAAATCAACCCCGCCGTGCTGGAAGAAGCGTTTGTCTTCCGCCGCGAGCATCGCGTTCACGACGCGCGGCGGAATTTCCTCGAGCGCGACTTCCCGAGCGAAGCGTTCATCCACGCGCACCTCGCGCAACGTCACGCCGTGGCGATCGGTGAACTCCCGGCTCTGCACCGCCGGGCGCAGCAGCGCCGCGGGCAGTGGCACGAGCTTCAGCCCGAGCCAGGCGAGCAGCAGCGCCAGCGCGAACGCGCGCATCGTCCACCGGAGGGATGCGCTCCTGCGCGTCCCCGACCCCGCGGCTGTGCGCAGGCGGTCCGAGAGCGGGGCGGCTTCCCCCTTGGAAGTTTGGGACGCGCGGGAGCGCGTCCCTCCGAGTTGGTTCGGCTCGCTCACTTCAGCGGCAGGCTGGTCAGTTGCATCGTCTCGGTCAGGCCGAAGCGATCGGGATGATACATCTCCTCGATCTTCGCCGATGGCGCAGTCGCGGTGCCCGCCGCGCGCACTCGCGCGAGATAGCGGATCGTGTATTCACCCGGATAGAGGTAGTCGGCGAAGAACAGCGCGCGGTCGTCGCGCAGCTCCTGGAAGTCGCCCGGCCAGTCGCGACCGAGCACTTCGCCGGCACGCGTCTCCTGCGATTTGAAGACCGGATTCACCGCCTCGAAGATCGACGGCATCGGATCGTCCACCGCGACGTAACGCGCCTTCCGCCGAACGTCGATCCGCAGTGTCACGAGCACGCGGTCGCCGATCACCGGGTTCTTCAATTCGCTCAGCGTTCCGTCGTCCTCCACCTTCGCGTAATTGCGCGCAATGGAATACCCCTGGTCCACCCGCGGCTGGTTGAGAGTCTTCGGATGCGCGACGATTTCCACCTCGGAGAAAATGCGGTTCTTGGCCGGGTTCGCCAGGTTCATTGGAAGGCGATCGGCGCCGGGAGCGATCGGGATTTCCACGCGATGCAGCGGAGCTTTTTTATCGAGGGCGAATTTCTCATTCCGCTCACCCCACGCGAGCGCACCGGCGATGTGAGGCGCCGGTTTTTCCACCCGGCGAAGGTAGTTGCTGAACGCGAGCAGCGACCATGCGTTACCCTGCGTCGTCAGCCAATGCCCGCCTTCACGGCGGCCGAGCAGGTCGTTGACCGTGGCCTCGACCTCCGCCCCCTCCGGCTTGAACTGGCTCCACGCGAGCAGCCGGATCGCCGAGTCGCGCGAATGGGACCAGAACGCATCCTCCTCCGTGCCTTCCGCCGCGCGCGGCTTGAGCAATTCCTCCGTCATCGTCGCCGGCCCTTTGCTTTCCACGATCGCGAGCGCGAGCAGCGCGCGGCTTTCGCCGGTGAGTTGATCGCGTTTGTTGAAAAGCATTTCGTGGTAGGCCGGCTCGGCGCGACCGGCGAGCGCCAGCGTGTAAACGGCCATGCAGCGTTCGCCGAGTTCCGAGCGGTTGTAGATCACGGCAGCGCCGCGCAGCGCGGCGCTCAGATATTTGCAGAGCGAATCAAACTCGCCCGCCGGAACTTCATAACCCGCGCGCTTCGCCATCGCCAGGCCGAGCCCGCCATAGGCGCTGCCCCAGAAGTGCGGGTCGCGGCCGCCCGGCCAGTAACTCAGGCCCCCGCCGCTGGTCTGCATGGTGAGCAGGCGGTCGATGCCATGATTCACCGAGTCGCGGATCTGTTCATCGGTCCGCGCGAGCTCCGGCAGCGCGTCACGGAAATCCTTCAGCACGATCCACGGCAGCGTGCTCGAGGTCGTCTGCTCGACGCAGCCGTAGGGGTAATGCAGGAGCTGGTTGAGCGTCTCGCGCAGCTCGATGACGCGTGAATTTCCAAGGCTCACCCGCACCACGCCCTGGCCTTCGAGCACAGCCGGATCGGCGTCCTTGAGCAGGTTCGTCTCGGCGCTGTCGATGCGGTTGAGCTTCACCTCGCGCAACTGCGCCACGGGGTAGCCGACCTTCAACGTCGTCTGCACCGCATCGCGGAAGGCCGTCTTGCCATCGCTGCCGGTGAAGCGCGCGGTCCACTTCCATTTCGCCTCGCCGACCGTTTTGAATTCGATCGGGAAATCCACCGCGAGCGAGCCGCGCGCGGGGAGTTCGAGGCGGCGGGTGAGGTTCGTGCCCGTGGCGGTTTCATCGAGCGCGAGCTGCACTTCCACTTCGCCGCCCACGTCGGTGAGATTGTGCAGCACGGCGCGCAGCGCGAGCTTGTCGCCGATGTTCGCGAAGCGCGGCAGCGCCGGTTCCAGCATCACCGGCTTGTTCACTTCGAACGCAGATTCGCCCGCGCCAAACGAGTCGTCCTGGGTCTGCACCACCGCGATCACGCGGTAGCGCGTGAGGCTGTCCGGCGCGGTGAAGCTCGCCGAGACGCGCCCATTTTCGTCCGTCCTCAGGTTCGCATTCCACAGCGCGCAGGTGACGAAGTTTTTGCGGAACGCATCGCCGAGATCGCCGCCGCCGCCGATCACGTAGCCCTTGTTCTCAAAGCTCTTCTCCTCCGGGTCTTCGCGCAGCAGCGTCGGCAGGGTCAGGCTCGTGGTGACCGCGAGCGGGAGCGGCTTGTTGAAATACGCGAGCGGGTCCGGCGTCTCGTAGCCGGTGAGGCTGAGCACGCCTTCATCCACGGCATAGAGTGTGACCTCGGCGCCGGCGCGCGGCTTCCCGTGAATGTCGCGGACCTCGGCCCCGATCGTGACGCGGTCGCCGGGCTGATACGCCTTCTTTTCCGGCGTGACGTAGACGCTCAGCTTCGACTCGGGCCGCGTGACCTTGATCTGGCAGAAGCCGACGCGGTAATCCGGCTCCTTGAATTTGCGCGGACTGTCGCTCGCGCCGCGCAAGACCATCACCGAGACGAAGACATTCGGCGCATCCAGACCGAGCAACGGCACCTCGACGCTCGGGGCATTGCCGGTGAGTTTCGTGGTGAAGGAACGCATCACCTTGTCCCGCTCGATGGTGACCAGCGCATCGCCGGAGATCGGCGTCTTCACGAGGATGCGCGCCGTTTCGCCGCTCAGGTATTCCAGCTTGTCGGTCACGAGCTCGATCTGGAATTCGTGGCGGTAGTTCCACTCGGTCACGTTCTCGCCGGTGACGTAAAATGTCGTGGACGTGAGCACTTCGCGCCCGGCCACATCCTTCGCGATCGCTTCGAGCAGATACATCCCAGGCTCCCCCGCGATGAGGCTCGCCGCGGGTTCGCCCACGCCCTGCCACTTGTGCTCGCGGTGCTCAGCGCGCTGCGTCTGGAGTTCCTGCTCGGCGATTACCTTGAAGATCGGCTCCGTCTGATTCTCCGAGGCGTCGTCATCGGTGACGACGCGGTTGTTCTGCCAGTCGATCCGGGTCACGCGCAGTTTGGCGGCGATGGGTTCGGGATTCGGCGTGCCGTCGGTGCGCACGGCGACGATCGGGATCGGGAGCGCGTCGCCCTTCTGTACGACTTCGGGCAGTTCGCCGATGCCGAGGTAGAAGTCGGACGCGTGAAACATCAGCTCAGCCGCTTGCGAGACGGTCTGTTGATTGAGGTCGGTGACCTCGCAGAGCAGCCGGGCGGAACGCGGCTGCGGCGCCTTCGTGTTGAGTTGGACGTTCGTGGCGACGGCGACCTTGCCATCCTCACCGAGTTCGAGCGTTCCCTGATCGGCGAAATGCGAGGCGCGGTCGAGCGCGCGATTCAGGCGATAGTCGTCGATCGCGTCGCAGAAGCTGAAGTCGTCGAAGCCCTCCGGCTTGAAGTTGCGGTCCTCGGCTTCGATCGACCAACTGAGCTGTGCCTTGGAGAGCGACTTGCCCATGAGGTATTTTCCGGAGATCGGCAACTCGATCGGCTGCGCGCCCACGATGGTCTTTGGCCCGCCGATGCTGATTTCAAAAGCGTTCGGCGTGTACTCCTGCACTTCGAATTCGTGGCGCACGACGCTCTCCTCGCCGCTTCCTTGCTTCCCGAAACTGAGCGTCGCCGTGTACGTGCCGAGCGTGCCCTTTGGCAGCGCGATGTCGGCGTCGATCGAGCCGTAGGCGCTGAGTGTCACGTCGCGGGAGAGGATCTCGCGCTCGCGATTGTCATAAGCCTTGAGCCGCACTTTTTCCCCGGCGGGAATGCGCGCCTGCCCCGTGCGCGGATCGCGGATGATGCCTTTCAGATGCACCGTCTCGCCCGGCCGGTAAACGCCGCGCTCGGTGAAGAGCAGCACCTGGCGGTTGCCCACGCCGGTGTCTTCCTCCTCATCGTCGCGGACGGAGAGATGGAAGCGATAGAGCGAAAGCTGGTTGGAATCGTCGTCGAGCGGAACGAGGTGCAGGTCCGCGCCATTCTCCGCGCGCAGCCACGCGGCTTTATCCGAGGCGGGGAGAATTGCGGTCCCGCTGGCGTCAGTGGTGGCCGCGCCGAGGGTCGCACTATCGGCGGAAAGGAGCTGCACTTTTACCCCCGCGACCGGCGCGCCCGAGGCGAGCGAGAAGACATGCGCGAAGGTTTCATCGGTGGAGTTTTTCCAGACCACGCCGAGGTCGGTGACTTGCACGATGGCCTGCACGCCGGGGCGCGATTTCTTGCCGACCGCCTCGGCGGTGATGAGCACCACGCCCGACTTTCCGGCACCGATGATGTCGTTCCACGCGAGCTTGATTTCGCGCTCGGTATCGACCTGCCCGGTGCCGGTGATGATCCGCGAGTAGATGGCTTTTCCGGGGAGTTTGTCGGCGTCGATCTTGCGGTGAAATTCGTCGTCCCTGGCCTTCGGTGGATTGAGGTACTCGTCGTAGGTCTTGAGCGCGAGCGGGGCCGTGTCCGGCTGGAAGAGCTTCGCCGTGACGCGGATTTTCGGGACGTTGACCGCCTTCATGTGGAAGTGCCGCGTGCCGCTGCTGAGCTGGTGCGTGGCGAATCCTTCGATCACCAGCGAAGGCGCGATCGGCTCGAAGCTGGCGGTCTGCACGTTGTCCTCCCGGAGGATGAAAGGTTCCGACGCCGGGATGCCTTTCGCGGTCTTGATGGTGTATTCCGTGTCGAGTTGGAAGTCGCCGGTGAACGTGATTTCCGCGCCTTCGACGGTGGCGATGGCTTTCTTGGGAAGTGGCGTGATTTTGATCCACTGCGGAAGCGTCGCGGCAGTCACGGAGGGCGCGAGCGGCTTGGTGAAGCGCAGCACAAGCTTCCGCCCGCCGTGGCCGTTGTTCACGGCATCCACGGTGTGGGTTAGGAATTGGCGCACTGTCCCGATCGGGACCTCCACGGCGGCGAGCAGGTTGACGCCGGCCTCGGTAGTGGGGAGGCCCTCGGCGACGATGAGTTTCCAATCCTCGCCGACGCTGAGTGGATCGGCGGGAGTGACGAAGAGCTGGTTCTGCCGCGCGACTTCCGGGGCGCGTTTGCCGATCGAGGAGGTGATCTTCTCGAAGAAACGCGCCTTCCAGGTGAGCAGCGAACGATCCTCGCTGCGATAGCTCGGGAAGCGGTGCAGCGGGTGATGCGCGGGGTCGGCCTGGAGCACTTTTGCGGCGACCTTCGCGCCTTGTTTGTTCGTGAAGGCAAGGAAGCGCCCGGCGTCGGCTGCGCTGATGTCGGCGTTGAAGAGAAGGTTGAGATTGGGCGCGGCAGGCGCGTCTTCACGATTGAAGTATTGCGGGGAATGCCAGCCCTTCATGGTCAGGCCGGGGGTTGCAAACGTCGTCTCGATATCGCCCTCGAGCTTTTCCCCGCCGGCATTCTTCGCCCCTGCGCGGAAGACAAAACGAAACGTGGTGCTGAGCGGCAACGGCTCCTCCGGCGCCCAGACGCCGCTGCGTGTGCTCAGCCAGGTGAACTTGCCTTTCGCGGCCGGCTGCAACTCGACCGGCGCGGGATCGGCGACCTTGCCGACGCTCGCTGAATCGACCATCGGCCGCGCGAAGCGGATGGTGAACGTGGCGGTCGGATTCGTCTTGTCGAGCGTGTGGGCGATGAGCTGTGCGGCGGGTTCCGCGGCGCGACTCGGGGTGATCAGGAGGAGAGTCGCGAGGCCGAGGCTGGCGAGGAGCGGGGAGGTGGATGGAGAGTGCATGGCGTGGTGGTTGGCTTGTCGGGATTTTAACGGCGGCGCGCCGCCGATCTTTCAACGAGTTCGAAGAAATTTTTTGCGAACGACTCCGGCAAAATCGTCTGGTAGCCTCGCCGGGAATGCAACCCATTCGCAGCGCCAAGACGAAAACCGGCCGCATGCTCGCGACGCGGCTCAGCCTCATCGAGCGGCTCGCGGACTGGCAGGATCAGGCGCGCTGGCAGGAGTTTTTCGACACCTACTGGCGGCTTATTTACAACGTCGCCCGGAAGAGCGGCCTGACCGATTCCGAGGCGCAGGAGGTGGTGCAGGAGACGGTCATCACGATCGCGAAGAACATCGGGAAATACGATCGCGAGGCGGGTTCGTTCAAAGGCTGGCTGCTCAACACGACCCGGTGGCGAATCGCC
Source organism: Chthoniobacteraceae bacterium (assembly GCA_031411395.1). Classification (GTDB taxonomy): domain Bacteria; phylum Verrucomicrobiota; class Verrucomicrobiia; order Chthoniobacterales; family Chthoniobacteraceae; genus Chthoniobacter. Next base: position 14,748 of record JANOAZ010000005.1, read on the forward strand.
GACCAATTCCGCAAGCGCGAGCCCGCGGAGAATCAGCGGCCCGGTCGCGACGATGACGGTCGCGAGACAGCGACGATCGAGCGGATTCCGGGCGCAGACGGGCGCCAGATCGAGACGGTCTGGGATCGCGAGTGGGAGCGGAATCTCTTCGAGGCCGCGCTCGAGCGCGTGAAGCTGCGGGTGAGCGCGCGGCAGTTCCAGATTTTCGAATGCTGCATGATCAAGCGCTGGTCCGCGGCGAGGGTCGCGGAATCGCTGCGGGTGAATCTGGCGCAGGTCTATCTCGCCAAGCACCGGGTGAGTGCGCTGATGAAGAAGGAAGTGGCCGCGCTGGCGAAGCGCGCGTAGGCGCGCGGAGCTTCCGAAAAGCGGTCATTCTAACTGCGCCGAAGCGCGGCAACTCGCGAGGGGCGGCACAGGTTTGCGGTTCCAAAAAGTCCCTATGGTTCGCCAGTCGCTTATGGTTGGTTTAGCGATCTCCCCGGAACATGCGCCGCATTGATTTCTTTCCAAACACCAGGATCGCGGCGCTCGTCGCGGTGCTGCTCGGCGTGGGCGCGATCGGGCATGCCGAAGACGTGATGTTCCGCCGCGAGGTGATGGCGGTGCTGTCGAAGGCGGGGTGCAACGCGGGCGCTTGCCACGGCAATGCAAACGGCAAGGGCGGCTTCAAGCTGTCGCTGCGCGGGCAGGATCCGGATCTCGACTGGCTGGCCATAACGCGCGAACAGGGCGGGCGGCGGGTGAATCTCATTCAGCCGGAGGCCAGTCTCGTGCTGCTCAAGGCGACCGCGGGGCTGGCGCACGAGGGCGGGCAGCGGTTTGCCGCGGACTCGCCGGAGGATGCGATCTTTTCGCAATGGCTCCGCGACGGTGCGCCGGATTCCGGCGCGAAGGCGGCGAAGCTGGTGAATCTCGAGATCTCCGGGACGCAGCGGGTGGTGCTGGAGCCGGCGACGCAAGTGAAGCTGCGCGCGACGGCGAAATTTGCCGATGGTTCGGCGCAGGACGTGACGCGGCTCGCGGTCTATGAGCCGAACAACCAGGTCGCGAAAGTTTCCGTGGACGGCCTGGTGACGCGGGAAAAGGCGGGCGAGACGACGGTGCTCTTGCGGTATCTGAATCAGCAAGTCGCGGTGCCGATCGCGTTCGTGCCGGCGCGGCCGGAATTCGCGTGGAGCCGGCCACCGGCAGCCAATTTCATCGACGAGGCGATCTTCAAGAAACTGCAAATGGTTCGGATCAACCCATCCGCGCTATGCGACGATGCGACCTTTTTGCGCCGCGCCTACCTCGATCTGCTCGGCTTGGTTCCGGATGCGGCTTTGGCGCGCGCGTTCGTTGCCGATACCGATCCCGACAAGCGGGCGAAGCTGATCGACGAGCTGATGCAATACGATGAGTTTGCGGACTTCTGGGCATTGAAATGGGCCGACCTGCTCAAGATCGAACAGCGCCAGCTCGACTACGACGGGATGAAGGTTTTCCACGGCTGGATCCGCGAGAGCATCGCGGCTAACAAGCCGCTCGATCAGTTCGCCCGCGAGTTGATCGCAGCCCGCGGGAGCACGCTCAAAAATCCGCCGGCGAACTGGTGGCGCGCGAACCGCGACCCCGTGACCCGCGCGGAAAACACCGCACGCGTTTTCCTCGGCACGCAGCTCAATTGCGCGCAGTGCCACAATCACCCGTTCGAGCGCTGGACCCAGGACGACTACTACGACTGGGCCGGGCTTTTCGCGCGGATCGACTACAAGCTTTCCGGCGAGAAGGGGAAGGACAAGAGCGACAAGAACGAGTTCAAGGGCGACCAGACGGTGCTGATCAAATCGAGCGGTTCGGTAATCAACGCGCGCACCGGCGAGGCGGCGAAACCGCGCTTCCTCGGCGGCGCCGCGCCGGAAGTCTCGAAGGAACGCGACGAACTGCTCGCGCTCGCCGACTGGCTGCCGCACAGCCCGATGTTTGCCCGGATGCAGGTGAATCGCGTGTGGTTCCACCTGCTCGGGCGCGGGCTGGTCGATCCTGTGGATGATTTCCGCGCGAGCAATCCGCCGTCGCATCCCGAGCTGCTCGAGGCGCTGGCCAAGGACTTCGTGGCGCACGACTACGACCTGCGGCAGCTCATCCGCACGATCACGGGGTCGCGCACCTATCAGCTCGCGGCGGAGCCGAATGTGACGAATGCGGACGATGAGACGAATTTTTCGCGCGGCATCGTGCGCCGCCTCACCGCCGAGCAGATGCTGGATTCCATCAGCGCGGTCCTCGCCACGCCGCTTCCGATCGAAGGCGCGCCCGCCGGCACGCGCCTCGCGCAGATCGCGGAAGGCCGCAAACATTACAAGCCGCTGGCGACGGACGTGGATCGGTTTACCGCCAGCTTTGGCAAACCGCCGCGGCTCATCGCCTCGGATTGCGAACGCAGCAACGACACCGCGATCCCGCAAGCCTTCCAGCTCATCAGCGGTCCGCTCATCCAGCAGTTGCTCACCCGCAAGGGCAACACGCTCGACAAACTGCTCGCCTCCGGCAGCGACGCTTCGACGATCGACGACCTCTTTTGGACCGCGCTTTCCCGTCCACCCGCCGACGCGGAACGCGAGCGCTGCATCGCCTATCTCGCCGCGGGCAAGGATCGCCGCCGCGCCGCGGAAGATCTCGCGTGGGCGCTGCTAAACTCGAAGGAATTCATCTTCCGGCACTGAGCGATGAGAAGAAGCCCGTCATTCCTTTGTTTCTGCAAGACGGGCGGCGGCAAGTCCCGTGGTGCGGAGCTTCCAAAAAAGCCCGTCATTCCGAGCGAAGCCGAGGAATCTCTCGCATCCGTGGGCAGCGGTGGCGCGGAGCCGACGCGCCGCCTGCTCCGCGCCGCCTCCGCCCGCGGATGCGAGAGATTCCTCCGTTCGCTACGCTCAGTCGGAATGACGGGCACTTTTTTCTTTAACATCCCCTCGCCATGAACCCCGATTTCGCCTGCCCCAATTTTCATCGCACGATGACCCGCCGGCATGCACTCAAGGTCGGCGGCCTGGGGCTGCTCGGGTTGAACATGCCGGGCATCCTCAATGCCGAATCGCTCGCCAATGCCGTCAAACTCAAGGCGCGCGCGAAGTCGGTGATCTTTCTTTTCCAATGGGGCGGGCCGTCGCACATCGACATGTTCGACATGAAGCCGGACGCGCCGGAGGGCATTCGCGGGCCGCATCGGCCGATCTCGAGCAAGGCGGACGGCATCCAGGTTTCCGAGCATCTCCCGAAGACGGCGAAGGTCATGGACAAGGTGACGCTCATCCGGTCGATGCACCACACGATGAAGAATCACAACTCGGCCGGCTACTACGCGCTGACCGGGCATGCGCCGCCGACCGACGATCAGCGGCTGCGCGATTCCCTCGATCTTTTCCCCGGCTACGCCTCCGTGGTGGACCGCCTCGCGCCGGTGCGCGGCGAGATGCCGACCGCGATTTCGTATCCGCATGTGGTCAGCGATGGCTCGGTCACGCCGGGGCAGCACGCGAGTTTTTTGGGCAAGGCGCACGATCCGCTGATCGTCCTCCAGGACCCGAATTCCCCGAGCTTCGCACTCCCGGAATTGAGCCTGCCGGAAGGGATCCCGTTCGAGCGGTTGCAGGCGCGGCGCGAGTTGCAGCAGCTCATCGATCAACAGGCGCGGCTGCTCGATTTTTCCGCGCAGGCGCGCGGACTCGACAGCTACTACGAGCGCGCGATCGGGATGCTGCAATCGCCGAAACTGCGCGGGGCGTTCAACCTCGCCGCCGAACCGGAGAAGGTGCGCGAGGCGTATGGGCGCTCGACTTACGGGCAGAGCTGCCTGCTCGCGCGGCGGCTCGTGGAGGCGGGGACGAAATTTGTGACGGTCTATTTTGCCCCGGGCATCGGCGGACGGAGCAGCACGGAGGGCGGCTGGGATACGCACGGCTTCGACAACACCCGGATGTTTCCGATCATCGAAAAATATCATCTTCCGATCACCGAGCAGACACTCCCGACGCTGCTCACCGACCTCGATGAGCGCGGCCTGCTCGACACCACGCTGGTGGTGTGGATGGGCGAATTCGGACGCACCCCGAACATCAACAAAAACGTGAGCCGCGACCATTGGCCGCAGTGTTACACCACGCTCCTCGCGGGCGGCGGTGTGAAGCGCGGTTTCGTGCATGGCGCGTCGGACAAGACCGGCTCGTATCCCGCGGAGAATCCCGTGCGGCCCGACGATCTCGCGGCGACGATCTACTACGCGATGGGCATCGACCCGCACACCGAAGTGCGAACGCTCAACGACCGCCCTGTCTTGATCGCAGATGGCAAGCCGGTGACGGACGTGTTCGCCTGACAGATCGAGCAGGGCGATTCCGCTGCCTCCACGTTCAATGGACGTAGCGCGCCCACTCGGCTTCGAAGTAGCGGACGAGAGCCTGGTTGTTGAGCCGGTTCACATCCGCCTCCACGCGAGCCATGTCGGGAGGAAAATCGAAGAGCGCAGCGAGATTTTCCGCGGTGAGAAAGCGCAGCCCGTCCGGCAGCCGCGGTGTGCCCGCGAGCGGCTGATGCGCGGCGAGGATGAAGCCCCATTCGCCGAATGACGGCACGTAGAGGTGATACGGTTCGGTGACGAGGCCGGTCGCGCGGAGCGTGGCGTCGATGCACCAGAACGACTTCCGGGCGACGTAGGGCGAAGTGCATTGCGCGACGAATGCGCCATCCGGCTGGAGCGCCGCGCGGACGCGCTGGAAGAACGCGGTGGTGTAGAGTTTGCCAATGGAGAAGTTCGACGGGTCGGGGAAGTCGGCGACGATGAAGTCGAACATTTCGCGGTTCGCTTGCAGCCAGGTGAAGGCGTCTGCGTTGATCACGCGCACCTTCGGCGAAAGCAGCGCGGAGTCGTTGAGGCGGGTGAGCATTTCATTCGTGGAAAAGAGTCGCGTCATCGCGGGATCGAGATCGACGAGTGTCACGTGCTCCACGCGCGGATGCCGCAGCACCTCGCGCACGGCGAGGCCGTCGCCGCCGCCGAGCACGAGCACGCGCTGCGGATGCGCGAGCCGCGCGAGGCCGGGATGCACGAGCGCTTCGTGGTAGCGGTATTCGTCGCGCGAGCTGAATTGCAGGTTGCCGTTGAGGTAGAGCCGCAGGTCTTCGCCGGAGCGCGTGAGGACTAGGCGCTGATACGGCGAGGATTGGGAGAAGATGACGTTGTCCACGTAGGTCTCCGTTTCCGTCCAGGCCATGAGCCGCTCCGAGCCGGCGAACCCCGCGAGGAGCGCGGCGAGCACCACGAGGCCGGTATTGCGGACCCATGCCGCGCGGGGAATCTCCGCGCGCATCATCGTGGCTGTGGCGAGGCCGACGAGGGCATTCAAAATTCCAAAGAGAAAACACGAACGGACGAGGCCGAGGTGCGGCACGAGCACGAGCGGAAAGAGCAGCGAGGCGAGCAGCGCGCCGATGTAGTCGAAGGTGAAGACCTTCGCGACGAGGTCCTTGAATTCGATCCGCTCCTTCAAGATCCGCAGGAGCAGCGGGATCTCCAGGCCCACGAGCGCGCCGATGATGAGGATGAGCGCGTAAAGCAGGACGCGGAAGGAATTCACCCACGGAAAGAGCACGAAGAGCAGCGCCGCCGAGCCGCCGCCGAGCAGCGCGATGAGAAACTCCGCCTGGATGAAGACACCGAGGAGATTGCGGTGGACGAACTTCGAGAACCACGAGCCGATGCCCATCGCGAAGAGATAGACGCCGATGACAGTGGAAAACTGCGTGACCGAATCGCCGAGCAGGTAGCTGGCGAGCGTGCCGGCGGTCAGCTCGTAGATGAGCCCGCAGGTCGCGATCGTGAAGACGCTCGCGAGGAGGAGGAGCTTGGAGGCGCGGTCTGGCATCGCTCAGGAGCGGAGACTCGAATTAGCCGCAGATGAACGCAGATGGGGAGAGTCCCTCTTCGCTCCATCTGCGTTTCATCCGCGTCCATCTGCGGCTCGATGCTTCCGCGATGCGTCACGAACTCAGTGGATCGCCGCGGCGATGATGATGCAGGTGCCGAGCGTGGCGGCGCCGATGACAATGGCGAGCGCGACGTTTTTCTGGTCGATGAGTTCCTTCCAGAGATCGTAGGGCGTGAGCTTATCGACGATGATGAAGCCGGCGACGAAGATGACGATGCCGAGCAGCGCGTAGATGATCGAGTTGGCGAGGACGAGCGGGTTCATGGGTTGGTTATTTGTGGGAAGTCGCCGGGCCGTGGGAGCCGAAGCGGATGGGGTTGATGCTGTGGAGAAAACTCAAGCCGCGCACATTCGCGAACGCGAGGTAGCCGCAGACGGCGGCGGCGAAGAGGACGTAGATCGGGTGTTTCATGGGGAAGGCGGAAGGTGGGTCCGGTCAGGGAGGGATCGAAAAATCCAACCGGTCATTCCGACCGGAGCGGAGCGAAGCGGAGGAATCTCTCGCATCCGGGGCGGAGGCGGTGCGGAACGCCGCGAGATGTGCTCCGCGCCGCCGCTGCCCGCGGATGCGAGAGATTCCTCCACTCCGCTC
>JANOAZ010000006.1:0-7358 GCA_031411395.1 Chthoniobacteraceae bacterium
CGCGACGATGCCGGCGAAGTCGGGATGGCAGTTCAAGCCGGTGCCCACGGCCGTCCCGCCGATCGGCAACTCCTCGATGGCCGCGATCGCATTCCCCGCGCGCAGGCAGGAATATTCGAGCTGCCTGGCGTAGCCGCCGAACTCCTGCCCGAGGCGCACGGGGGTCGCGTCCATGAGATGCGTCCGGCCGATCTTGATCACTTCCCAAAACTCCACGGCCTTTTTCTCGAATGCGCCGCGGAGCTGTTCCAGCGCGGGCAAAACGTACTTGCGCAGCCGCTCTCCGACCGCCACGTGGATCGCGGTGGGGATTACGTCGTTGCTCGACTGCCCCATGTTCACGTGATCGTTGGGATGCACGGGTTCCTTGCTCCCCACGGGTTTGCCGGCAAGCTGCGAGCAGCGGTTGGCGAGCACTTCGTTGACGTTCATGTTCGTCGAGGTGCCGCTCCCGGTCTGGTAGATGTCCACAGGGAAGTGCGCGTCGAGCTTTCCCTCGATCACCTCTTGAGCGGCTTTCGCGATGAGGGTGGTGCGAGCGTCGTCGAGGCGTCCGAGTTCAAGGTTCGCCTCAGCCGCCGCCCACTTGATCATCCCGAGGGCGCGGATGAATTCGCGGCCGAAGCCGTGACCGCTGACCGGGAAATTGAGGACGGCGCGCTGCGTGGAGGCGCCATAAAGTGCGTCTGCGGGCACCTCCATTATGCCCATCGAATCCTTTTCAGTGCGAGTGGAAGACATGTGGATAGGAAATGTGGGCGCACAACATGTGCGAGGCGTGCCCGGCTTGAAAAGGGCGATGTGCGCCCGGAGCGACTAACCGCGGGCTGCCGCAGGACGAGCGTGCCCGTTTGTCCCATTGCTCCGCGGGTGGGTGTGCCCATTCACCGGCTTCTGCGCGACCCGGTAAAACTTGGAGACGAACATTGGCGGCAGGTTTTGTAGGCAATACTCGGACTCCACCCGCGCAAAGTGGCGGCAGTGATTCACGAGTTCATTCGTCACTTGATAGATGATGAACGCCGACCGTGGATGAGGGGCGAGCGAGTCGAAAGTGTGCTGCAAGAGCTGCCGCTTTTTAGCTGGATCGAGGATGCTGAAAGGAATTCCGGAAACGACATAGTCGCAGTATTCGATTCCGCGTTTAGCCAACTCGGAAGGCAGTTCGGCAGCGTCCTGATGCAGCACCGTCACTCGCGGGTCACCGCTGAATTGTTCCTCAAGGTGGCGGGCCAACTCCGGGTCGAGTTCGAAGAGCAGCAGGCGCGAGTCGGCGTGCATGCGGCTGACGATCTCGCGGGTGTGGCAACCCTCACCCGGTCCAAATTCTGCAATCACGCGCGGCTCGCTGAAATCGATGCGGCCCGCGACCTTGCGGATCAAAGTTTTGGAACTCGGAATGATAGAAGCGACCTGAAAAGGCCGTTGGAGAAATCGTTTCAGAAATATGACGCTCATTTAGCCCGGGAAAAAGAGGGGCCACTATCTATCGAGTCGAAATGAGATGTCCAGCGTCGCAAGAATGATTCTTTTTAGACGAAAATGCGACGTTTCGTTTGACAGAACACACATCGCTCGGGCACTCTCAAATTTGCTGGTTCGAAAAATGTGGTGATTACAGTACTTTCGGACAAGCCCGCCCGCCCCATGCATAACTTGATGACCGTTAAAGAAACCGCCGAATACCTGCGCATCCCCTTGCCGACGGTTTACTATCTTGTGCAACGGGGGCAACTCCCGGCGATCCAGATCGGTGGACGATGGAGGGTGAAAAAGGACGCGCTCGATCGCGATGTCCTGCGCAATGAGGAGCAGGGACAGCCCACTGTCTTGGTCGTCGATGACGACGAGGACCTTCAGTCCATGTTCAAGCTCTTCCTTAAGAAAGCTGGCTTCAGCCGCCTCGTGGTGGGCACGGGCAAGGACGCGCTGGCGGCGCTCAGCAAGCAGCGTTTTGACCTGTGTTTCCTCGATCTCCAACTGCCCGATACAACCGGTGACGAGATTTATGCGGTCGCCAAAGAGAAGTACCCTGACGTGCCGATTGTGATCGTGACCGGATATCCGGACGGGGAACTGATGAATAACATCTTGAAGCACGGTCCAGTCACCGTTTTGAAGAAGCCGCTCAAAGTGGAGGACCTTGAGGAAACGCTGCGGCATCTCGGTCACAAGGTGCACTCGAAGGTTAACGCAAAGGTTGCCTGAAGCGGCGAGGCTTGCGGGTTTAGGGTCTAAGTGCTTTCCCGCCGGGGATCCGGGGATCCGGGGATCCGGGGGAACGGCTGGAGTTTTTCGATCCGCAGTCGAGGGAAAAAATCAGCGTGTCTTTTTTCCCAACGCTTCGGCAATGTTTTGCCCATGACCCTTCCCCGCCTCCTCTCCCTGTTCGCCCTCACCTGTGTCGCCGCGACCGCCGTCGTCGCCGCGGACGCCCCGAATACCCTCTCCGACGCGGAAAAGGCTGCCGGCTGGAAACTGCTTTTCGACGGCAAGACAAATGCGGGATGGGTCGCCCTCGGGAAGACCGAGTTTCCCGGTGGCTGGGTCGTGGAGAATGGATTGCTCAGACGGGCGGACAAGGGTGGGGACATCGTCACCACCCAGGCGTTCACCGATTTCGAACTGACTTGGGAATGGAACATTGCCAAGGTCGGCAACAGTGGCCTCAAGTACAATCTGCCCGATCCGAAAAAGAACGTCGGCTTCGAATACCAGCTCATCGACGACCTGAATCATCCCGATGGCGTGAAGGGCGGGCGTTTGCACCAGACGGGGGGGCTCTATGACCTCATCGAACCGCCGGCCGACAAGAAGGTGAACCCGCCCGGCGAGTGGAACTCCAGCCGTCTCGTAGTGAACGGCAACCATGTCGAACACTGGCTCAATGGCGCAAAGACCGTGGAGTTTGAGATCGGCAGCGACGACATGAAGGCGCGGATCGCGAAGAGCAAGTACGCGAAGATCGCGAAGTTTGGCGACAAGACGGCGTCACCCATCCTGCTCCAGGATCACGGTGACGAGATCAGCTTCCGCTCGATCAAGTTGCGGATCCTCGGCGCCAAATAGCGCGGGATGGACGAGGAGCGGCTGCGCGACTGGATGGCCGCCGATCTCGCGGACATCGCCTCGACGCGGATGCCGTTCGGCAAATTCGGCCCCGTGCACTTTCCGCCACGCGGGGTCCCGCTTTACGATCTGCCCGTCGAATACCTCGCGTGGTTTGCGCGGAAGAACTGCTTCCCGAAAGGCCGCCTCGGCGACCTGTTGCGCATCGTTCATCAGATGAAGGTCGATGGCCTCGACTCCGTCTTTGACGAGTTCCGCCGCCGCTCGGGTGGCCGGACTTCGCTGCGTCCGGCGCCGGGGCAGCGCGAGTGGCATTTCGACGGTTGACGCTGAATCGCCGCCGCACAGGCCGGAGCACCGGTCAGCGTGACGATGCCCGTCAGGATGATGCGGTGGAAAGTTTTCATCGAATCGTCCCGGTGGAGATCGCGATGAGCGTGTATTGCTCGCGCCGATCAATGCTCGCCGCGGAATGACCTGATCGTCTCGATCCCTGTTGCCTCCCGTCCGTCCGCCTATCCCGGCAGCGGGAAGCGCTGGGTGAAGATGCGGACCCTTTCCTTGATCGCGGCGAGGGTGGGTTCGTCATCGCGCTTCGTCAGCGCCTCGTGGATGAGGTCGGCGATTTCCATCATCTCCTCTTCCTTCATCCCGCGGGTGGTGACCGCCGGTGTGCCGACGCGGATGCCGCCGCCTTTGCTGATCGGTTCGGTGTCAAAGGGAATGCCGTTTTTGTTCACGGTGATGCCGGCTTTGTCGAGCGTGTCGCTGGCGATCTTGCCGTTCAGCCCCTGCGGGCGCAGATCGACGAGCATGAGATGATTGTCCGTGCCGCCGCTGGTGATCCGATATCCGTTTTTCGTGAGGCCGGCGGCGAGCGCGCGGGCGTTGCTGATGATCTGCGTGGCGTAGGCCTTGAAGGAAGGCTGGAGCGCCTCGTGCAGGCAGACGGCCTTGGCGGCGATGACGTGTTCGAGCGGGCCGCCCTGGATGCCGGGGAAGACCTGCGAGTCGATGCCCTTCGCGTATTGCGCTTTGCAAATGATCAAGCCGCCGCGCGGACCGCGCAGGCTCTTGTGGGTGGTCGTGGTCACGAAGTCGGCGAGCGGGACGGGATTCGGATGCACGCCCGCGGCGACGAGGCCGGCGATGTGCGCCATGTCCACGAAGAGGAGCGCACCGACGCTGTCGGCGATTTCGCGCATGCGCTGGAAGTCGATGATGCGTGGATAGGCCGAGGCGCCGGCGGTGATCATCTTCGGCTTCGCTTCGATCGCGAGCTTGGCGAGCGCGTCGTAGTCGATGCGCTCATCGGTCTGGCTGACGCCATAATGGACGACGTCGTAGAAACGGCCGGAGAAGTTCGCCTTGTGGCCGTGGGTGAGGTGGCCGCCGTGCGAGAGATCCATGGTGAGGATGCGATCGCCGATCTGGAGGACGGAGAAATAGACGGCGGTGTTGGCCTGCGACCCGGAGTGCGGTTGCACATTCACATGGTCGCCGCCGAAGAGTTGCTTGGCGCGGTCGATGGCGAGCTGCTCGACGGTGTCCACGTGTTCGCACCCGCCGTACCAGCGCCGGCCGGGATAGCCCTCGGCGTATTTGTTCGTGAGGCAGGAGCCTTGCGCTTCCATGACCGCACGGCTCGTGAAGTTTTCGCTCGCGATGAGTTCGAGATGGGTGAACTGCCGCAGCCGTTCGCTTTCGATCGCCTGGAAGATCTCCGGGTCGGCTTCGGCGAGGGAAGGATGTGCGGCGTTTGAAGTCCCGAGATGGTCGAGCTTGGCGACCCGGCGTTCGTGCCGCCCGCCTTCGAACTGGGTGGTGAGGAACGCCTCGACGATCGCGCCGACCTGCGCGGGAGCGATGTGGTTCTGCGCGAGCACGAGCACGTTTGCATTGTTATGCTGCCGGGTGGTGCGCGCGTCTTCGGCATTGGTCACGAGGGCGGCGCGGATCTGCGGGTAGCGATTTGCGGCGATGCTCATGCCGATGCCGCTCTTGCAGACGAGCACGCCGAAGTCGGCTTCGCCGGAGACCAGTTGGCCGCAGACGGTCTCGGCGAAATCAGGGTAGTCCACCGAGTCATGCGAAAACGCGCCGAAGTCGGCCACGACCATTCCCCGTTTGGAAAGGTGATCGTGCACCGCCTGTTTCACCTCCACGCCGCCATGATCGGCGGCGATGGCGAGCCGGAGCGGGCGCGCAGCGGTGGGCGGCGGGGTGGCGGGAGCGGTTTGCGGAGTGGTCATGGGTGCGGTTTGATCGAGATAGCGGAGGATGCCGGGGAGCGCTTTTTGAATGAGGTCGCGCGTCTCGAGATAGGCGTCCAGCCCGAGGCCGATGGGGTCGGGCACATCGAGGTTGCCGGAGCGCGCGCTGGGATCGAATTCGCGAAGCAGGAAGAGCTTGTCCGCTGCTTCCGGGTAATACATCTGGATCGTCTCGAGATGCCCGCGGGTCATCGTAAAGAGGTGCGTGGCATCCGCCACGAGATCCTCCGTCAGCGGCTGACTGCGAAAATCCGCGAGGCTGATCCGGAGCGGTCGAAGCACGTCCGCGGAGTGCGGGCTCGCGGGCTGGCCCCACGCGGCGGCGACGCCCGCCGAGCTGACCGAGATGTCCGGACGATCCTTCACCGCCACACGGAAAAGGGCCTCGGCCATGGGGCTTCGGCAGACATTTCCAGTGCAGACAAAGACGATGTGTTTCACTCGGCGGATTTCGAAGACGCGGAAGATACGGAGCCGGTCGGGGCAAGTCAATGTGAGGGCGGGCAAACGCCAGGCCTGACGCAGGTGGGCTGCATCTTGCGCCGGCTCGCGGACGCCCGTAGCATCCCGCCCTCATGCGCGTCCTGGCGATCGATCCCTCCCTTCGCGGCACCGGCTTTGCCATTTTGGAAAAGACGGGGTCCAAGGTGCGCGCGCTGGATTTCGGGACGATCAAAAACAAACCGGCGCTGCTCCCTTCCGGCTGCCTGGTCGCCATCCACGAGCGGATCGGCGAACTCATCGCCCAGCATCAGCCCGAGTGCGCCGCCTTCGAGGGCGTCATCTTCGTCCAGAGCTACAAGACCGCCATCACCCTCGGCGCGGCGCGGGGCGCGGCGATCGTCGCCGTGGCCGCGCGGGGGCTGGCGATCTACGAGTACGCGCCGCGGCGGGTGAAGCAGTCCGTCGTCGGCCGCGGCGGCGCGCAGAAGGACCAGGTCGGCTTCATGGTCCGCGCGCTGCTCGGGCTCACCGAGACCCCGCCGCCCGATGCCGCCGACGCGCTGGCCATCGGCCTCACTCATTTCCAGACCGCCGGGAGCGCGCTCTCTGCCGCCGTGCCGCTGGAACGAATATGAATTGCCGGTGGCTGGGGCGGATCGGCTACGCGGAAGCGCTCGCTCTTCAAGAAAGGATCGTGGCGGAAAAGATCGCGTCACCGGAGCGGCCGGACGAGTTGCTCCTGCTCGAGCACGATCCCGTTTACACGATCGGCCGCACGCCTGATCGCTCCAGCCTGCACGATCCCGGCTCGCTCCCGCATCCGCTGGTTACGATCAGCCGCGGCGGCCAAGCCACTTACCACGGCCCCGGCCAACTCGTCGGTTATCCCATCCTCGACCTCAATCGCCGTGGTCGCGACCTGCACGTTTACCTCCGCGCGCTCGAAGACTTCCTGGTCAGCGTCTGCGCTCATTTCGGCGTTGCGGCGGAACGCCGCGAAGGGCTTACCGGCACCTGGGTCGGAGAGAAAAAAATCGCCTCCATCGGCGTCGGTGTACGCCGGTGGGTGAGCCTGCACGGCTTCGCGCTGAATGTCTGCGGCGATCTCGCGCCCTACAGCCACATCACGCCTTGCGGCATTTCAGGCGTGGAAATGACCAGCCTCGAGCGCGAAGCGAACGCCGCGTGCCGCGTCGAGAGCATCGCAGAAAAGTTGCCCGCCATTTTCATCCGCCAACTCGACATCGCGCTCCCGCTCCAAACTGCCGGATAACTTCGCTTAGTAACTCCGGACGCGACCGCTCAAAGCGGATGGACCGGGATCTTCCAGTTAAAGGGCGCGCTGCGGCGCATGATGCCCACGGCGTTTCCGCCGGGAATCTCGGTGTTGCTCACATCGGTGCGTGGATCACCGGTCTTGCGCCATCCGGTGCCGAGGCGGGCATCGCGCTGATAGTAGTAAGTATCGTACGTGATGCCGTTGAAGATGAGCACTTGATCCGCCGTAGTCGCGGAACCGGGTCGAAGTCCGGTGCCGGGGTTGCCGGTGTAGAGGCCGCTGCTGGCGAGAGT
>JANOAZ010000007.1:0-46803 GCA_031411395.1 Chthoniobacteraceae bacterium
TCCTTTGGCTGGGCTGCCCGCTTCCGCCGTCTCGCCCGTGACTACGAACGGCTGCCAACTTCCCTGGCCGGTCTCCATTGGCTCGCATTCGCTGGTCTCATGCTAAGTTCACTCCTCAACCAAAGTGCATGACAGGCTCTAAGCATCTGTTCAATGTCCCCGGAATCGTTTTTGTGTTGGGTGTAGATCGTGGTCAACTCGCTTCCTCGGCAGCCGCAGTTTTTGGAACTGGATTAGACAAAGACGGATATCTTCGGCGATTCATCGATCTTGAATGTGCCCTGCCGGAACCAAATCTCCCGCGCTATTGCAGTAACTCTGCTGCGCGAATCATTCGAGAGACTGCTGGTGTCCGGGTGGACGGTGTCGATGTCGTAGTTTGGCTGGCGGTTGGCGAACTCTGCAAGGGAGCGCACTTTTCAATTCGGAGAACGAATCAACTTCTGTCCCGCATCGGGATTGGAATGGTGGCGAGCGATCACTCCGATGCTGCGGAGGGCATCGCCCTCCTCGCGTTCCTCCGCGACTGGAATGCAGAGCTTTACGGGCGCTTCGTCAAACGGCAGGCGACGGCATGGGAAGTTTTTGAACAACTCAGAAAGGTGTCTGCAAAGGCAATGGAGTATGACCCAAACTGGAGACACGAGCCGTTCATTTGGATGTTTGCCATGTTGGGGAAAAATGATGCCGAACCGTTTTCAACGACATACCGGAATTGGCTCACCGCCCAAGGCAAGCCGACGGCGAACATCGATCGGATTGAGCAACAGGGGCCTGGAAACTGGCCCCGGTTTCTGGAGGAGATGGCCCGCTTTGTTGAGTTTGGAGCCAGCTTCATCGCCCGATGAATAAGAGACGAAGGCCCTGCGTCGGTGACGGCCGAAACTGCGGACGAACAGGTGAGACTCAGGGTGCTTTGCTTTGGAAATTCCGCGTGTGTCCGGTGGCGGGGATCGAGACGGTGTAGGTTTTGCCATCGGGGGCGACGGTTAGCTTGACGTAGTTGGCCGCGCATTTTTCGTCGGGGTTGGCGATGAATTCGTCGGCGGTGTTGTTCTCGGCGTCGGGGCGGACGTTTTTGTGGACCTGATACATGGCTTGGATGCCGGGCGAGCTTATCAAGGCGGCCACGGTCGAAGCGCTGGTGCCTTTTTTGGGACCGTTGTTCATCACCGAGACGGTCGGGGCGAGGCTGTGGACGAAGACGGGGTTGTTGCTCACGTCGAGGCCGTGGTGGTTGACCTGATAGACATCGACCGCGCCGACGCGGTTGACCGGACTGACGAGCGCGGCTTCGACGTTCCAGGTGAGGTCGCCGCCGTCGAAGAAGCGGAAGCCGCCGAAGTCGAGCCGAAGGGCGACCCCGTTCGCGTTGTCGCTCGTGTCCTTCGGTTTCTCGACGTGCTGGGCGCTGAGCGGATTCGGCTTCGCGTCGGCGGGGGCTTCGATGAGTTGCTGGTTTGCGGCGAGGCAGCGCAGCGTGAGCTTGGGGCCGTCGGTTTGTTTCAAGGCGATCTCGGCGCCGGCGCGGATGACGTTCCGCCCGTCGGCTTTGAAATTGCGATAAGGCGTGCTGGAGATCGTCCAGCGCGCATTGTCGGGGCGACCGTCCGGGTCGGTTTCGGGGATGCCTTTGTCGTGGACCTGCCCGATGGGGATGAGCGCGGAGAGTTCCGCGGCGCCGCCGAAGTGATCGACGTGAAAGTGCGTGGTGACGAGGTGATCGATCTTCTTCAGGCCGGCGACTTCGGTGGCCAGCTTGTGAATGCGGCCCGGATCGCGCTCGAAGGGGTTGCCGGAATCGATGAGGACGGATTCGCCCTGCGGGGTGACGATGAGCGTCGCGCCGCCGCCTTCGACATCCACCCAATAGATGTCGAGCGTGCGGTCGGCCAGTCCGGCGAAGGCGGTGGTGCAGGTGAGAAATGCGAGGAAGACGGCGGTGAGCGGTGGGGGGAAGTAACTCATGGATGCGCGCGATTGGGGGCGCGGACTTTGCAATGAAACAAGCCTGAAGTTTCGCCGTTCCGGGTAGAGCACAGGGGCGTGTGAATCGCTCGAGGTGTTGCGCGAGCCAGGCGGCGGCGGAATTTCGGCATCGCGAAGCGGCGGTTCGCGGGGATAATAAATCCGTCATGTCCACGCTCTCCCTCACCGCTTCCCCCGGCAGTTACCTCGATTCCACGCAGGCGCGCGAATTGATCGCGCAGGCCTGCCCGGCCAAGGATTACAAGGACAAGCGCATCCTGCTCATCGTGCCCGACGCGACGCGGACGTGTCCGCTCGGGATGCTGTTCCAGGCGATGTTCGAGCAACTCGGCGGGGCGACGCATGCGTTCGACGTGATGATCGCGCTCGGCACGCATCAGGCGATGAGCGAGGAGGCGATCTGCAAGCGGCTCGACATCGACATGCACGAGCGGCGGACGAAGTACGCGGGCGTGCGCTTTTACAACCACGAGTGGGACAACCCGGCTGCCCTGCGCAACATCGGCATGCTCACGCTGGAGGACACGCGGGCGCTCACCGACGGGCTCTTCGAGATCGAGGTGCCGGTGAACGTGAACGCGCGCCTCTACGACTACGACCAACTCGTGATCATCGGGCCGGTCTTCCCGCACGAGGTCGTCGGCTTTTCGGGTGGAAACAAATATCTCTTCCCAGGCGTGAGCGGCCCGGAGGTGCTGAACTTCTTTCACTGGCTCGGCGCCGTGGTCACCAATCCGATGATCATCGGCAACAAATGGACGCCCGTGCGCAAGGTGGTCGATCGGATCGGCAGCATGGTGGACGTGCCGAAGCTCTGCCTCTGCATGGTCGTCGATCCCGCCGAACGCGGCGGCCAAAAAAATCAGCTCGCGGGCCTTTTCATCGGCTCGCCCGAGGGGGCGTGGGATGAAGCGAGCGAGCTCTCGAAGCGGCTGCACATCGAAACCAAGGATCACCCTTTTCACACCGTGCTGAGCTGCGCGCCGGCGATGTACGACGAGCTCTGGGTGGGCGGAAAATGCATGTACAAACTGGAGCCCGTGGTGGCCGATGGCGGCGAACTCATCATCTACGCACCGCACATTCACGAGATCAGCCTGACCCACGGGCATCTCATCCGGCAGATCGGCTATCATTGCCGCGACTACTTTCTCAAACAGTGGGACAAGTATAAGGACATCGCGTGGGGCACCATCGCCCACAGCACCCACGTCCGCGGGATCGGCACCTACGAGGATGGGGTGGAAAAGTGCCGCGTGCAGGTGACGCTCGCGACGGGGATTCCGGAGGAAGTGTGCCGGGAGATCAACCTCGGCTACCGGGACCCTGCGACGATCAACCCCGCCGACTACGCCGGCCGCGAGGACGAAGGGATCCTCTACGTCCCGAAAGCCGGCGAAATGCTCTACCATCTCAAGGAGCGGCCGGACTGGGCGCGGGAGATGTAGCGTTGCCCGGGGCGCATCCTGAGTACAGAGTCCCGCCATGAGTGTCATCCACGCGGCGACCTATCATTGGACTGTCGAGGAATACGAAAAGCTGAATGGAGCCGGCATCTTCACCGAGAACGACCGCGTGGAACTGCTCAACGGAGAAATCATCGTCAGGTCTCCCATCGGCTACCGCCACGCTCAAGCCGTTCGACGGCTGACCAAGTTTTTCGTCAAGGCGGCGCGCGCGCGCTACGAACTCGACCCGCAGAATCCCTTCGTGCTCGACGAACGTTCCGAGCCACAGCCCGACATCCTGCTGGTCGATCCGAAAGTGGAGGCGCTCCGCCGCCATCCCCGCCCCGACGAAATCTTCCTCGTCATCGAAGTCTCCGAAACCACCGTGCGTTACGATCGCGAGGACAAACGCCCCGCCTACGCGCGGAACGGAATCCGCGAATACTGGCTGCTGAATCTCGAAGACAACGTCCTGGAGGTGTATCGGGATGCGGTCGGTGTGAACTACGCTGATGCGCGGGTGCTCGGGCCCGACGAATTTGTCGCCCCGCTGGCCTTTCCCGACGCGCAGCTCCGAGTCGGCGACTTCCTGCCGTAATCGGCAGGAGAAATCGCGGGGAGTTGGTTGGGATTGGCCCGTGCTTTGCTTTCTCAGGGGATGCATCCCATGACTGCGATCCCGAAACCCAAAAAACGCGTCCTGTTTGTGGATGACGAGACCATGCTGCTCGACCTCTACAAGCTGGTCTTCGAAGACGAACAGGATCAGTGGGCTATCAACTTTGCCGCGGGCGGGAAGGAGGCGCTGGACCTGATGAGTGCGGAACCGGTGGACGTGCTCGTCTCCGATATGCGCATGCCGGGGATGAGCGGCGCGGAACTCGTGCAGGAAGTGATGCAGCGTCATCCCAGGACCTCGCGCCTGATCATGTCCGGCTACGCCGACTCCGAGCAGATCGCCCAATGCCTCGGCGCCACCCATCAGTTCATCGCCAAGCCGTTCGAATTGAGCATCCTCCGCGGCACGATTGGGCGCGTTTGCGCGCTCGATTCATGGCTGATGGATGACACCCTGCGCACGCTCGTCGCCCAGATGCGCAGCCTGCCGAGCCTGCCCTCGCTTTACTTCCGCATCATGGATGCGCTGGGATCGCCGGATTGCTCCATCGAGCAGATCGGCGCGATCATCGCCAGCGATCCGAGCATGACGGCGAAGATTCTCCAGCTCGTGAATTCCGCGTTCTTCGGCATCGCGCGGCGCATCTCGAATCCGGTCGAAGCCGTGCAATTCCTCGGCGTCGGGCGCGTTCGCTCCCTGGTGCTCTCGGTGCACGTCTTTTCCTGCTTCGATCAGGCGCAGCTAAAGAACTTCTCCATCGACCGCGTCTGGAAACACAGTATGTCCACCGGCGTCGTCGCGCAGAAGATCGCGCGCATGCAAAAGATGGATCGCGCGTTCGTGGACGAAACCTATGTCGCCGGGATGCTGCACGACATCGGCAAGGTGATGCTCGCATCGAGTCTGCCCGATCTTTACGAGAAGGCAGTCGCGCTGGCGGCGGAGGAGAAAGTGCCCTTGGTGGAGGCGGAGCGTGAGACCTTCGGCATCACCCACGCGCAGGTCGGGGCCTATCTGCTCGGGCTGTGGGGACTCCCGATCACGATCGTCGAGGCGGTCGCCTTCCATCACGACCCGGAGCAGAGCGGCGTGAAGAGCTTCAGTCCCCTGACCGCCGTCCACATCGCCAGCGCTCTCGAGCGGCAGATCTCCGAGCCGGAAGCGAATGCGGCGGAGATTGCGATCAACACCGACTATCTCGGCGAACTGGACCTCGAAGACCGGGTGGAAGCCTGGCGCGACGCGGCGGAAGAAGTGCTCGGCGACATCGGTTAGACCATTTGCCGAAAGAGGCTTCCGGATAAGACGCGGTCATCCTGAGCGCAGTTCCGTCCGGGGGCGAAGGTGGGGGACGGAACGGAGTCGAAGGATCCCGTGCGCTTCGCTCGGGCTCACGGGATCCTTCGACAGCGCTCCGCCCTCTTTTCCGCCTCCGCTCCGCTCAGGATGACACGCGTTCTATCCGGAAATTATTTTCGGCAATCGCTCTAGATCGCGCGCTCGGTGATGTGTGACTGGTTACAGCAACCCCAACCAGGAAGCGCTGCGGCCGATCCCTCGAAGCTGGGATCAGTCCGCCCCGCGAACACCGGTAGTTCACGGTCAGCTTGATTCTGTCCGCCCCGACACCGCCGAGCTTTCTACCAGCACCCGCGAGCGCACCGGCGGCGTCCCGCGTTCACCCCGGCGGAGCTGGCCCGCCAGCAGTTCCACCGCCGCCGCGCCGATCTCCGCGTCGTTCTGCCGGTTGCCGCTCCAGTGCGGATCGCCGGGCCGCACCTGCCAGAAGAGAAAGCCGATTGTCCTGGGTGGCTGGTGGCTGGAGGCCGCGAGCCATTCCCACGCCTCGGCCATCGTGGCGATCATGCAGTCGGGCTCCTCGCGGCGCAGCCATTCATCGAACTCCCCGTGGCAATCCGGCGGACAGCGCTGCGACGCCGACCGTGCTCGCAGACAATGGCACCGCGCAGATCGTGAGCGTGCCGTTCCCGGCTTTGGTCGGCGGCAAGCCGGCGCGATTCTTCCGCGTGGTTGTCACCGTCGCCCCCTGAGGTCCCACCTGGCATTTCGACCTGCGTCGTTTCGGATAAATGGCGGCGGAAACCACCTTTCGCATAATCTCTGAAATTTCCGTCAAGGCACTATTGACTCATCAGGGAAGAGCCTGTTTCTTCCGCACCGCGTTGACTGGGACAGTGCCTCCACCCACGGGACTTTTGAGCCCTGAAGCGGTGAGCGGATGCGGGTGATACCGGGCGTAAATTCCATGCCCGTCTTCTCTTCCATCGATCGCCTCCTCTTATGACTCTCTCTCTCCTGAAACGCCGGCATTTCTGGATCGCCGCGCTGGTGCTGATCGTCACTATCGGGATCCTGCTGCGGGTCGATTCGACTGCGCCAGTTCCGCCTCCTCCCGTGGCTCTTGCGACCAGCGAGGCTCCGGCAGTGGGGGAATCTTCTTCGCCGCAGAGCTTACCCGCTGCGCCCGTTGCAGATGTCCCGGCGCAATCCCAAGTGCTGGTCGCGCAGGCTGCACCGGCCGCAACGCCGCCAGTGGCGGCTCCGCCCGCCGCGCCGCCGCCGGTCGTCACCGCCCCCATCCCGGGTCCCATCTTCCAAGTCGCCGGACCGACGACGGGGCAGCCGCTGATTCCCGGTTCGGCTGCCGTGATGCGGGAGAAACTGGCCGGACGCAAGCCAGTGGGAAGGGTTACCCCGCTGGAGCCGAGGTCGCTGGATAATCTCACCCGCGTCAAGCCCGGGGACACGATCAACATCCCGCTCAACGACCGGGAGACGGTGGTCGGCAAGGTGCAGTTTGCGAGCGTGCCCGCACCGGGCGCGGTGTCGGTGATCGGCTCCCTCGTGGGGAGAGAAGGTACTTTCTCGCTGGAACGTGGCGGCGGAAAGGTGCTCGGCCATATTGCTTTCCAGAAGCAAGGCACCGCTTACCGGCTGGAGCAGGAGGATGCGAGCGGCCTCGTCTTGAAAGAAGTGCTGCTGGAGGAAATCGTGTGTCTGCCGCCGGCTGGGATGGAAGCAGCTCCCCCGACGGTGACGGTGCTAAAACCGGGGGCGCAAGCCTCACCACCGGCGCCGGCCGAAGCGCCGCTCCTACAAGCTCAAGCACTGACGGTGGCGATGAACAGCCGCCCCTCGGCCACGATCCAGTTCTACCTGAACTTTGACGGCGAGACCGTCACGGGGACCTCGTGGAACACCGCTTACAACAACGGTGGAAACCCGATCGTCGCACAGCCTTCCGGGCTGACTGCGGCGCAGGTCACGGCGGTCTTCAATGAGGTGGCAGAACACTTTCGTGCCTTCAACGTGAACGTGACCACAGACGGGACCAAATATGCGCAGGCGGCGCAGCCGCAGCGGATGAAGTGCATCGTGACGCCCACGAACTTCACCGGCAGTAGTTCCACCCTGGGAATTGCCTATCTCAATACCTACGGCGGCTTCAGTGTTAACGCCGTCTGCTGGGCATTTACCCACGATGTGCCCACATTCGGCATCGCAAGCACGGCCGTCTCCGCCGCTCACGAGATCGGGCATACGCTTTCCCTGAGTCACGATGGAACGGCCAGCCTAGGGTATTACCAGGGACATGGACAGGGCTCCGTCCAGATGCTCCCGTTTTCAGGATACAACGATTACTGGGGTCCGATCATGGGATCGCCGGCCCAAACCATCACCAACGGCTCCACGGCCAATGTACGGAAGCGGGCGGACGTGGTGCAGTGGAGCATGGGTGAGTATTCCGGTGCCAATAGACAAGAGGACGACGTCGGCATCATTGCGGGCAAAGTAGGATATAGTCCCGACGAAGCGGGAGACACCCAAGGCGCTGCTTTTTCCTTAAGTTTGGGCGTCAACCAGGCGGGGGTCATCTCGAGCGCAAACGACCCGGATTACTTTTCCTTTGCTTCGGGGGGCGGATCGTTCTCCTTCACTGCCACGTCGACGGGCGCTCCTCCGAACGTGGATCTCGCCATCGAGATTCAGAACTCCGCCGGAGCGGTCCTTGCTTACGCCAATCCAGCCGGAACTGCGGCGGCCACCGTGAGCGCAAGCCTCGGCGCGGGCACTTACTATGTGAAGCTCTCGCCCTCGGGGAACAAGAACGCGGCGACAGATGGATATTCCACCTATGGATCGATCGGCGCCTACACCCTCACTGGCACCGGCAACTTTTTGGCCCAGCCGGTCAACTTCGCGAACCTCAATGGGACCTTCGAGGATCCTTCGACGGCGGGCTACCCGTACAGCGCAATCGGTAGTCCGCCGGCCACTGCCACGCAGCCGTGGACCTTTATCCAAGGCGGCATCGCGGCGGACTATGGCGGATTGGGCTTCGGTGTGACGGGGACTCCGACCGGGCAATACGCCTACCTGCAGGGGAACGGCGCGAGCATGTCGCAATCGGTCTATTTCCCGAGCGCCGGCACCTACGACTTCCGCTTCGTCTTTGCCGGCCGCGATCCCGCCAGCGGCGGGGGTGGCACCACCACCTTTACGGCCAGCATCAGCGGCGGGCTGCTCTCGGACTCGTACAGCACCTCCGACGGACAGCCCTTCACCAACACGAGCACTCGCTTCACGGTGGCGACCGCTGGCACCTATACGCTCAGTTTTAACAACACCACTCCTGCGGCGAATGGAGACCAGAGTCTCCTGGTGGACTCGGTCCGGATTAACCGAATCCCGGTGGCTACGCCGCAGAATGTGACGGCGACCGAGGATACGGTGAGGTCGATCACCCTCGCCGGGACCGATCCGGACGGCGGCACCATCGTCAACGCGGGTTACACCGTGCCCTTGCACGGGCATCTGACGACCGTGTCACCGTTAGTGGTCACCTATACTCCAGATTGGAATTATTCCGGGACCGACTCGTTTTCCTTCCTCGTCGTCGATTCCGACGGTTCCCAGTCTGACTATGGAACAGTGTCGATCACGGTCGGCGCGGTGAACGACGCGCCTTCGGTGACTTTTCCCCGCGGAACGGTCACAGGACTGGCTGGGGGAACGTGGACCGGAAAAGGCAGCGGCAGCCGCAATTGGAGTGCCGTCGCCTCGTCGGCCGATGGGTCGAGACTCGCCGCGGTGGAATATGGGGGCGCGATATACACATCGAGCAATTTCGGAACGACGTGGACCCCACGGGGACTCACGCGCAACTGGCAGGGCATTACCTCCTCGGCAGACGGAATGAAGCTCGCCGCAGTCGCAGCGAACACCGATTTCGCCTACACGTCGATCGATGGTGGTGTCACGTGGACGGCGCGAAGCTTCAGTTACTACGGCAGTTGCATCGCCTCTTCGTCGGACGGCACGAAACTCGCCGGCACAACCAATTACGGGCTCATCTACACCTCGACCAACTCCGGGGTAAATTGGACATCCCGGGCGAGTAACCAATATTGGTCATCCATCGCCTCATCGTCCAATGGGACGATGCTCGCCGCGGTGGTGAATGGCGGACAGATCTATACTTCGACCAACTCCGGGTTGAATTGGACTGCCCGAGCCACCAGCCGCGCCTGGTCTTCCATCGCTTCCTCTTCTAATGGGACCATGCTCGCCGCGGCAGTCAATGGCGGGCAGATCTACACTTCGACCGACTCGGGATTGAACTGGACGGCGCAGGCGAGTGGCAGCCGCGCATGGAAGGCGATCACCTCATCGTCGGATGGAACAAAGCTGACCGCCGTGGCTGACACCGCGCAGATTTACACCTCGAGCAACTCCGGCGTGACTTGGGTGGCTTCGGAAAGCAGCCGCGCCTGGCGCGCCGTCGGCTCCTCGGAGGATGGGGCCAGGCTGGTCGCCGGCGCCTACCCGGGAGACCTCTATACATCGGCCGCACCGGAGAACCTCTACGCGGTGACGGTTCCGAGTTCCGCGGGGGCAACCACCATCGTAGGCCTGGCGAATGTAGTTGCTGGTCCGGCGGATGAGTCCGGCCAGACGATGCAGGCGTACGTTTCGAATAATAACTCCGCGCTCTTCAGCAGCCAGCCGTTCGTCAGTTCGGCCGGCACGCTCACCTTCACTCCAGCGAGTTCGGCGGCGGGCACCGCAACGGTGTCAGTTTACTTCTCGGACAATGGCGGCACGGCCAACGGAGGTATCAACGTCAGTGCGACACAGACCTTCAACATCACCGTCATCGCCGTGGCACCGGCCAATGATGCCTTTGCCAGCGCTCCGGCCTTGGTAGGGAACTCGGCGTCCGCTTCCGGCAGCAATGCCGATGCGACGGGGGAGACAGGCGAGCCGGACAACGCCAACGCCTCCGCTCCGATTCGGTCGGTGTGGTGGCAGTGGACGGCTCCGGCCAATGGCACCACCACAATCTCGCTGGCTGGCAGCAGCTTTGACACGACCTTGGGCGTTTACACAGGTGCCTCGGTGAACGCCCTGGCCACCATCGCCATGAACGACGATTTCAATGGCTCCACGAGCTCGGTGACGTTTAGCGCGGTGTCCGGAACCACCTATCGTATCTCCGTCTCCGGCTATCGGGGTGCAACGGGCAGCATCTCTCTGGCTCTCAACAACCAGGTGACGCCAGCACCCACCGTCACCTTGGTGGCCCCGGCGACGGGGACGTCGGGCGGCGGCACGAGCGTGACGATCACCGGAACGAACCTGACGGGCGCCACGGCAGTGACCATCGGCGGCACGGCGGCAACGAACGTGACGGTAGTCAATGCGACGATGATCACCGCAACAACACCCGCCCACGCGGCAGGCACCGTGGATGTGGCCGTGACCACGACGGGCGGCACGGGCACGGGCACCAATCTCTTCACCTACGTGACGCCGCCAACTGTGACGGCAATCTCCCCGACCAGCGCCAGCACGGCCGGCGGGACGAGCGTGACGATCACCGGCACTAACCTGACGGGCGCCACGGCAGTGACCATCGGCGGCACGGCGGCCACGAACGTGACCGTGGTTAACGCGACCACGATCACTGCGACCACACCCGCGCACGCGGCCGGCACGGTGGATGTGGCGGTGACGACGGCGGGCGGCACCGGGACCGGCACCAATCTCTTCACCTATGTATCGCCGCCGACGGTAACGGCGATTTCGCCGACCGGAGCAAGCGCGGCCGGCGGAACGGCCGTGACGATCACCGGCACCAACCTGACGGGCGCCACCGCGGTAACCATCGGCGGGACGGCGGCAACGAATGTGACGGTGGTCAATGCGACAACGATCACCGCGACCACCCCGGCGCACGCCACGGGCACCGTGGACGTGGCCGTGACCACCGCGGTCGGCACTGGCACCGGCGCGAACCTTTTCACCTACGGAGATCCGCCGACGGTGACGACCCCCACGAGCACGAACATCACCTCCACGGACGCGACACTCGGCGGGAATGTGACCAGCGACGGCGGCGCGACCATCACCGAGCGCGGGGTGGTCTATGCACTGACCGCGACCAATGCGAACCCGATCATCGGTGGCACTGGGGTGACGAAGATCACGGCCGCGGGGCTCACCGGCATCTTCACCGCGACGGCCAGCTCACTGACCGGTAACAGCGGCTACAGCTTCCAGGCCTACGCCATCAACTCGGTAGGCACGACCTACAGCGGCGCCAGCATCTTCACCACTTTGCCGCCGGTGGCTCCGACGGTGACCACGCCCACCAGTGCGGGCATCACGCAAATCAGCGCCGCGGCCGGCGGCAACGTCACCAGCGACGGCGGTGCGGCGATTACCGAGCGCGGGGTGGTTTACTCGATCACCACGGCGAACAACGATCCGCTCATCGGCGGCGCGGGTGTGACCAAGGTGACCGGCGTCGGCACCACGGGCGTCTTCACGGTGAATGTCACCGGCCTCACAGCGAACACCGGTTACTCGTTCAAGGCCTATGCGACTAATAGCGCGGGCACGACCTATACCGCGCCGGTATCAACTTTCAGCACGCTGGTGGCGGTGCCTCTTGCGGGCACGAAGACAGTCGGCACTGGAGGGAACTATGCGAGCCTGACGAATCCGGGCGGCTTGTTTGAGGCGATCAATGGCAATGGGGTGAATGGAACCTTGAACGTTCAGGTTATCACGGATCTTACCGGCGAGACTGGTGCGTCCGCCTTAAATGCGCTGACCGGCACGACTCCATCGGTCAAAATCTTTCCAACCGCGGCTGCGCGTGTCATCAGCGGGAGCATTACGGGCGCGCTGATCCGTCTCAATGGCGCAGACGACGTCACCTTGGATGGTTCGCTCGGAGGCACAGGCACCGACCGCAGCCTGACCATCACGAATACCAGTACCGCCACCTCGACGGCGATCGCTTTGATCAGCTTGGGCGCTGGCTTGGGCGCGACGAATAATGTAATCAGGAACTGCAACATCAGCACGGGTGTCGCAACATCGATCGGATATGGAATTGCCGTGGGAGGCAGCTCTCCAGGTACTAATGGTGCAGACAATGACAACGTCACGATTCAAAACAATTCGATCACTGGCGCGCCGGTTGGAATCTATGCTTCGGGCACTGCCTCTGCGAGCGCAGGCGGGAATGATAACCTGTCGATCATCGGCAATTCCATTGCTTACAACTCCACACTTGTTTCCATTGGTATCCAGGTTCGCAATGCCCGAAGCAGTTCCGTGAGCCAAAACACCGTCAGCGAACAGACGACGGCAAATGGGTCGCCAACAGCCATCTCAATTGAAACCGGTTTTGTATCTTCATCGGTCACGCGCAATACGGTCACCAAATCACTGACCACCAGCCCCGGCGGCTACGCTGGCCGCGGCATAACAGTAGGAACGGGAACGGCGACGAGTGCATTGACTATCGCCAATAACAGCATTTACGGCGTTAACGGCTCTAACTGGCCGACATTCGGCGACTCCTCGGCAGTGGGAATTGCCATCGGAACTATTGGCGGCAGTACCGTGCTCACGACGATCACCGGCGGAGTGAATCTCTACTTCAACAGTGTCACCATCACCGGCAGCATGGGAGCCGCAAGTACGACAAACATCACGGCGGCTATCTACATCGGTTCGGGGGCCAGCGCCCTAGATATTCGTAACAATGTTTTCGCGAATACCCAGGTGGGCACCAGCACAACACAGAAGAACTATGCCATCTATTCCGCCGCAGGCAGCACGGCGTTCACCACAATCGATTACAACGACTATTTCGTTAGTAACACCTTCAATGCTGCTTCGGCCATCCCCGGATTTTTGACTTCTGACCGGCTTAACCTCGCCGGGATGCAAGCTGGGTTCGGGCAGAACACCCATTCCTTCACCGCCGATCCGCTCTTCACCTCCACGACCGATCTGCACATTACCTCAGGTTACTCCCCCGTCTCGAACGCTGGCACGCCCCTCGCAGGCGTGCAGGTGGACATTGATGGCGACCCGAGAAACGCGACCGCACCGGATGTCGGTGCGGACGAATTCACGAGCGGCGTTCTAACGACCATCACCACACCTACGCAGACGGCGATCACCGCCGACGGCGCGACGCTCGGAGGGAATGTGACGAGTGACGGGGGCTCGACGATCAACGCGCGCGGGGTGGTTTATGCCCGGACCAGCGACAACCCCAACCCGCAGCTTGGCGGCAACAATGTGGCCGTGGTGAACGATGCGTCGAACACCACTGGGGTGTTCACCGAGAACCTCACTGGCTTGGCGTCCGGGACGGGTTATTCTTTCGTCGCGTTCGCCAGCAACAGCGCCGGCACGGCCTACACGACACCGGTCTCGACCTTCACCACTGTGGCGCTGCCGCCCACGCTCACCGCCGTGACGATAGCGAGCAACAACGCGAACCCGGCGGCGGCGAAAGTGGGCGACACGATCACGCTCAGCTTCACTGCGAGCAAAGCGCTCCAAACGCCAACGGTTTTCCTGGCCGGGCGCAGTGCGTCGGTGACGGCGATTGGGACGGGCGGGACGAACTGGACGGCGGCGATCACGGTCGGGGCGAGCGAGACGGAGGGCGCGGCTTCACTTTCCATCGCGTACCAGGACCTGGCGAACAACAACGGCACGACTGCTTCCACGACGACGGACGGGAGCAGCGTGAACATCGATCGGACCGCGCCCGCGGCGCCGACGACGCCAGCGCTCGCGGGGGCATCCGATACCGGCAGCTCGAACAGCGATGGGATCACCCAGAACACGGTGCTCAACTTTACCGGCACGGCGGAAGTGGGCGCGACAATCACGCTCTACGACACGGATGGGACGACCGTCCGCGGCACCGGCACGGCGACCGGCGGCAATTACTCGATCAACACGACGGCGCTTGGCCAAGGGGCGCACACGATCACGGCCAAGGCAAGCGACGCGGCGGGGAACGTCGGAACCGGCTCCAGTGGCACCTTGGTGACCATTGACACGACCGCGCCCACTTTCACCCTGCCCGCTAATCTGACCGCCGAAGCAACGGGTCCCGGCGGAAAGGCGGTGGACTACACTGCGAGCGTCAGCGACGCGGGGGGCAGCGGGGTGGATACGAGCAGCTTCCTGCCGGCGAGCGGGAGCACCTTTGCCATCGCGACGGCGACCGTGAATGCCAGCGCGACAGACAAGGCCGGCAACACGGCGACGGGCAGCTTCACCATCACGGTGCAGGACACGACGCCGCCCGCGATTGCCATCGCCGGGGCGAATCCTGCAACCGTCGAGCGGCTGGCCACCTACACCGACGCGGGCGCGACGGCGACGGACCTGGTGGATGGGACGCGGACGGTCACCACGACGAGCACGGTGAACACCGCGGTGGCGGGCGCTTACACGGTCTCCTACACGGCGACCGACACCCGCTCGAACTCCCGCACCGTCACGCGGACGGTGAACGTGGTCGATACCGTCGCACCGACGGTCGTGATGAGCAGCGTGGCCACCGATCCGCCGACCACTCTGCCGATCCCGGTGACGGTGACTTTCAGCGAGTCCGTGACCGGCTTCACCGCCGGTGACATCGCCACGGGGAACGCCACGGTGTCGAACTTTACCGGCTCGGGCGCGAGCTACAGCTTCAGCCTGGTCCCGAACGGCGCAGGTCTCGTCACGGCCGATATCGCGGCCAACGCGGCGCAAGACGGCGGTGGCAATGGCAATACGGCGGCGGCCCAGTTCAGCCGCACCGTGGTCAACCCCGCCATCTCAATCAGTGCGACGGACGCGAACGCGAGCGAAGGCGGCAGCGACACCGGCATTTACCGCTTCACTCGATCGGTGAGCAGCAGCGCGCTCGTGGCGAAGTTCCGCTTCGACAACACCGTCGCCACGACCGCGAGTACCGCGGACTTTTCACTGAGCGGAGGGAACGTGACCTTCGACACCACGACTCGGAACGGCACGGTCACCTTTCCGGCCGGACAGATCACGGTGGATGTGACGCTCACCGCGCTTGTGGAAAGCGTGCAGGCCGCCGAGCCCGCGGAAACCGTGAAGCTCATTGTCGATGCCGACACCGGCTACACCGTGGGCAGCCCGGACAACGCGACCATCACCATCGCGCAGAATGGGTTCGTCGTGGTGAACCTGAACGACGCCGGCGACGGCTCGCTGCGTCAGGCAGTGGCGAACGCGAATGCCCTCGCGGGGACGGACACGATCACCTTTTCGGACGGTATGGCGGGGACGATCAATTTCGCCGACGGCACGGCGCGGACGATCACGCTGACATCCGGCCAACTGGCGCCCACCAGCGGCACCAGCGTGAACATCGTCGGCCCCGGCGCCTCGCTGCTTTCCCTGAGCGGCAACAACGTCTCGCGCGTTCTCTCTTTGGGCAACGGCACGTGCGTCATCTCCGGTCTGACCCTCACCAAAGGGAATGCCAGCGGTGGCTTCGGCGTCGCAGTCTTTGCCAGTGGCACCGCTCTCACCTTCAACGACTGCCGCTTCACCGGCAATACACCGACCGCAGGCTCGGGCACCGCGCCGCTTTCAGTCCAGTCGGGTTCCCTGACGCTCAATCGAACGACCTTCTCCGGGAACGTGGTGAACAATGTGTCAGGCATTTACATGCAGAACACCACGGCGGTCATCCGCGACTGCACGTTCAGTGGCAACAGTGGTTCCGGCGGGGAGTCGCTGCGCCTGAATGCTGGCAGCACCAGTGCCTCGCTGACGCTGATCAACAGCACCATCAGTGGCAACAGCGTGACCGGCAGCGTCGGTTCGGCGATGACCTTCCAAGGCAGTGCAGGAGGCACCGCCACCGCGACTTTGACGAACTGCACGGTGACGAACAACACCGGGTCGACCGCGGGAATGAGCGCACTTCTGCTGCAGGCCGGTCCTGCGTTCGCTGTGACGCTGAACAACACCATCGTCTCCGGCAATACCGCAGCGGGCACGGCTTCCAACATCAGCGGGATCGTGCTCGCGGCCAGCGCGAACAACCTCATCGGCACGACCGCCGGGGGACTTACGAACGGCACCAACGGCAACAAGATCGGCATCGACAATCCGCAACTCGCAGCGCTGGCGAGCAATGGAGGTCCGACGCAGACCCGTGCGCCGCTTTTCGGCAGCCCGGCCATCGACGCGGGAAATGCCACGCTCGCCAGGGACCAACTCGGCAACACGCTGGCCTTCGACCAGCGCGGCGCGGGCTTCGACCGAGCCTTCGGCACGGTGGACATCGGCGCTTACGAATTGCAGAAATCCATCGCCATCGTCGCGGATCCGGCAAGCGCCAGCGAAGGCACCGGCGGCGGCAACACGACCTTTGCGTTCACGCTCTCGCGCACCGGTGACACGAGCACGGCGACCACTGTGGAGTACGCGGTGGCCGGTTCCGGCGCCAATCCGGCGAATGCCGCGGACTTCGCCAACGCGACGCTGCCGAGCGGCCTGGCCACCTTTGCCGCCGGAGCGGCCACGGTGCCCATCAGCATCAACGTGAACAAGGATGCGCTCGCCGAGTTCGATGAAGCATTCATTGTCACCCTCGCGAACCCGACCGGCGGCTATATCCTGAGCGGGGCGAGCGCCTCGAGCACCATCACCAACGACGATGCGCTCACCGTGACCATCGATCAGGCCGCCACCCAGGCGGACCCCGCCGCCACGAGCCCCATCAACTTCACCGCCATCTTCAGCGAAGCGGTGAGCGGTTTTGATCTCAGCGATGTGACCTTGAGCGGCACGGCGGGCGCGACCAGTCGCACCGTGACCGAGATCGTGCCGAACGACGGCACGACTTACCGGGTCGGCGTCAGCGGCATGACGACCGGCGGCACGGTGATCGCGGCAATCAATGCCGGCCGGGCCCAGAGCTTGGGCGGGGTCGGCAATCTCGCTTCGACCAGCACGGACAACTCCGTGCTTTTCGACAATGTGCCGCCCGTGACGCCGGGCGCGCCGTTGCTCGCGGCGGCTTCGGATAGCGGCAGCTCGAACAGCGACGGCATCACCAGTAACACCGCGCTGACCTTCACCGGCACCGCCGAGGCGGGGACGACGGTGCAGCTCTTTGACGGCGCCACCGCGGGCAACACCGCGACGGCGACGGGCGGGAGCTACACGATCGCGCAGACGCTGAGCGCGGGAACGCACAGCCTCACGGTGAAGGCGACCGATGCGGCCGGGAATACGAGCGCGGCTTCCGCCGCAGCCAGCGTGATCGTCGATACGACCGCGCCCTCGGTGACGCCGCCGGCGAGCGGGACAGTCCACGCCACCAGCCCCACGGGAGTTGTGGTGAATTATAGCGCCGCAACCGCGACCGATAACGTGACCGTCAGCCCGGCGATGACCTACTCGAAAGCCAGCGGCACGAACTTTATCCCCGGCCTCACCTCGGTGAACGTGACTGCCACCGATGCCGCCGGCAATGCGGGCACCGCGACCTTCACCGTGACCGTGACGCCGCTGACCGCAGCCGAGCTGTGGCGCTGGAATAACTTCGGCAGCGCCGGTAACATCGGCTCCGCCGCCGCGCTCGCCGACCCCGATGGCGACGGCCTTCCGAACGTCGTCGAGCTCGGATTCTTCACCGATCCGAACAACGCGAGCTCAGGGACATCAGCGCTGCAATACTCCGGCACATTCGCCGGAAGCGGAACGATCCTCGCCACTGGCCAGCCGCGGGCGATGTCGGAGGGAAGCGACATGCGCGCGATCTTCGTGCGCCGCAGCGATTTCGCGGCCGCCGGGCTCAGCTACATCGTGGAGTTCACCGCGGATTTCACGACTTGGGCCGCAAGCGATGCGACCCCGGCCGTGCTGGCCGAGAACGGCACCGCGCAGATCGTGAGCGTGCCGTATGCGCTCCTGGTGGATGGCAAGGAGGCGCGGTTCTTCCGGGTCATCGTGACTGTCGCGCCGTAAGCCGGCTGCATCGAGAGCAATGGGGCAAAAGGTCCTGGAGGGACACGCTCCGTCGTGTCCCTGACTTCCGCCGCCGCCCCCCCTTGATCAGGGAGACGACGGAGCGTGTCCCTCCAGGATTGGTTTCTTCGCCGGCGCCGGAGACGCCATCTGCGCCGGGCAGAAATTCCTCGCGCGAGCGGAGTGCTCTTGTATCCTCCGCGTCCCTTTTACTAACCGAAATCACCATCATGGAACCTACCGCAGACATCGCCCTCATCGGGCTGGCCGTCATGGGCCAGAACCTCATCATGAACATGAACGACCACGGGTTCACCGTCGTCGCTTACAACCGCACCACCTCGAAGGTGGACGAATTCCTCGCCAACGAAGCCAAGGGATCGAAGGTCATCGGCGCCCACTCCATCGAGGAGATGGCGAAGCTGCTCAAGCGTCCGCGCCGCGTAATGCTGATGGTGAAGGCGGGCAAGCCGGTGGACGAATTCATCGAACAGGTCCTGCCATTCCTCGAAGAGGGCGACATCATCATCGACGGGGGCAATTCGCTCTACGACGACACGGCGCGCCGCGTGAAGTATCTCGAGTCCAAAGGCATGCTCTACATCGGCACCGGCGTCTCCGGCGGTGAAGAAGGTGCGCGCAAGGGGCCGAGCATCATGCCCGGCGGTTCGCCCGCGGCGTGGCCGCATGTGAAGGACATTTTCCAGGGCATCTCCGCCAAGGTCGGCGACAACGTGCCGTGCTGCGACTGGGTCGGCGAAGGTGGCGCGGGGCACTACGTGAAGATGGTCCACAACGGCATCGAGTACGGCGACATGCAGCTCATCTGCGAAGCCTACCAGCTCATGCGCGATGGTCTCGGCATGTCGGCGGATGAAATGAGCGCGGTCTTCAGCGACTGGAACAAGGCCGAACTCGATTCCTATCTCATCGAGATCACCCGCGACATTCTCGCCAAGAAAGACGAGGACGGCTCGCCGCTCGTGGACAAGATCCTCGACACTGCCGGGCAGAAAGGCACCGGCAAGTGGACAGTGATCAATTCCGCCGAACTCGGCATCCCGATCACGCTCATGGCCGAGGCCGTGTATTCGCGCTGCGTTTCCTCGATGAAAGAAGAGCGCGTGAAAGCCGCGAAGAAACTCAAGGGGCCGCGTGCGAAGATCAGCGGCGACCGCGCGACCATCGTGGGGCAGATCAAAGACGCGCTCTACGCCTCGAAGATCATCAGCTACGCGCAGGGCTACATGCTCATGCGCGCGGCGGCTGCGGAGTACAAGTGGAACCTGAACAACGGCGGCATCGCCCTGATGTGGCGCGGCGGCTGCATCATCCGCAGCGTGCTCCTCGGCAAGATCAAGGACGCCTTCGACAAAAATCCGAAGCTGACCAACCTGCTGCTCGACGATTATTTCCGCGGCGAAATCAAACGCTGTCAGAAAGGCTGGCGCGCCGTGGTCGCGACGGCAGCAAAGAAAGGCATCCCGGTCCCCGCCTTCAGCACCGCGCTCGCTTTCTTCGACGGCTACCGCACGGCAAACCTGCCCGCGAATCTGCTGCAAGCCCAGCGCGACTACTTCGGCGCCCACACCTACGAGCGCGTGGACAAACCCCGAGGCGACTTCTTCCACACGAACTGGACTGGCCGCGGCGGCACCACCTCGTCGAGCACCTACACGGTGTAACCGACGGCTCATCACGATTCACGAAAAGGGCGCGGAGCAATCCGCGCCCTTTTTTTGTGTCGTTGTCGATTTCCCCCGACGACTTCCCCACCTCGGCACCCATAGTCCCGCCTTCTCTGGGCAACAAAAAGGGCGCGGATTTCTCCGCGCCCTTTTGGTGAATTTGCTGTGCGAGGTCCGGCTTAGCGCTGCACGCGGGCGTTGCCTTTCCAGATGCTCCAGACTTGGTCCTCGTCCGCGGGGCGTGCGTAGTCGGTGAGCATCGTGGTCGCGAGCGCGCCGGTGGCCCAGCCGAACTGAATCCACTTCTCAGGCTCCCAGCATTTCAAGATGCCGTAAATCAGGCCGCCCACAAAACCGTCGCCACCGCCGATGCGGTCGAGCACACCGATGGGGCGCGGCTCGACCACATGCCACTGGTCGCCCGCCGCCATAATGGCGCCCCACTCGTGGTGGTTTGCGTTTTCCACTTCACGCAGTGTGGTGGCGTAAACCTGCGCGTGCGGATAGGCCTTCTTCACGCGGTTGATCATTTCCTTGAAGCCTTCGATCTGCGTCTTGATGTCCTTGCCGCCAGCTTCGGGGCCTTGCACGCCGAGACAGAGTTGAAAGTCCTCCTCGTTTCCCACAAGGATGTCCGAGACGCCGGCGATTTCGGCGAAGATGGCGCTGAGTTCCTTCTCGCGTCCTTTCCAGAACGTGGCGCGATAATTCAGGTCGAAGCCGATCTTCGTGCCGTGCTTCTTCGCGGCGCGCGCGAGTTCGAGGCAGAACTGGCTGGTCTCGGGCGAGAGCGCGGCGATGAGGCCGGAGAGGTGAAGAATCTGCACGCCTTCCTGGCCGAAGATGCGGTCGAGGTCGAAGTCCTTGACGTTCAAGGTGCGGCCAACTTCGCCGGCGCGGTCGTTCCACACGCGCGGGCCACGGGAACCGTAGCCGCTGTCGGCGATGTTAAACTGATGGCGATAGCCCCACGGCCCGCCCTGCGCCACTTCCGCGCCCTCGTAATCCATGTTCCGCGCGCGGAGGTTGTCCTTGATCATCTGCGCGACCGGGCTGCCCTTCACAAACGTGGTCAGCACTTTCACGGGCAGGCCCAGGTAGGAAGAAATGCTGGCGACGTTCGTCTCGGCGCTCGTGACTTGCGCGATGAAAGTACCGGCGGCGTGGACGGGTGCGCCGTCTGGCGGGGTCAGGCGCAGCCCCATGCTGGTGGGGACGACGAGGGCATATTTACAATTCTGTTTCAGTTCAATTTTCATATTTGGAGGACTCGAGGATCGTGTCGTGCGCGGCACAGGCGCGCTCGAAAGGGGCGCGCATCATGGGCAAAAGGTCTCGGCCTTGTCTTCAAAAATTTCTCAGCCGCGCGCCTTTATGACAATTTCCTCGTTCCGCTCCCGGGAATGCTGTTCACTCGAGATCGCGATGGATGCCCAACTCGTTCTCGCTCTCGATCTCGGCACCTCATCGGCGCGGACGGCGCTCTTCGATGTCGAAGGCAGGCGCGTTCCCGGCACCACTGCACAGGAGGCCTGCGAGCTGATGACTTCGCGCGATGGCGCGGCGGAGATCGACCCCGGGGTGCTGCTGCGCGCGGTCATGCACTGCCTCGACCTGACGATGAACGCGCACCGGCTCGATCCGGTGCTGCGCGCGCGCCCGATCTCTGGCATCGGCGTTTCTTCGTTCTGGCACAGCCTCGTCGGCTGCGAAACGAAGGGCGTCTCCATCACTCCGATCATCACCTGGGCCGATGCGCGCGCTCGGGAGGAATCGACGAAATTGCGGCAGCGTTTCGACGAGCGGAAGATGCACGCGCGCACCGGTTGCATGCTGCGCGCTTCGTTTTGGCCCGCGAAACTGCGCTGGCTCGAGCGCGTGCATCACCGGAAGTTCACCGCGGTGAAACACTGGATGTCGCCCGCCGAGTGGCTCCAGGTCACGCTCATCGGCGAGGCGAATTGCGCGTATGGCATGGCCACCGGCACCGGGCTTTTCAATCCCACCAAGCTCACATGGGACGTGGATCTTTTGAAATACTGCGAGGTGGACGCGGCGCATCTCGGCCACGTGAGCGATGAACCCACGCCGGTCGCGGGCCGGCTCGCGGCCCTATATCCGGAACTCAAGGGCGTGCCGTGGTTTCCCGGCATCGGCGATGGCGCGGCGAGCAATCTCGGCTCCGGCGCGACGCGGCCCGGCGTGGCGGCGATCAATGTCGGCACGAGCGGCGCGCTGCGGGTGGTCGAGGAAGGGAAGGATGCGCACGCGCCGTTCGGGCTATTCTGTTACCGCGTGGACGCCCAGCGCTGGCTGACCGGGGGCGCGGTGAGCAATGCGGGCAACCTCCGCACCTGGTGCCTGCGGGAGCTGAGGCTGCGCGACGAAGCCAGCATCGAAGCCGAACTCGCGAAGCGCCCCGGTCCCGAGCACGGCCTCGTCGTCTTCCCCTCCTGGACCGCGGATCGCGCTCCGACGTGGGCGGAGAATGTCACCGGCGCGGTCCACGGCATCAGCCAGCACACCACGGCGATCGATCTGCTGCAGGCGATCACCGAGGCGACGTATCACCGGCTCGCGCGCATCGCGGAACTCGTCATCGCCGATCAGAAGACCGTGCCGAAATTCATCGTCAGCGGGGGCATCCAGCGCTCGCCCGCCTCGCTCCAGCGGCTCGCCGACGTGCTCGGCCACACCATTTATCCCAACGACGAAATGGAAGCCTCCCTGCGCGGCGCCGCGGTGTTTGCATTGGAAAAACTCGGCTTCACCACGACCAACGGTACGCTCGGCCGCGCCGTCCGCCCCCGCGCGAAATACGTGAAGCTCTACGCCGCCGAGCGCGAGAAGCAGCACGCCTTCGAGCAATCCCTCGGTGAACTCTCGGAGTGCGCGGACGGGTAAGAACCAACGTTAAAGGAATAGTGAGGGATCCTTGTATGTTCGATTTGCTGGCTGGTTTTGTCTGCGCCAGAGGGTTGAAGCGAACCGATGAGGCCAGGAGGCTGGCGCTTTTTTCCGGGGGTGTCTAAAAGTCGGCGGGGTCGTTTGAATCTTCCTCTTTGTCTTGCTCCTGCTCTTGCTTTCCCGAGGCGAACGAGAGCAAGACAAGGAAGGAAAAGTGCACGCAGACGCCTTTTTAGACGCCCTCTTAGTCCGACAGACGCTTCGCCTTTGAGCGGCCGCGCTTCCAGAGGTCGTAATGCGGATCGGCGTAGCGGGTGTAGAACGTCTCGAGCCGCATCGCGAGATCCGCGCGCAGCGGCTCGGTGCCGGGCTGGCCGTAGAGATTGAAGCGTTCCCGCGGATCGGCCTGCATGTCGTAAAGCTCGTTGGGACCGTCCGGATGGCGGGCCACGTACTTCCATCGATCGGTGCGGATCGCGCGACACGTTTCCATTTCGTAAAACATCACGTCGTCCCACGCGATCTCCTCGCCGCGCAGGATCGCGGAGAAATCGCGTCCCGGCGACTTCGGCTTCTGTGGCATTTTTTCGCTGAGTCCGAGATGGCTGAGCACGGTGGGTAGGAAGTCGTAATTGCTCACGATGTGATCCGAGGTCTGGCCCGGCGGAATGCGACCGGGCTGCCGGAAGATGAGCGGGATCTGCATCATCAACTCGTGCGCGCCGATCGGCCTGAAGTGATCGCCCATGCCCCACATCCCGTTCTGTCCGCCCATCCAGCCCTGATCCGCGGAGTAAACGACGAGCGTGTTTTCATCGAGCCCGAGCCGCTGCAACGTCGCCATGATTTCCCCCACGCCATCGTCCACGCCGCTCGTCTCCGCGGCTTCGCGGCGCATCGCGGTGAGGCTGTTGTGAAACTCCTTGTTGTGGAACTGCCACGGATGCATCGCGTCGCGTGGAAAGCTGGGAAAGAGCTTGTCCGCGTAGTAATCCGCATGGCGATTTCGCGCCGGATTGAGCATCAGCTTTCCGAGCGAGTAGGGGCCGTTGTAAGCGAGGTAGAGGAAGAATGGGCGGTCTCGGTTTTGCTCGATGAACTGCACGCCGCGCCGCGTCCACAGCTCTGTCGTGTAGCCCTCTTCGCGCCGCACTTTCCCATCATCGATGACCTCCTGATCGTAGAACTCGCGCGTCGAGCCGTCGGGTTTGGTCACCCAAAACGAGAAGCCTTCCGACGGGGTGAGATTCGCGCCGAGATGCCACTTTCCGCTCAGGCCGCAGACGTAACCGGCATCGCGCAGCACCTCCCCGAGCGAGGTGAATTCATCGAGCGTGTTGAACGCCTGCGGCCCCATCATGAACTTCGGATCGAGAAACGAATGCACGCCGTGCTGCGATGGGATCAGGCCGGTGAGAAAGGTCGCGCGGGTCGGCGAGCAGACGGGATTGCTGCTCAGCGCGCGAGTGAAGCGCACGCCTTCCGCCGCGAGCCGGTCGATGTGCGGCGTGCGGATGTCCGGATTCCCGTAACATCCGAGCGTCCATGCGCCTTGATTATCGGTGAGAATGAAGACGACGTTCGGCGGCCTGGCGGGGGCGCGTGCGGCTGCTGCGAGGAGGCAGAGGAAGGTGAGCGCGGCGGGGAGGATGTGCATTAAATCCGCGTGGCCGCGAGTGGCGGGAGCGGCTCAGCCTTGGCCAGCCGCTCCGCGTACACCTCGCTCCACTTTGCTTCGTTCATCTTGCACATCGGCACGGCGACCCATTCACCTGCCTCCTTCACCGCGCCTTTGAAGACGCACGAATCAAGGCGGGCTTTGATCACCGGATCCGTGCTGGCGCGCGCGACTTCGCAGGCCGACATAAAATTGTGCATGCCGACTCCGATGGTATGGACGCGGCCGGTGAGCAGATCGCGGAGCAGGCCCACTGGAAGCTGGCCGGAGCAGACGTGGCGGGCGAGATGACCGAGCAGGCGCAGGGTAAGAACTGGATTTTGCGCGAGCACGCCGAGCAGCCGGAAGGGCGCGGTGCGGGCATCGTCGGTGACCAGCGAAAGCCCGCCGATGCGTGCGAGCACCTGCCCGAAGACGCGATCCCATTTCGGGTGATCGGGCAGCAGCGGGCAATATTCCCCGGTGCGATCGGAGACGAGGATGGACGACCACGAATTGCAATCGGGATGCCCGAAGATGCTGGCATCGCGGCGCACGTTGAGATTGAGCCCCGCCTGGATCTTCTCCCAGACCAGCGCCGGAGTGATCGGCTGCTGCGAGAAGATCGTGCGCCCCGTGTCGGCCTCGGGCTGGAAGCTGAGCATCCGCCAGATGCGCGTGCGCTCGGGATCGGCGAGGTACCAGCGAATGACCTCGGGGACATCGTCGATGTTTTTGCGCGTGACGGTGAAGCTGAGCGCCAGTTCGAGCGGGAGGCCGGTCTTGTCGCGCAAGCTTTTGGCGAGAGTGGTGAAGGCTTCGCGCACCGGATGAAGATCGGCCTCGCAGCGGACGCGGTTGATGGGGAACCCGTGCCGACCGGCCTGCGTCATGTCGATGTGCACCGAGACCTGCCGCAGGCCGCCTTCCACGATTAGCCGTTCGAGAAATTCCGGATGCTCGATCAGCGTCTGCCCGTGAGTCATGAGCATCGGCACGAGCCCCGCGGCGTAGGCGCAGCGGATGACTTCGACCAATTCATCCTGCCGCCCCGCGCGCCAATACGCATCGGCCACATCGCCCCCGGTGATCTGCAATCCGCCGCCCGGGCCCTGGAAGCGCCGGTTCGCGGCGATCAATTCCTTCATCTCCGCGAGCGACGGGATCGGGACGTCGTTGGCATTTTTCGGCAGATAGCAGTGCGTGCAGTGGAACGAGCAATAGCTGGCTCCGAGCGTGAAGCCGCAATGGGTAAGGTGCCGCCCGGAGATTTGATTCGGCGTCTTCAATTCCGCGGGCAGCTCCGCCCAGCGGCGAGCGAGCACCTCCACCTTTTCGTGATCGAGCGGATTACGGAAAGCATTCCAACGGGCGCGCCACGGAGAGGCGGGAATGGCGGGGGCATTCGGCATGGCGGAGGAATTCATTACCGCAATGGACTCCGGCAATCAAAACCTTCCGCGCGGGCGATGCACTTCGGAATATTCCGAAAAGCAGGCAATGAGTGTCGCGCAGAGATCGAAATTGACCGCGGATTACGCGGATTTGGTTTTCAGAGAATCCGCGTAATCCGGTTAATCCGCGTAATCCGCGGTTTCTTTTTCGCCGCTCCTTGGATTTCGAGACCTCGTGGACTACGCCGTCTCTCGATCCATCTCCTCCACCGGCTGGAGGCGGCCGATGCGCCGGACCTCGGGCCAGATCCGCGCCACGCCGAGGACCACCAGGACCGTGCCGATGCCACCCGCGACGACCGAGACGATCGGTCCGAAAAGCGCGGCGGTGACACCGGACTCGAAGGCGCCGAGTTCGTTTGAGGAGCCGATGAAGACATTGTTCACCGCCGAGACTCGCCCCCGCATCGGATCGGGCGTGAGCAATTGCACGAGCGTGTGCCGGACCACCACGCTGATGTTGTCGCACGCGCCCGTCACGATGAGTGCGGCGATCGAAAGCCAGAAATTATGCGACAGCCCGAACACCACGGTCGCCGCGCCAAAGCCGGCAACCGCGCAGAGCATCGTGATGCCCGCGCGGCGCATCGGTGGCAGATGGGCGAGCGTCAAGGCCATCATCACCGCGCCGAAGGACGGCGCTGCTCGCAGCCAGCCGAGCCCGAACGCGCCGACGTGCAGGATCTGGTCGGCAAAGATCGGCAGGAGTGCCGTCGCGCCACCGAGGAGGACGGCGAAAAGATCGAGCGTGATCGTCGCGAGGATCGGCTTGGACTGCCAGACGAAGCGAATCCCGGAAAAGAGATCGCGCAGCGGATGCTCGTGCTCGGAACTGGGCCGCTGCGGAGCGCGGATCGGCAGGACGAAGCCAATGAAGATCAGGCTGCAAACGGCATCGACGAGATAGACGGTCGAAAACCCGAAGAGCGCGACGAGCATTCCGCCGATCGCGGGTCCGGCGATCGTCCCGATCTCGAAGGTGCTGCTGTTCCAGATCGCCGCGTTGGCCAGCGACTCGCGCGGCACCACGTTGGCCACAAAGGGGCTGCGCGCTGCCCAGCCAAACGCGCGCGCCACGCCGTTGACCAGCAGGAGCAGATAGATGACCGCCACTTCCGGCCCGAAGCGGACCCCGGCCCGCTCGCCGAATGCCGCCGCGATCCAGGTCAGCACGCGATCCACCCACGCCAGCGCTCCGAGATTTGGCACCGTCGTTCCTTCCCACGCGAGGAGCGCGAGGCCGAGCGAGGTCAGGAAAAGCAACGCCTGGGTGGCGACGATGATCCATTTCCGATTCAGCCGGTCCGCGATCTGGCCCGCCGGGAGGGAGAGGAAAATGACCGGCAATGCGCCCATCAGGCCGACCAGCCCGAGCGCCGTCGCCGAGTGCGTCCGCCGATACACTTCGAGTCCCACGGACATCGCGAGCATTTGCCGCCCGATGACCGAGATGAATCCGCCGATCGCGTAGTTCCGATAGGCCGGCACGCGAAACGCCGCGTACGGGTCGTGCGTGGGCGAGGTT
Source organism: Chthoniobacteraceae bacterium (assembly GCA_031411395.1). Lineage (GTDB taxonomy): Bacteria > Verrucomicrobiota > Verrucomicrobiia > Chthoniobacterales > Chthoniobacteraceae > Chthoniobacter. The sequence continues at coordinate 27,640 of JANOAZ010000007.1, forward strand.
TCTGCGGCCATTCGATTTTTCCACCGTCGCCGCTGGCCGGTCGGGCGACAAGCCCGATCAAGATTCCGGCGTGCGTGCCGCCGGGTTGCCTGCGCTTATTCCTTCGCGGGCTCGGGCGCCTTTTCGGGCACCTTTTCGGGCGCCGGAGCGGGAGCGCTTTCCGGTCTTACCGCCTCGGGTGCAGGAGCTGGTTTGGCGGCTTCGGGCTGAGGTGAAGGCTTCGCGGCTTCCGGGGCGGGGGCAGGCGCGGGGACCGGTGCGGGCATGGGTGCGGCTGGTGTAGGAGCTGGCACGGGCGCTTCAGATTTCGGAGTTTCGGCGGGTTTCGGTGCTTCGGGAGCCACGGGCAGGGGCGTGGGCGTCGCGCTTCCGGCCGGCGCGGGTGCGGGTTTCACCGCGTCCTTCAGCATCTTTTCCAGTTCCTGAGTTGTCGGGGCTTCGTCCGGCTTCACCGGTGCCGACGCCGCTCCGGGGAGCGTGGTCGGGACATCCTTCGGGATGACGGGAGCCGGCGTGGCGGGAATCACCGTCGGCGCGCTCAGCCGCTGCTGGAGCGTGCTGCGGCTGATGTCCTTCTTCACATAGAGCCACGAAAGCAGAAGCGTGAGCGCAAAGAAGATCCCGCCGAGCCAGCGCGTGATCGTTTGCAGGACGTTCGACGTCTGGGCGCCGAAGAGATTCTCCGTCATGCCGCCCCCGAAAGCCGCGCCCAAACCCTCATTCTTCGGCCGCTGCATGAGCACGAGCAGGATGATCAGCAGCGAGACGATGATATTGATCGCCAGGAAGAAGTTGATGACGATGGGAAGCATGGGGCGCGGAATATGGGGGAAACCCCCCCCGCTGTAAAACGGAAGTTTTGCCGGGCAATTCGTGCCAAATCGGCAGCGTGTCCAAGCTTCGCGGTGAGCCGGCTTCGGATGTCGGAAGTGCTGCAAGCAGCACAGCGGCCGGGTCGCCCTGCGCTCCCACGCCCGCCTGCGGGACGCGCTCTAAAACGTCCCTTTGGCCAGGTCGCCGCGGAAGGCCACGGCAGGCAGCCCCCCGGCGATTTTTTCCAGACGCAGATTCAGGATCTGCGCCGCGTCCACCGCGGCGCGGCCGAGCTCGGTGTTGCGACCGAGTTCATTCACCAGCTTCTGGAGAACGGGGATGGCCTCGGGGCGCTGCGTGTCGGCGAGGGCCTGCACGGCGGTGAGGCGGAAGATCGCGGTGGTCCGTTTTTCCCGCGCCCACTTGGGCAGCATGTCGAGCGCGATCTCGGGATAAAAGCGGGCGATGCCGAAGAGCGCGTAATGGCGGGTGCCGGGGTCGCCCTCGAGCAATTCGTTCTTCCAGTAGTTCCATTCGGCGCCGCTGGTGATTCTGTAGTAGCGCATCGCCGCGGCGCGGCAGGTGGGGTCGATCATGGCTTCGATCCGGAGTTGCGGGTCGATGGTCAGGGCGAGGTCGCGGTCGCGGACACCGATTTCGCGCAGCGTGCTGAGGGCGGCGAGGAGGTCGGGCGTCTCGACGCGGAAGGCGGTGGTATCCAGGCGGCCGGGCAGGTCGGCGCCCGCCGGGGTGAATTTGCAGAGGTAGCTGAGCGGCAGATTTTCCGTCAGGGCGAGGACCGCCGTCTGAAGCACGGTCGGGGAGATTTCGGGATGATCCTGTGCATGGGTGAGCAGCAGGTCGATCTTCGGAGCGGTCCGGGCCGAAAGCCGGTAGGTCCCCGGCGCGACCCGATTGGCCGAGCGCGTGGCGGCGGTCTGGACGGTGAGCGTGGCGCATTTTCCGGCGGGGACTTCGACCTGCGCTGAGCGGGCGGCGATGACGATGCTGCGACCGCATTCGAAGATCTGCCCGAACGAGACTTTCACAGTGAGCGGGCTGGCGCCCGGATTGGAAAGTTCCGCGGTGAGGTGCTCGCGGCCGTTGCCGGTCAGCGCAGCCTTGATGAGGCCTTGATCCACAGCGGCCTGAAGCTCGACCGCTCCGTCGCTAGAAATCACGACGGGTGCCGGTGCCGCGGGAGCGGGGAGGGAAACTTGCGCCACGGGAGCGACTGCGGGAGTCGTCGGCGGTGCTGGGAGGGTGGAACGCCCGGCCAGCCAGCCGCCGAGAGCCACCATCGGGAGCAAGATGGCGCAGGCGACGAGCGCCTTGTTCAGAGGTTGCTTGGGATCGCGGAACGACGAGTTGTGGTACGCGATGATCTCCGGATGGATGACGATCGTTTTCATGGCAACCCTCAGGCAGAGCAGCGCGCTTGCCATCGACCGGGATATTTCTTGAGGCCTTCCGCCCCCGGCGCAAACCTGCGGCCATGAAGAACTACTCGGAATTCATCGACCGGATCTTCCGTGCCGAAAAACTTCTGGAGAAGCTCACGCCGTCCGAATCGCTCGACTGGGACCTGGCGCGGAAGATCCGCGAAGCCGACGACGCGATGCTCACGGGGGGAAAGGCGATCGGCGCCGCCGCGGTTTTCACGCTGGTGCGAGGCGGACTGCTCTACGCCGTCGATGCGCTCGATGCGGCGCACGCGATCTTCCAGGAGGCGCACGGCGATCTCGGTTCCTACTGGCACGGGATGATGCACCGCCGCGAGGGTGATTTCGAAAATGCCCGCTACTGGTTCCGGCGCGCGGGCGCGCTGCCTTTCTTCAACGCCCTCCACGGCACCGCGAGCGAGGTGTCGCCGGACATGGCGCGGCAGTCAAACTGGGACCCGTATCTTTTCACCGGGCAATGCGAGCAGGCCCGGCACGGCGCGGAGGGACTCGTCGGCGAGATGGCGAAGCTCCAGCGGATCGAGTTTGACGCGATCTTCGACTACACTTGGCGGCAGAGCGCGGTGGCCTGACCGGATGTCATGAAAGGTCGGATAATTGCCGCGGATTTCGCGGATTAACGCGGATTATCCTTTCCGAAAATCCGCGTAAATCCGCGTAATCCGCGGTTAAATCTTCTGCTCAGACGCACCTGCGCTCACCGGCATCCCAGCCGTTGACCCCGGCCACGCCGGGTGGCCGACGATCAGACGGAGCGCGCGGTCGAGCAGCGTTTTCCCCGGCTCCATGCGATGCCACGGGGATGCGCCGGAGGGGTGGGGGAGCGCGATGAGATCGAACTCATGGCCGCGATGGGTGGCGCGAATCTTTTTCCCGATGACATCGGTCATCTTGTCGAATGCGACGAACTGGAGGATTGCCAGCTTGCCGATCGGGATGACGAGTTCTGGCTGGAGAATCTCAAACTCGCGGTCGAGCCAGCGCGCGCAGTTCACGATCTCCTGCGCGTCGGGCACGCGATCGCCGCCGGCGCTGGTCTTGCCGGGAAAGCAGCGGCCGACGGCGGCCATGTAAATCGACGCGCGGTATTCCGCCTCGGTCATGCCGCACGCGCGGTGGATCCAGCCGAAGAGCGTTTTGCCCGCCGTCCACGCGAAGGGCCGCCCGAGCACCGGTTCCTTCACGCCTGGCGCCTGCCCGATGGCGAGCACTTTGGAAAGCACCGCGCCGCCCGAGACCGGTGGCCGGTGCATCTTCGGGCAGAGCCGGCATGCGAGCAGACTGGCGACGTGGGCATCGAGCTGCCGCTGCGGATTGGTAATCTTAATCGAAAGGCGGGTGGTCGGGACGCGGGGCACTTGGGGAGAGAAAGAGAATTACGATTATGAGAGCACCACGCCCGGCGCGACCAGATGGCCGCGGAGAAATTCTCCCGCACTCATCCGTCGTTTGCCCTCGAGCTGCACCACCCGCAACAGCACCGCTCCCGCGCCGGCTCCTACGAGCAGGCCGCGTTCGTCCGCGCGCAGCACTTCGCCGGGCGGGCCGCTCGTCCGGCGATGCGGGATGCAGGAGAAAATCTTGAGCTGCCGCGGTCCTTGCGGCGTGGGCAGCGTGGTGTGGGCGGCAGGCCACGGATTCATCGCGCGGATGCGGCGGTCGATCGCGGCCTGGGAAGCGGTCCAGTCGATCGCCCCATGCTCACGTGAGAGCTTGGCCGCATAAGTCGCATCAGTCTCATTCTGTCCCATCCGTGGCGCCTGCCCTGCGGCGAGGAGTGGCAGCGCCTCGGCGAGCGCATCGGCAGCGACGAAGGCAAGCCGGTCGTGCAGCGAGCCGCCCGTCTCCCGGCGGCGAATCGGCGTCTCGCGGATGAGCAGGATGTCGCCGGTATCGAGCCCCTCGGCCATGTACATCACCGTGATCCCGCTGGCCCGATCGCCCGCCTCGATCGCCGCCTGGATCGGCGCCGCGCCGCGATACTTCGGGAGAATGGACGCGTGGAGATTCAGGCACGCGAGTCGCGGCGCATCGAGCAACGCCTTTGGCAGAATCTGCCCGTAAGCCATCACCACGATCACGTCCGCATTCAGCGCCACGATCTCCGCGACCGCCTCGGGGGCGCGCAGCTTCAACGGCTGGAGGACCGGCACGCCACGTTCGATCGCGAGCCGCTTAATCGCGGACGCGTGCAGCTCCTGCCTGCGGCCCACCGGTTTGTCCGGCTGCGTCACTGCGGCGATCACTTCATGCGTGTCGAGGAGCCATCGAAATGTGGGCACGCCGATCTCACCCGTGCCCATGAAGACGATCCGCATCAGCGCATGTGCGGGCTCACTTTTCCTCCAGCACGCATTTCAAAATATCCGCCAGCACCTTCACCGGCGGCTGTGTCGCATCGATGTCACGCACCAGCTCGTTCCCGTAGAATTCCAGCACCGGCTTGGATTCCTCATCGTAGGTCGCGAGTCGCCGCCGGATCGTCTCCTCGTTCGCGTCATCGAAACGGTTTTCCTTCAGCGCCCGTTTCTTCAACCGCGTCACGAGAGCGTCGCGATCCGGGCAGGAGAGATGAAAGACGCGCTTCACGTCGATCAGGTCGCGCATGATCTTCGCCTGGTTCACGCTCCGCGGGATGCCGTCGAGGACGAGTGAATCGAGGTCCGGCTTGAACATGTGCGAGCCGACCATGTCGCCGATGCGCGCCATCCAGAGCTTCACGGTGATCTCATCCGGCACGAGTTCGCCGCGGCTCGAATATTCCAGAAAGGCCTGGCCCACCGGCGTCCGCGTATCGAGCTGCCGGAAGACATCGCCGCACGCGCAGTGAAAGAAGCGCGGCACCGCGCCGAGGATTTTGCCCTGCGTCCCTTTGCCGCTGCCGGGAGCGCCGAAGATGAGATAGGTGCGGTATTTCATAAGCGGGAGCGCCACTAAACGAAGCGCGCGCGGCCCGCGCAAATCAAAACGCCGAGGCTCTCTCGGACGCGCGCCTACTCGCGGCGGGCGGACTTAGGGATCAGCTGCAAAGTGGTTTCTCCAATCGATGCGCTGTGAAAGTGCCTGCGGCTTGATCTCGCCGAGACGCCTTCCCTTGGAAATTTCGGTTGCGCAGAACGTCCGGTAGGCATCATGGGCGATTTGGAAACAGCGCAGCGGGCCGAGTTGGCTGAGATCTCGGCAAAGCGCGTAGTGCGGGTTCTTGCGAAGCTCGTCGTCGAGGCGCGCGGGAAGCTCGGGCGGCAAGGCACCTTCGACGAATAGCGTGTAGCTCCAGCGGCCGGCGGCGTCCGCGTCCGGTGCGAGCATGGCGAAACGCGGCGCGAATTCGCACGCCGCGCACGCAGCCCCGATGGCGCGCGTCACGAAAGTCTCCGCGAGCTTTTCGCCGCACAAATCCGACACGCTCGCGCCGCGTCCGAGAAAACGCAGCGAAGGGGTCGCGGCAACGAAGCCGTCCGCCTCCACAAGATCGCCGAGCCGGTAACGCCATAGCCCGCCCGCGGTGGAGACGATGACCGCGTAGCTTTCGCCGGGGCGCAATTCATGAGCAAGCAGGGTCTCGCCATTCGCATCGGCGAACTCGAAGAAGTGCGAGGTCACCGCGATCGGATGATGCCCGCCAAATGGGATCGAGACAAACGCCTCCGTAGCCAGCAGGCCTTTCCCCTGGAGAGTCGCGTGCGGCAGCCGCCGCTGCAGATCGGCTGCCGCGAACGAGGCCTGACCATCGCCCCAGCAGCTCACCACGCGCAGGCGCGGCCAGAGCGTCTGCGGATTCGCCGGGTTTGCGCGGCGCAGTTCATTCGCGCGGAGCGGCTGCGGAGCGGTGCGGATTCCTTGTGGCAGCGTGCCTGCACGCCGGCAGCCGCCGCGGGCGAGATCGTCGAGCAATTCCTCCCACCACGCCGGCAGTGCGTCGAGCAGCAGTGAGAGAAAGGAGGGATGCCACACCGATACGAGCCGCAGCTCCGGCGCACGGAGAAGGCAGAGCAGCGTGAGGTAGCGGGAGCAGTCGATGTCCGCGACTTGGCGCAGCGCGGACGGCACGGCGAATGTCGCCTCGGCGAGCCGCTGCTTGATCCCACCGAGATACGCGCTGTCGTCGTCGAAACCGATCGGAACCGCAGACTTTTCATCGACCCCCGTCGGGATCGCGGGCGAGATCGACCAATATGCCGGACCGAATGGCACCGACGGGTGCTCGCGGCACAGGTCCACCATCCACGGGCCGATGGCGGCGTTCAGCTCGTATCGAAAGGCGGCGGTGAATGGGATGAGCTTGCGCCCCCCGGTGGAGCCGCTCGTGGGGATGAGGCGCGTGACCGGTGCGTGCGTCAGCACGCCCTGCTCGCCCCGCATGATGCGCGCGATCCACGGTTCGAGGTCGTCGTAATCCACGATCGGGACGCGCTCCCGGAATTCCGCGTAGCTGCGGATTTTCCCGAAGCCGTGCGCGCGGCCATACGCGCTCTCCGAATTGGCGCCGAGCAGGCGGTGAAAGATGCGCCGCTGAGTCTCCGCGGGCCGCCGCAATGCACTGCGGAAGCGCAGCCACGCCGGCAGGCTCGCAGTGAGCCACGCGCCATTTGCAAGCGCGGCGATTGGTTTCACGCCAGCATCCGCCGGCCGGCGGCGGTGAGATTCTCCGCGCTGATCTCGGTGAGGCAGGCCAGCTCGTCGCCGCGCGGGTGGCCAGGATTTCGCGCGAGAAAAAACGCTACGCGCGCATCGTTCGCCCGTCCTGCGGGCACGTCGCCGAGCGACCCGCGCAGCCTTTGTGGATGCGGAAAGCGGACGATCCCCGCCGCCGCATCGTAGCTCTCGCCATAGCGGGCGACGGCGAGATGATCGAGCAGCCGCCGCGCGTCCGGCGGCGTGGACACATCGGGGCGCGGGAAAAACTCCCGCCAGAAAACCGGCAGAAAGCGAAACGTGCGAAAGCCGGACGTGAGCAGCAGCCAGAAGCAGGGGCGTGAGGGAAATGCTGCGCGCAGATGGTTCACCGCGGCGATCCAGGTGCGAGCCAGCGCGGGAGATCCCCACGCCTCGGGTGCCACGATGGTGTCGCCGGAATAGATCGCGGTGAGCGCGCGGCCATCGAAGTGCGCCTCGCAGACGAGGAGCGTCGAGAAGCCCAGCAGGCGGCCCTCGCGCCGGATATCCACGACCCAATTCTTTTCCGCGAGATCGCGCTCGAACTGCCCGCGCGTCACGCCATCGAAATGCTGCGAGAGCAGCGCATACATCTCGTCACGCTGAGTTCGGGAAATGGTGTCGCGCGGTCGGAGGCCGTGGATCAGCGATGGCATCGTCGCCGTCATAGCAAGGCCACGTCGGGAAGAAACGCCGCGCCTTCCGCGCCAAACTCGACCGGGTCGCGATCCGGCCAGTCCACGCGATACAGCCGACTGCGCCAGGTGCGCGTGGAAAAGCGCCGCCGCAGCGCGGGCAGGCGTGAATCCGTCGCAGGCAAAGCCATGGTGAGAAACTCGACACCCATCTGTGCCGCCAGCGGGAAGACTGCCTCAATGAAATCCGGCAGCACCGCATCCGCGCCATCGGCGCAGGCGAGAGGCGAGAGAAATGCGTGCGCGAGCACCGACCCTGGGCGCGGCAGGCGCGGCGTGCCGAGGATGCCGCTCGCAAGATTCACGAACGGACGCGCGACGGCGAGCGCACGCGAGTAGCCGTGAATCACTGTCTGTCGGAAACCGCGCTGATCCCACAACGCACCGCACGCGACAATCTCGCCGCCATCGAGGCCGACGAGAAATCGCTCCAGTGGAAGCCCGTGCCGTTCGAGTGAGCGGAAAGTTACCGCCCTCCACACCGCCGCGAACTGGTGACGCCTCCCGCGCTCATTCAGCACGCGGAGCAAATCGGGAACCCGCGCCGGTGTGGCGCACTCCAAGCGAAGTTTCACCGCTCGCGGACGACGCGGGACGGCGAGGAGCAGCGTGTCCAGCTCTGCGAGGAACCCATACGCCGGCAGCCCGCGCGCTCCATTTTCCAGCAGGCGCCGGGCGCGATCATTGTCGGCGGCGATGCTCGTGAAATACAGGTCCGCAGGGTCGTCGCGTTGCAGCGTGTGGAAGAACTCGTAGCCCTCGCGCAAGATCCCGAAGCGTCCGCGCGCCGCCGCATCGAGCCGCAGCTCGGCGAGATAGCCCACGCGCCGCGCCGCACCGTCCACCCAGCATTCCCGCCGCGTGCAGCGGCCCATGCAGACGAGGCGTGAGTCGGAGTGGGCCACGATCGTTTGATCCTCCCCGCCGGCGATGTCGGCACCGCGGAAGTAATCCGGCTCGCGCTCGAAGCCGACGCTCACCGCCCCGTGCATTGGATTCTCCCGGAGCAGCCGACGGATCGCCGCATCGTCCGCACGCGTGGCGACGGCGAAGCGTGTGGTCAGTTCGCGTGCAGCAGCGGTCCCTGCCATGATTCGTCTCCGAGCGGGTAGTAGTCGCGCAGGCTCACGTCGCCGCGATGCATGGCGTTGATGAGGAAAAAATTCCGCCACATGAAACCGTTCGCGCGATTCACCGCATCGAGTCCGCGGCGCGCGATGCTTTTCCACGAATAGAAACGCCGCCGCGCGCCGAGGCATCCGCGCTGCAATTCCTCCCCGCTCATGCCGCGCGGGATGAATGGGATCTGGTTGTAGCTGTAGCGGTCGTCGAGCCACCAGGCTTCGTAGCGCAGGCGGCCTTCCTCCGCGAGCCGGCGGTAGAGCGGCGTGCCGGGAAAGGGCGTGAGGTGGTTGAACGCGGCGATATACATCGCGTGCTCCTCTGCGAAATCCACGGTGTTTCCGAAGCTCTCCGCGGTGTCGTGATCGTAGCCAAAGACGAACGTGCCATAGACGCGAATCTTGTGCCGGCGCAGGTTGGCGAGCGCCTTTGGAAAGCCGCCGCGGGCCGTGTTGAAGGTCTTGTTCATCGCCGCGAGGTTCGCCGGATTCAGACTCTCGAAGCCGATGAGCACGCCCTGGCAGCCGCTGCGCACGAGCAGGTCGAGGAACTCGTCGTCGTGCGCCGCATTGATGCTCGCCTGGCCCACCCAGCGGATGCCGAGCGGGATCAGCTCTCGCAGAAACTCCTTCGCCTGCGCGAAGTTCGACGTGATGTTGTCGTCCACGAAAAAAAAGAGCTTCTTGCCCTTCTTAATCGCGGCAATTTCCGAGATGATTTCATCTGCGGGTCGGCGCGTCTGGCTTTGGGAAAAGACCGTCTGCACCGCGCAGAAGTCGCATTTGAAATGGCAGCCGCGTCCCGCCTCGACGAGCCCGATGGGCAGGTAGCGCTTGCCCCGGAAGATCGAGCGGTCGGGCCGCAATCCGCGCAAATCCGTGCGGCCCGTGGAGCGGTAGAATTTTTCCAACCGCCCGTGCCGCGCATCGTCGAGCACGAGCGGCCACACGGCCTCGGCTTCGCCCGTCACGACCGCATCCGCGTAGCGCGCCACCTCGTCGGGACATAGGCTCGGATGGAAGCCACCCATGACCACCGGCACGCCGCGCCGCCGATACTCGCTCGCAATCTGGTAGGCGCGCTTGGCCGTGTAAGTCTCCACGCTCATCGCCACGAGATCGGTCTTTTCGTCGAAAGGGATCGTCTCCATCCGGTCGTCGTAAAACTTCACCTCCACCTCGCGCGGCGTGAGCCCGGCGAGCGTCGCGGCAGGCAGCGGCTCCATCTGCCAGGTGCGGACGTAATTCCGCTCGCCGCGCCGACGACCGATGCATGGATGGACGATGGTGAGTTTCATGGTCCGAATCGCCCCAACGGGGCGAAACAACAAAGCCCAGGGCATGCGAGGAACGAGCGCAGCCCTGGGTCCGCATCACAAAACGTGAAAGCCCTGAAAGGGCGGAACAACCGACGCACCATCGCCCGCAACGAGTCAGTCCCAAACATACGCCTCGTCATATTCGACTCCGTAAAGTTCGAGCAATCGCCGGAACTCCTCTTGAAAGGTCCGCGCGTGATGATGCTCCGCCTGATTCTGGATGTAGCGCGTGACGTCCTGCACATGGGAAGCACTCACGGAAAACGCACCGTATCCCGCCTGCCACGCAAAATCACCGACCGCGCCGTCGGCCTTCATCCATTTGGTGGATTCGACCTTCGCGTTCTTCACCGTGTCGGAAATGGTGGTCGTGCGTGCGAGACGAAACAGGACGTGGACGTGATCGGGCATCCCGCCGACCTGCACCGCCGGGCAAGCCATCGCGTTGAACGCTCCGGCGAGATAAGCGTGCAAGCGCGGCTGAAGCGCCGCCGGAATCAGTCCCGCGCGGCCTTTGGTCGAGAAGACAAGGTGGACGTAAATTTGGGCCAGAGATTGAGGCATCTTGCGTTGTGTTTTGTCGCGTGGGTTTGTCCCGCCCTTTCAGGGCTCCCCGTTCACCGCGACCAACCCAGGGCTGCGCTCCTTCGTCGCTAGCCCTGGGCTTTGTTGTGTTGCCCCTTTGGGGCTCGGCGAGGGAGCGCGACCGATGATCCAGTCGCAGTTGTAAAAGCGGCTGAGATTGTGCGCGTAAAATCGGTAGCCGAGATTTGTGCCGATGCGCACCGGCCAAGGCGCGGGCGAGCGTCGGAGCCGGCGGACGATGGAGCGAAAACTGTAGGCGTGTTTCCACGCGGTCTCGATTCCGGTTTGCAACTCCTGCACGCTCATGTGACGCGGCTGAAAGACGACGTGCTGCGCGTCGTAAAGCTCCCAGTCTTTGGTGAGGATGCGGCCCTCGGCGTCGAGGCGTTTGTAGAGCGGCGTGTTGGGAAACGGCGTCACCACGGCGAAGCGCGGCAGGTCGATCCCGGCCTCCACGGCAAACTCGGCGGTCTTCATGAACACGTCCGGCTTGTCGTCATCCAGGCCGAAGACGAAACAGCCCTGCAACGCGATGCCGTGCGCGTGCAACCGCTCGACCACACCCGCGTAGCCGGCGGGCGAATTGAAGCCCTTGTGATTCGCGCGGAGGTTTGTCTCCGAGATGGATTCGAGGCCCATGAGCAGGCCCTTGCAGCCGCTTCGCCCGCAGAGTTCCAGCAGTTCGGGGTCGTCCGCGAGCAGCGTTGTCGAGAGGCCATACCACTGCACGCGGAGCGGGATGAGCGCGGTGAAAAGCTCCAGCGCGTAGCCGCGATGCGCGATGAGATTCAAGTCCACAAAGATCAGCTTCCGCGCGCCGTGCTGGCGGATGTCGGCGACGACTTCGCCGACGGGTTTTTGAAACGGCTTCCGCCCCCACGCCGTCGGCACCACGCAGAAATCGCAGCTATGCACGCAGCCGCGCGTCGCCTCGAAAACATTGTTGGTCAGGAAGTGCCGCGCCGGCAGCAAATCGCGGCGCGGAAACGGACGCCCACCGATCTCCAGACCCGGTGCCTGCTGATAGCGCTTTCGCATTTCGCCGGCAGCGAAGTCGCGGAGCAACTGCGGCCACGTATCCTCCGCGTAGCCGATGACGACAGCGTCCGCGTGCGGCTCGGCGTCCTCGGGAATCAGCGTGACGTGCGGCCCGCCCAGCACCACCGCGATGCCACGCGCGCGGAAGTGATCCGCCAATTCGTAAGCGCGCCGCGCGGTGCCCGTGATGACAGTGAGGCCGACCAAGTCCGCCTCCAAGTCGAGCGGCACATCGGCGATCCCTTCGTCCATCAGCTGCAACTCGACAGGGACATCCGCGGGCACGAGCGCCGCGAGCGTCGTGAGCGTGAGCGGCTGATAGCGCAGCGACTTTTTCCAGATCCCGCCGCGATGCCGGTAGAGCGGGCCTTTCGGGGAGATGAGAGCGATTTTCATCGCCGGTCAAAGTCCGCGAAATGGATTGCTGACGCGCACGCCGAGATAGTCCTGACCGTCGTTCAGATCCTCGGAGTGAACGACTTTGCACTTGAGCCGCCGCGCGGCGGCGAGGATCGCCGCGTCGTAGTAGCTGACTTGAAAGCGATGCACCAATGCGAGTGCGTCGTTGAACAACGCGAGCGTCGGTTCGAGGACGGTGCAGCGCCGCCAGCGGTCACAATACGCCACCGCCTCCGCATGAGTGAAGGCGAGCTTCCTGGGATGCCGCGCCACATTGTAGAACTCCTGCAGGACTTGCAGCGAGATCGCGAGACCGGGGCGCGAAACGAGCGCGCGGGCGATCCCGGACTTTGCGACGTCGGCCGGAATGCCGCTCGCCGCATAAACGAGGACGTTAGTGTCGAGAAACTCCACGCTGGTAGAGTTCTTCGCGATTCAACGGCCCGACCGAACCGCGCCGGCTCTTGTGTTTTCGATCGGACATCGCAAAGAGCTTCTCGAGTTCCGGGTCCGTCGCCGTCTTCGTTTTCGCGGATCCTTGCCGCAGTCCCGTCAGATACTCCCGCACCAGTGCACTGAGCGATTTCCGCCGCCTCGCCGCCTCGATGCGGGCTTCGTGGTAAAGTTCATCGTCCACAGAGACTGTGATGTTCTTCATCAGTTCACGTTATCTGTGGGAATGTGTCGGGACAAGTTGGAACACTGCACACTCCAGCATGCGCCCCGGAGCAGGAAGTGGGGAATCGCTGCTTTGCGGAGGCGCGTGGGAGAGATTATTTACATCCTCCATGCCGGTCGCCGATCCTCTCTCGAAAACGCACCCGGAACTCGCGGCGCAGTGGCATCCGACGCGCAACGAGGGGCTCGCGCCGGAGGATGTGCGGGCGAATACCAGCAGGCGGATTTGGTGGGTCTGTTCGAAGGGACACGAATGGGCCGCTCGCGTTAGGCAACGGACATTCCACGGATATGGTTGCTCCTATTGTTCCGGCCAACGAACTGCGATTGAAGATTCGATTGCCGTTCGTTTCCCGAATCTCGCAGCGGAATGGCATCCAACTAAGAACACGCTCCGTCCGACTGACGTCCGCCCCGGAAGTAACCGCCGGATCATTTGGGTCTGCCCGAAAGGCCATGAGTGGGAAGCAACGGTCAGCCGGCGCACCCGTGGGAGCGGGTGCCCGAAATGTTCGGGGCGGCAAAGAGCCCCGGAGACTTCCTTTGGCGCCAGATATCCGCACCTCGCGGAACAGTGGCATCCTACGAAGAACGAAGGCGCGAAGCCGACGGACTATTCCGCAAGCAGCAATGAAACCGTGTGGTGGCTCTGCGAACGCAATCCGGCCCACGTTTGGCCGTCCAAGATTCGCTCGCGAACTCAGAATCCGCTCCTTGGATGCCCGCGTTGCGCGAGACAGAGCCATGGCAGTCGAAAAAAGGAAATGCTCTCGGTATCCCACCCAGCGCTCGCCGAGGAATGGCACCCCGAGAAAAATGGAAAGTTGTCACCGCAGACAATCTCAGCGGGATCGAGTTCCAAAGCATGGTGGCGGTGTTCGCGGAATCGGGATCACGAATGGCAAAGCACTGTCGCGAACCGCGCGCTTCGCGGCAATGGCTGCCCAACTTGCGCGGGTCAGCGCGCGGACTCGACGAACTCGTTAGCAGCATTGTTTCCGGCGATTGCCGCTGAATGGCATCCGGAAAAGAATGGGACGCGAACGCCGGACATGTTGACGCCAGGCAGCTCGGAAAAGATTTGGTGGCGTTGCTCCACTAACCCAGCACACGAGTGGGAAGCGCGAATTCAACCACGAACAAAACGAGGCACAGGGTGTCCAGAATGCCGACAAGGGAAAGATCCTGAGAATTCACTCGCGCGGCGGTTTCCGGCTATCGCGAAGGAATGGGATAAAGGGAAAAATAAGGTCACGCCCGAGTCATTGAGTGCCGGCTCGCAAACGCCAGTATGGTGGCGCTGCTCCAAGGATGCGTCGCATGTGTGGCGGGCAACGGTGAAGAATCGGACAGCATACAACAGCGGGTGTCCTCGATGCCGCGTCGGCTGGACGCTTTCCGCCGTTCGCGCCTTCGTCGATGGGCTGAAGCACCATCTGCAAAGCTTTACCCCCGCCGAACTGTATGTGCTTTTTCAGCAGAACGGTTTGCTCGGCGGTCAGCGCGACTCTCAAGCGTTCCTGGATGCGCTGGCGACGGGGCGGTTTCCCTTTGGGGAGATCGAGAAGTTTTGCCGGGGCGAGAAGTCGCTGGTGGACAGGTTCCTCGTCGACCAAGGGACGACGCTCGAAAGCCTGACGACGGACGTTGCGGTTAGTGCGGAGCAGCAGGGGGAGTTGGGTTTGGCGGACGACGCGCAGGCGGATGAGGCGGCGTTGCCGGCGGTGGAGACCGTGGATGTGTTGCAGTCGCTGCAATCGGCGGTTGTGGTGTCGGCGGATCAGGAGGCTGTGGAGTTTCTCGTCGCGTCGGCGCTGGCGAAGATTTGGAAGCACGCGTTCCGCGACGAGGCAGCCGCGCTGGAGCAGGCGCGTGGGTTTGCGGGCGATGCTTACGCGGACCGGGTGCGCGTGGATTTTCTCGCGGAGCACGAGCGCGCGGCGGGGCTGCCGATTCCGCCGGGCTATGCCTTTGCCGTCGATGGAAAGATCGCGCTGCCGAATTTGATGCAGCGACTCACCGCGGCGCGCGTGTTGCATCGGCGGCGCATCGGCAACTGGTCGGGCACCGGCGCAGGCAAGACGCTCTCCGCCGTGCTCGCGAGCCGCGCGGTGGGTGCGGGGCTGACGGTGGTGTGCTGCCCGAACAGCGTCGTCGAGGGCTGGCGCGCGGCGATTCTCGCGAGCTTTGCCGACAGCGTCGTCGGCACGAAGACGTTTGCGCCGGATTGGGCCGCGCTCGCGGGCGACGCGACCGGCTTCGGCGCCACGCCGCGGCACCGTTACCTCGTGCTGAACTACGAGATGTTTCAGCAGGAGGACTCGGAGGCGAAGGTGCGGCGCTTTGCCGAGGCGGAGACGGCGGACTTCATCGTCGTGGACGAGATTCATTTCACCAAGCAGCGCACGGCGGACAATCTTTCGCGGCGCAAGCGGGTCGTCTCTACGCTCATCGCGCTCGCTGCGGCGAAGCAGCCGCAACTCGGCGTGCTCGGCATGTCGGCGACGCCGGTGATCAACAACCTGCAGGAAGGCCGGAGCCTCGTGGAGATGGTGAGCGGCCTGGAGCATCCCGACATTGAGACGCGCCCGACGGTGGCGAACTGCATGAAGCTGCATCAGCGTCTTGTGTCGCTCGGCACGCGCTGGGTGCCGAAATACGACGCCGAACTGGAGCAGTGCGAGGTGCCGATCGATTGCGCCGACGCGATCGAGGAAATCCGCGCGCTCGGCCGCGCCGGTTCGCCGCTGGCGCTGGAGCAGATTCTCACGCGCGTGCGGCTGCCGATCATCCGGCGCGAGGTGCGGCGGAAGACGCTGCTTTACACCCACTACCTGCAAGGCATCGAAGGCCCGCTGCGTGACGCGCTCACCGCCGACGGCTGGCGCGTGGGCTTCTTCACCGGCGACGACAAGAGCGGCCTCGACGGCTTCCTGCGCGGCGACGTGGACGTGCTCATCGGCTCCAGCGCGATCGGCACCGGCGTGGATGGACTCCAGGATGTCTGCGAGCGGCTGATCGTGAACGTGCTGCCGTGGACGAACGCCGAATTCGAGCAGCTCAAGGGACGCATCTATCGGCAGGGCCAGCGCGCGAAGAAAGTGACGGTGGTGCTGCCGCTCACGTTTGCGTCGGTGAATGGCGAGCGCTGGTCGTGGTGCGAGTCGAAGATGCGGCGGCTGAAGTTCAAGAAGTCCATCGCCGACGCTGCTGTGGATGGCGTGGTGCCGGAGGGCCATCTCCGCTCGCCCGCGCAGGCGTATGTGGATGTGATGGGCTGGTTTGGGCGGCTGACGACCGGACAGGTCGAAGTCGTGAGTCGCACGCCGATTGCGGTCGCACTTTCACCGGATACCGCCGAGAGCGAGCGGCGCGTGCGGAGCTACGGCGATTTATCGGCGATGAACGGTCGATGGAATCAGACGCACAGCGCGAAGACCGCCGAGCGTCTGCGGCAGAATCCCGCCGAATGGGCGCACTACCACACGCTCTACCGCGAAACGCGGAAGACCTGGGCGGTGGTGCCGTTCGAGGAAGTGATTCGCTGGGCGGAGAAACGGAGCGGCTATGTGATCGGCGACTTCGGCTGCGGCGAGGCGAAGCTCGCCACGGCTCTTGCTGATCGGCACACGGTCCACAGCTTCGACTACATCGCCGCGAATGAAGAAGTGATCGCCTGCGACATGGCGCACGTGCCGATGGAGGATGAATCGCTCGACGTGGCCGTGTTCTCGCTCTCGCTCATGGGCGCGAATTTCACCGACTACCTGCGCGAAGCGTGGCGTCTGCTGAAGCTCGACGGACATGTGCACATCTACGAAGCCACCTCGCGCTTCACGGATCGGGATGGCTTTGCGGATGGACTGAAGAGACTCGGTTTTTCCGTCGTGACGGTCGAGGACGCGTGGAAGTTCACACACATCCATGCGCTAAAGATCGACCGCCTGCCAGACGCGGACTTTGGGCTCGCACTTTGACTATACAGCTGGGTGCGTGGACGGCGCACCTGTCGTTTGCGTGGCTGCTCTCCGCGGCGAACGCGGCGTGGTTCGCGCTCGTCTATGGAGGGAGCGACTGGCTCACCGCGCAGCGCAGCCTGCGGGTTCCGATTCATCTGCCCGCCGAGCTTTCCATCCCGCTCATCCCCGGAGCGGTCGTCGCCTACATGAGCATCTACCTGCTCTTCCTCGCCGGGCCGTTCATCGTGCGCGAGCGCCGCGAGTTTGCCGGGCTCATCTGCGCGCTCGCGTTGGCGACCTTCCTTGGCGGCATCGGCTTTCTCCTCATCCCCTCGCGAGCTGCGTTCGCCCCGGCTGGCGACCTCGGCCTGTGGGCCAGCCTGTTCCATTTCGCCGACCGGCTGAATCTCGACTACAACATGGTGCCGTCGCTGCACGTCGCGTTTTCCGTCTGCTGCATCGCGGCCTTTGTCCGGCACGCTTCCCAGCCGGGGCGAGCGCTGCTGTGGACGTGGGCGGCCGCCATTGCGCTCTCGACTCTCCTCACGCACCAGCATCACCTCCTCGATGTCGTCAGCGGCTGGTGTGTCGGCCTCGCTTCGTTCCGGCTCGGAAGGCCGCGAGTCGAGAAGCATGGCCCTTGATGAGGGTTCGCGTTGATCGGCGCTGATTTCCACGCCAGCTCGAGAACGGTATCGTGGCGCCGGGAACCCCCTTGGAACTCCCGCGCCTTTCGTGCAAGTTCGCCGCTCGCTGTGTTCACCTTCGCGTTTCGTCCCATTATTTTTGCCGCCCTCGTGGCCGTGCTCACCGGTTGCGTGCGGGTGCCGGATCGCGCGGATCTCGTCTTCCTGAATGGCGCGGAGCCGGAGTCGATCGACCCGGCGCTGATCACGGGGCAACCGGATGGGCGCATCAGCTATGCGCTGCTCGAAGGGCTCACGGCCTTTGATTCCAAGGGCCAGCCACAGCCCGGAGTCGCGGAGCGGTGGGAGCTTTCGCCAGACGGACGCGTTTACACGTTCCGCCTCCGGCGCGATGCGAAATGGAGCAACGGCGAGACGGTGACCGCGCATGATTTTCGCGCCTCGTGGCGGCGCACGCTGCTGCCCGAGACGGCGGCGGAGTATGCATACCAGCTCCATTACATTCGCCACGCGAAGGACTTCAACGAGGGGAAGATCAAGGATTTCAGCGAGGTGGGCGTGCGCGTGATCGACGACTTCACCTATGAGGTGACGCTCGATAACCCGACGCCGTTCTTCATCAGCCTTTGCGCGTTTACCACTTTGCTGCCGGTGCATGTCCCGACCGTCGAGCGCTGCGAAAAGGCGGGGCTGAGCTGGACCAAGCCGGAAAACTTCGTGGGCAACGGCGCCTTCACGCTGAAGGAATGGCGGCTCTTCGATCGCATCCGCATGGTGAAGAGCGAGACGTATTGGAACCGCGCGAATGTCGGGATGAAGAGCATCGACGTGCTGCCGAGCGGACGCCCGATGACGGCGTTTAATTTCTATGCGACCGGTCTCGCCGACCTCATGGCGGACAAGGGTCTCGCGCCGACGCCGCTGATGAACGAGCTGAAAAAACGACCGGACTTCCACTCCGCGCCGTTCCTCGGGAATTACTTCATTCGTTACAACTGCAACCGGAAGCCTTTCAACGACCCCCGCGTGCGGCTCGCATTCAGCCTCGTCGTGGATAAGCAGCTCATCGTGGACAAGATCACGCGCGCCGGCGAAGTGCCCGCTTTCAGCCTCGTGCCGCCGGGCGCCGCGGGCTACGAGCCGCCGCCGGGGCTCACGCGCGACCCCGAGCGCGCGCGGAAGCTTCTCGCCGAGGCGGGTTATCCGGGCGGCAAGGGGTTCCCGATCGTCTATTATTTGTTCAAGGGCGACTCCGATCTGGACCGCGACATCGGCGTGGAATTGCAGGGAATGTTCGCGCGCGAACTCGGCGTGACCATCCAGCTCCAGCAGCAGGAGTGGAAGGTGTACCTGGCCTCGCTCAGCTCGCTGGATTACGACCTCTGCCGCTCGACCTGGGTCGGTGACTACGCGGACCCGAATACCTTCATGGACATGTTCGTGACCGATGGCGGCAACAACCGCACCGGCTGGAGCAACAAGACCTACGACGAGGCCATCGCCGCCGCCGGTCGCGAGCTCGATTCGCAGAAGCGCTTCGCCATCTTCCGCGCCGCGGAGAAAATCATGATCAGCGACGAGGCGCCGATCTGCCCGCTCTACTACTACGTCGGCATCCAGTTCTACGACGCCGAGCGGCTCGGCGGCGTCGAGTCCAACCTCACCGACGAGCATCCGCTCAAATCGATGTATTGGAAAAAGCGCTGATGGATCGGCTCGGCTACGCCGTCTATTGGCTGCTGGATCGGCTCATCGGCGCGTTGCCGATCGAGGTCGGCTTCCGGCTCGGCG
>JANOAZ010000008.1:0-7858 GCA_031411395.1 Chthoniobacteraceae bacterium
GGGCAGCTACACCACGGCTGCCGACGGCACCATTGATGTCGTCCCGGTGCAGCTCAGCCGGCACAAGTTCAAGACCGTCCACGTCACGGCGCGCGAGGCTGCGGAGACTGCGCTGAACGTGCTCGAAACGCTTGTGTCCAGCGCCGTGAAGCAGCTCGCGCAGGATGGCGAGCACGAGGCTCTTGAGGAACCTCGGGAACTGGAACCAACGCGTCGGTGCCTTTGGCCTTCAGCGTCTCCGTGATGAGAGCGAGCGATGGGAGCAAATTGCACTGGTCCTTTTCCGGAGTCGGGACTCGAAACATCCAGCCGGACTCGCCCTCCACATGGAATCCGCCACCCTTTAGGATCGAGAGATAGAGCGCCATTTCGGCGGGCCGCTTCGTGTCGTCCATGCCCAGATGCGGTTTGTCAGACGCCGTTGCCATTGCCTCCGCCAATTTTGTTCTAGCCCCAACCGCAGCGCTGCTTGGTGAACGGCGATTGATGAGTTCGTTCAGAACCTTCGGTGCCTCCGAGTATATCCGCTGACATCTTTTTCCAAGGAACGTCAGAAGTTCTCGGCCTGTGACCAATTCTTTTGGGCTACTGGTTCCGTTGTAGAACCATTCGATGCGCTTCCCGGTGGGGATGGCGAGATTGTCCAATCCGCCGAGTCGGATGCGGAGGTTCCGCCGAGCTTGATTGATCTGGCGAGAGACCTCTTCGCGGGCATACCGATCACCCGAGAGCTGCGGCGTATTTCTCATCACCCACTCCCACGCGACCAAATCGGTGAGTGCAGTCACAGCCGGGTCGGGCGGTTCGGCGACGGCCACGAAGAGCCCTCTGGCGAGGCAGGCTTTCCGCTCATGCAATGTCTGTCTCGCGATGCGCTGCTGTGCCCGGTCAGCCGGCAGAATGACTCGCAGGTTCAAATCTGCGCCCACACCATCGAGGCTGGGCTGGTTGGCGAGAAGGTCATTCAGGCTGGTGGCTGGGATTAGTTTCACCGCGGCATACCGAAGAGTCCCGGTGCGCGCGTAAAAGGCCCGCGGAACAAGATGCTCGGAACGGACGTGGTCGCAGAGGCGCTTGATGCCGTCGCCTTTGCCGGACGTCGCTTCAACGGCCTTGGCGAAAAGCTCATCTAGGTTCACCGACGTGTGCGGCCAGAGGCACAGTCCTTTGACCGTGCCGCGTTCGTAAATCACGCCGCGGGAACGCAGCGTCTTAATCGCGTCATCGACAGCTTTCCTCGCACCGCCGACTGACGCGCTCACGATTTCCTCCGTGGCCGGGAGGTCAGGCGCGTCCAAGAGACTGAGCATCGCCACGGTCTTGAGGACCGCTTCCTCTTCCGGCGTTTCGACCTCAGTGGAGGCCAGGACTGCTTCGATGACGCCCCAGTGGGTGCCGTCGTAACTGAACGCAAGCGCCCGCTGGCCGTTCGCCGGTGGGCGTTTCGCGTGTTGGAATCAGAAGGCTGTTTGCAATTCCGAGAGGAGCGGCACCCCCACAACTCTTGGCACGGAAATCGAACGGCAAATCAGGCCGTTAAATGCGGAATACGGTCCAACCAAAAACGGGCCAATCAGATCCACGAACTATTGGGTCGCCACTACTGCTCTCGTCGCAGCAGCTTAATAATGATTGCCGCACTTTGCTATGTCTATCCCAGACGTTGCTTTCGTATAAAGCAGCGAGTGGAGCAGCATTAGATGGTGGGTTTTCCCGGCCGCTTGTCCTCATCTTGCCGCTGCAACTCCTCTTTCGCAAAATCTTGGGCTAAAAATAAGCCCTTAGCCACAAGGGCCGTTACCATCAACCCCAAGAGGAACAACGAGATTGCGTATTCCACCGGTCATCCTCCTTTCCGTATGGTGATTCCATTTGCAAGAAGGACCACCCGCACTCCTACCCAGAAACTAAGAATGCTAGGCACCCAAATTCCTACAAATAGCCCATATTCGTGACTATAAAGAAACCAGAGTGAAACACTCGCCACGAAGCTGACAAATGCACCGATTAGGAATGGGTAGTCGATCTTGTGAAACATGACTGGTAGTAGAAAAGCGTCTAAATGCGAACGGGGCTAGCGCTTGGAAGCGCCAGCCCCGCACTAAGGCAATTTACGGAATAAGAACGGTATCGATGACGTGGATGACGCCGTTGCTCGCAGCAATGTCTGTCTTCACGACATTGGCGGCACCGACGGTCACTTTGCCTGCCTCGACCTTGATGGCCACTTCTTTGCCGTTCGCCGTCTTGGCGCTCATGGTTTTCACATCCGCGGCCATGACTTTTCCGGCGAGAACGTGGTAGGTCAGGATCGCCGTCAGCTTGTCCTTGTTCTCAGGCTTAAGCAAGCTATCCACGGTCCCTGCGGGAAGCTTGGCGAATGCTTCGTCGGTCGGTGCGAAGACGGTGAACGGCCCCTTGCCACTCAGGGTATCGACCAAACCGGCAGCTTTCACTGCGGCGACGAGAGTATTGAACTGGCCGGCGCCGGCAGCGACGCCGACGATGGTCTTCTCTTCCGCTGCGGAGAGGTTGGAGGTGAGCAGGGTGGATACCGTGGCGAAGGCCGCGGCGATGAGGGCGAGTTGTTTCATAGGTATGTTGCTTTGGGTTATTTGTTCAGTTGCGAGGAACGACGAGTCGTTCTCGTTGTAAGCCAAACGCTTCAGGCCGTTGAGTGGGTTGCTTGTTTATGTTGGGAAATTCGCCCCCGCCGCGCATCCATTCGCCGGTGCCGGACGTTCGCGCGCCGCGGTGATCAGTCTGTCTGGCAGTCCTGGCGAACCTGCGCGGCTTGTTCGCGGATCGCGGCTTTCTCCTCCGTGGTGAGGCGTTGGAGATTGCGCACTTGCATGGCGATGCGCGGGTTCTTCGCGAGCGTCGGCTCGTGGCGCAGGAGGAAGTCCCAATAAAGCGTGGTGAAGGGGCAGGCGCGCGGGCCGGTGCGCTCGGCGGGGTCGAAGCGGCAGCCGGTGCAGTAGTTCGACATGCGCTGGATGTATTTGCCGCTCGCGATGTAGGGCTTCGAGGCCATCACGCCGCCGTCGGCGTATTGCGACATGCCGAGGGTGTTCGGCAGTTCGACCCATTCGACGGCATCGACATAGACGGCGAGATACCACTCGTGAATTTCGCGAGGGCGCACGCCGAAGAGCAGCGAAAAGAGGCCCGTGACCATGAGGCGCTGGATGTGGTGCGCGTAACCATAGTCGAGGGTCTGGCGCAGCGTGTGGCGCAGGCAGTTCAACTCCGTGTCGCCGGTCCAGTAGAATGCCGGGAGCGGCTGGTTGGCGCCGAGCGTGTTGCGGTCGAGGTAGCCGGGCATGCAGAGCCAGTAGATGGCGCGCACGTATTCGCGCCAGCCGAGGATTTGCCGGATGAATCCCTCGACGCTCGCGATGGGCGCACGCTTTTCGCGCCACGCGCGCTCGGCGGCCGCGAGCACTTCGCGGGGATCGAGCAGCTTGAGATTGAGCGCGGCGCTGAGGCGCGAGTGATAAAGCCACGGCTCGCCCGACCACATCGCGTCCTCCCATCGTCCGAAATCCGGGAGCCGATTCGCGATGAAGTCATCCAGAGCCTCGCGCGCCTCGGCCGCAGTCACGGGCCAGTCGAAATGCTCCAGTCCGCCGGGATGCGCAGCGAAACGGACGGCGACCATGGCGAGCACCTCGCGGGTCGTCTTGTCCGGCGGAAAGCGGCGTGGCGGCGGGAGCAGGCCGGGGCCGTCCTTGCCGAAGGATTCGCGATTGTCGTGGTCGAAATTCCACTCGCCACCGGCGGGCTTGCCGTCGTCCATGAGCACGCCGGTTTTCACCCGCATCTCGCGGTAGAAAAACTCCATACGCAGTTGCTTCCGGTCTTTCGCGTGAGCGGCAAACTCTTCCGCGCTGCACAGAAAATGGCGGTCGCCGCGGATCTCCAGCGGCACCCCGTCCGCGTTAGCCGCGGCGGCGATTTCTTCGCGCACGCTCCACTCACCAGGCTCGACGAGGATGAGCCGCGCCGGACGAGTCTGCGCGATGGACCACGCGAGCTGCGCGGCGAAGTTCTCCTCGGAACTTCCTTTGCCCGGCAGTCCGCTCCACTGCGCGCCTTTTTCGGTGAGCGAGCGGTAGAAGACTCGCCACCCGCGTTTTCCGAGCGTATCGCGGAAGTGGCGCATCGCCGCGAGGAAGATCGCAATGCGCGGTTTCGCCACCCAGACCTTTTCCGATTCATGAGCCACCTCGGCCATCCAGACCGCATCCGCGGCGGGATCGAAGCCATCGAAGGCCGCCGAGCGCTCATCGAGCTGGTCGCCGAGGATGACGACGAGGTTTCGTAGCTTCGTATCGCGTTTCATCGGTTTGGAATCATACCGTGGTTACGCTCGCCGAGTCGTTCCCGCTGCGTCTCGATCGAACCGTCTTGATCGGATGCGATGCCGCTTCAAAAAATCCACTCGGGGAGGTATCCAGAGCGGGAGGAGCAGCGTAACCGATGTGCACAACATTATCACTTGCCGCCGTCCCGCTTCCTAATGCTCAACGAATTCCTACAAGGACAAGCCGCGCACTATGCTGCCGGGACGATGACGACGCAGGAGCGTGAGCAGTTTGAACTCGTCCTTGAATTTCACCGCGAACTCCGGGAACTCGTCGACGGACTTGTGGAGATCGGAGCTGCGGTCATGCTGTCCACGCAGTCATCTGCCAGCGCGGCGCCATCGCCGGGCCTGAAGGCGCGCCTCTCCGGGCTGATCGCCGGCCGCGCTCAGCATGTCACGCCCGAGGGCATCGTGATGTCCGGACCCGATGGCCTCGTGCAGTGGGTGAATCCCGCCTTCAGTGCCATGTGCGGTTACACTCTCGAGGAGTTGAAGGGTAAAAACCTCGGCCCGATCCTGCAAGGTGCCGGGACCGATCGCGAGACGGCGGAGCGGATGCGTCGCGCCGTGCATGAATATCGTCCGTGTCAGGAGACAATCCTCAACTATCACAAAAACGGTACGGCCTATTGGGTCGAAGTCGCGATCACACCGATCCTCGACGACGCTGGTGAGCTGCTCTGGCTGGTCGCGCGCGAACGCGAGCTCACCGACCGCATCGCGGCGTAGGCGGCGCGGCCTGCTACAATTCGGGGCTGATCACGTCTTTGAGCTTCATCATACCGCGACGGATTCGAGCCTTGATGGTGCCGAGCGGTTCGCCGAGACGCTCGGCGATCTCCGTTTGCGTGAGCGAGGAAAAGAACGCGAGTTCGATGGCTTCGCGCTGGTCTTTCGAGAGCTTCTGAATCGCCTCGCGGACCAGCTTGCTCGTCTCCCCCGAGGCGACGGCATCGAAGGAACTCCGGTCGTCGAATTGCTCGAACGTCTCCGCCTCGCGCTCCACATCATCCTGCAGGCGATTACGGCGCACCGTCGAGCGCAGGCGGTCGATGGCCTTGTTGCGCGTCAGCGTGACCGCCCACGTCATCGGCTTGCCGCGTGTCGGGTCGTAGAGCGGTGCCTTTTCCCAGATCTGGATGAAAACATCCTGGAGCACGTCTTCGGCGGCCTCCTGATTGTTCAGCACGCGGTAGGCGGTGGAAAACAACACGCCCGAAAAGCGGTCGTAAAGCGCCTCGAAACCCCGACGGTCGCCCTGCGCGACACGACGCAGAAGCGCGATCTCGGCTTCCAGTTGTTGGGCGGGGTCGGGGTCCATGCGCGCGGAGAATGGGGGAACCAAGGCGTGCCAACAATAAAAACCGGATTCACCTCCACCGCGGCTTGCGAGTCGTTCCGTGCGTGAGGGCCGAGGGATGAACGATGTGAATTTGGGGCGTCTGGTCTGCAAACGCCGACGTTTCGCGGCTGTGTCATCCGTCCCAAAACCAGATCACATTCCATGAAACCCACTCAACTCAAACATCTCAGCAACGTCTGCTTCATCCTCTCGAATCGCTTCGACCGCTGCGAGGAAATGGTGGGCTGATCTTTTCCGCCATGACTCCTCCGCCTCTGACCCGCGTTGATGCCTTGGCTTTTTGGAATGCTTTTCTGCCGCGGGTTAATGAATACGCGGGGCGCAGGAACCACGTGGAATGCGGGCACGGCAATGTCTCGCGCCTCAGCGCGGCGCTGAGGCATCGCCTGCTCACCGAGGACGAAGTGATTCGCGATGCGCTCGCGCATTGCGGTTTCGCCGCGGCGGAGACGTGGCTCCAGGAAGTGTGCTGGCGCCGCTACTGGAAAGGCTGGCTGGAGATGCGACCGCAAGTGTGGACGAACTGGCGGCAGCGCGTGCATGAGTTGCACGCGACTTTGCCGCGGGAAGTTTTGGAAAAGGCGGACGCGGTGGCTGCCGGCGAAAGTGGCGTCGCCTGCATGGACATCTTCGCCCGTGAGCTCATCGAAACCGGATACCTCCACAATCATGCGCGAATGTGGTGGGCGAGTTTTTGGATTCACGCGGAAGGTTTGCCGTGGGAACTCGGTGCGGATTTTTTCTTCCGCCATCTTCTCGACGCCGATCCTGCCAGCAACACGCTCTCGTGGCGCTGGGTGGCCGGCTTGCAGACGCCCGGCAAGACCTACCTCGTGCGACTTTCGAACCTCGAAAAATACGCACATACCGGTTTGCTGCGCGACCGGCGTGGCAGCGAACGCATCGCCGATGGCGCGGTGACGCCTTCACTTCACAAAGAGCACGCTGAAACATCCAAACGCCCACTGCCTGAATTCCCCACGTCGTTGCCCGCACGCACCGGGCGGACGGGCTTGTGGCTGCACGCGGAGGATCTCGCGCCGGAGATTGGCCCGCTCGCGGAGTTTGCGCCCGATGCGGTGGCTGCCTTCACGAGCGAACGGACCTGTCACGAGCATTACCGCCTCGGCGAAAATCGCATCCGTGCCTTGCGCACGGTTCTCGCCGATGGCATCACGCGGGCCGCGGCCCACTACCGAGGTCCCGCCACGCTCACCGATGTGGATGACACCGCCGCGAGCATCGGCGCGTGGGCGCGCTCGCAACAGCTTATGGAAGTCGTGGCATTCGCGCCGACCGTCGGCCCGGTCCGCGACCTAGTCCCACGCCTTTCAAAGCAACTCGCCGAATCGGGGATTCGTCTCTCATTCATCCAGCGCGCATCCGATGCGCACGCCTTCTCCCTCGCGAACGCTGGCTTCTTTCCGTTCTGGGAAAAGATGAGCCGCCACCTTCGGTCTATGGATTTTGCCACGCCGTAGAACGCGCAAGGGCCTCCGCAGGCTCAATTGGCACGCGCTTTCCCTTTCATTATCCGGCAGCGGTCGCTGCAGAATTTCACTTCGTCCCACACGCGCTCCCATTTCTTCCGCCACGCAAAGGAGCGTCCACAGGTGGCGCAGAGCTTCTCAGGCAGATGCTGCTTCTTCACGCCTTTCATGCGTCTGGCGATGGTGGCTCGTTCACATTCATGCCGCGGAGCGAGTCGAGATATGCGTTCTTCGGCGCGGGTTTGGCGGGGCGGGTTTCGGTGCGCAGCATTTTCTCCACGCGTCCGCCGCTCCCGGCGATCAAGTCGGCGATGAGCGGCGCCTCGGGCAGATTCTTCCAATACTTCTTCGGCATCTCGGATTGCATCGCGCGCACTTTGAGCCGCGCGGGATTGAAGATGCTGCGATAGTAAGTGCGCCACAGGTCGTCGAGCGCGTCGTCATCGGGCGCGGCGCTGCGCGGGACGCCGGGGGTGAAATGCAGCGCGCGGCCGTCCCAATGCGCGCATTCGTGCGGCGTGAGAATCGACCAGTCCATGCCGGCGAATCGCCTTTCAAAAAAGCCCGCGGCCAGCCGCACGATGCGGTGCTCCGGCTCGAACCACGCGACGAATTGCTCGCGGCCCGTGGCCTCGT
>JANOAZ010000009.1:0-2137 GCA_031411395.1 Chthoniobacteraceae bacterium
CCGGGCGCACACGCCGGAGCGGTCCTCGCTTGGCCGGCCGCAGTATCGGCAGCGGATCTCGTTCACAGCAGCCCGCCTCCTTCCACGTCGAGCCATGTCTCCAGATCAGCCATTGCCGCGCGCACGCAGCCGCCGCTCCCCACCGCGATACGCAGCGCCACATCGCGCGGCACCTTCCAATGCGACAATAGGAACGCCGCGATTTCCTCCGTGCCCGGTGCGGTGAGCTTGATCGACTGGAACCGCGTCTGGAACCGCTCCGTCAACAGGTCGAGTTGCAGGTTGCTCGTGCCGATCAGCGCCTTTCCCGACGGCAGCTTGTCGAGATACGTGAGCAGGATATCCTGCGCGTCTTTCGAGCAGCGATCTAGCTCGTTGATGATCTTCACCGACCAGTGTGAGAACAGCGACCCGTAAGGCAGCGTCTCCATCCAGCCGCGCACGGCATCGACGGTCACTTCCTTGCCGTTGAAGCTCTCAATGCCGAGCGCCGTGCCGGTCAGCTCGTGCGCCACCAACTCCGCGACGGTCGTCTTACCCACGCCGGGCGGGCCATAGAGCAGGAGCTTGCAGGCAGCATTGCGCGAATTACGCACCCGACGCGCCTTCGCAACCTGGGCGGCGCACACCGAGCGGGCCTGACCGATTAAGTCTTCCGCGGTCTGCGGTCGCCAGTTCATCGGCGACGGCTTCGGCTCTGGCTTCGACCGGGCAGGCTTGTGGCCGTTTCGTGAGTTAAGCCGCAATCGCATACGGGCCTCCTTTCAGGCTAACCAACTCGCGCAGCTTGCCGGCCACGGTGGCCGCGCCCTTTTTGTAGAGCGCGACCACCACCAGCTCGCCATCGAGCCACACGGCCCAATTCCGGGTTCCGTAGCGAGTGACGGTGACCACGGCTACCAGCCCTCCCGGCGCACCCGCGCTTTCACGGTGTTGACCGACAAGTCGAACCGCGTCGCCGTCTGCTTTGGGCTGCGCGTCTGCTTGTAGAACTTTTTCACCGCGCGCCAGTCCGTGCCCGTCTCGGGCTCCGGCTCCGGCGCGGCGTTTCGCGCGCTGCGTCCGTTGGTGGCCGTGGTGGCAGTTTCATGGGAGCGCGTGGATTCGCGGGAGAAGGCGTCGAAGCGCCGGCTGGAGGTAGAGTTGGCCCCCGGCGTCGCGCGGCTGTGTTCCAGCGCGGCGAGGCGCTGTTCGAGCGGCCGCAGCCTGTCGGCCACGGCGACATTCGCGGCGTCGCCGACGATCTTGCCCACGTCGATCGACGCGCCGCCATTCCGGCGACTGCCAATCACTTCGAGCACTTTCGCAGCAACGATCTCGCGGATCATTTCAACGGGGATTTCCGTGATCGAATACACGACTCCGGTGAGGGATTGCAGCCCGAGCAGACTCTTCATCTGCTCGCGCGCCGTGCGCGGATTCTCGGCCTCGATGCGATCATCGAAGACGACTTTGCCAGCCTTGCTGGCGATCAATTTGAACAACTTCATTTTGGTTTTCATTGGATGCGGGTCAGCGGTGGTGATTGCCGAGCGGCAGTGGGAGCTGACCCGTGTGGCCCGCTGTGCTCGGTTTGCGGCATGGCTCCGCAGAGTGCGGAGTCATTGCCGAAAATGATGCCCGTCTCGCGCTCTCGGCGAGGTAGGGCGTAAAGCTGGTGTTGCTGACGAGCAGGCCGCGCCACGGCTGCCAGTCGCCGAACAACTCGATCTCCTTGGACGTCATCACTGCCCAACGGCCGGGCAACTTTTTCAAGAACTTCGTGCCCTTGTGATGCACGAGCGCGGCGACCGCGCGGCTATCGCTCATCGGGCCGTCGAGGGTGCCGGTGATCTGCTGCGCGCTCTCCCAGTTGCCCCACGTTCCGTTGTGGAAGAGCGCCGACTTGCAGACCCCTTCGTAACCAAGCGCAACGTCCCCAGTCACCGGGAACGGGTGGCAGAGCAACGGCTCCACGCCGCCGACGCTGGCCCAGCGGAAATGGATGATCACTTCGCCGGGCACTTTCTGAATCAGGTGGTTCACTTCGCCGGGCGTCAGCGCCTTGCGCCAGTGAATGCGGCGCTTGTCGCGCCACGCGACTCCCGCGCCGTGCGGGTTGGCGGCGTGACACGCGCGCAGGATGGTCAGGTCGGGG
>JANOAZ010000010.1:0-9234 GCA_031411395.1 Chthoniobacteraceae bacterium
GTGCCGTTCGCGGCGACCCGCCGCGAACACCGTGGAGCGCCGAAAAACCCAGCAGCCTCCCGAGGTTCGAGAGTCGCCCTCGACCGTCGAGTCAACTGAAGGTGTTTCCGGCGGGCCGCCGGAAACGGCACTCGGGTCGAGTGCTCCACCCGGCCCCTACTTCGCGCGCGTTTCCTCGACGACTGGCGGGAGGCCTTCGCCGTCCCAGAATTCGCCGTTCGGCCCGTAGATTCGGCCATCGGCGTAGCGCAGCCGTCCGCCTCCGACGACTTCGACTTCGGAAAGTGTCACGCCTTTTCCATAGCTGCGCTCGCCTCGCGATTCCGCGCGCACGGCGGGGGAAGTCACGAGCGCGATCGTCACGAGTTCCGCGCCGCTCATCGTTCCCTTATCCTGGAGAATGATCAGCGGCTTCGCGCGAAAGGGCGCCGGATTTGCGGAGCGAAACACTTCCTTCCCGGCGCGCGTCTCAATCGTGCAAATGGTCGCGCCGGCCGGCAGGAAGATCTCCGCCACGGCGACCGCGGCGCGCAATTCGCCGCCGTGGCAGCCGCGAAAATCGATGGTCAGCGGCTCGTCCGGCCGGGCCGCGCGCAGGAAGGCGCGCAGATCTTTCACCGTCGCATCGGTGAGCCAGCGCAACCGCACGGTGGCGCGTCCTTTTCCCTGCTCCACGGAAATGAACGAGGTGCTGATCGGGCCGCGCTTCACTTCCAGCACCTCCTCCTTTCCATCGCTCGCGTGCCGCACTTTCATCCGCACGGTGGTGCCCGCGGGGCCGGGGAACATCGAGCCGACATCCGCGGCGTTGCGCCCGCGCACCGACTTGCCATCCACCTCGAGCAGGCGGTCGCCTGAGATGCAGCCCGCGAGATCGGCCGGTCCGCCGGGAAACGGAAAGCAACCGAACCCTTCGGCCGTGCGCTCGATCGTCATCCCGGCCCCGACGTAGTCCGCTTTCTTGAGCGCCTTTTCGCGGACCGATGAGGCGTGGTCGTCGTAATCCGAATAGCGGTCGAGCGTGTGGCAGAAGGCGCGCAGCGATTGCTCCACGAGTTCCTGGACGGTGCGCTTTTCCATCGCCTCGGTGCGCGCCAGCTTGCGAATCGCGACTTGGTATTTTTCAAATGCCGCGGGGAAATTTGCGGGCAGCGTTTCGGGAAAGTACGGCGCGAATTCGGGATCGAGTTCGCGTGCGAGACCGCTGAGCGCATCGGTGACGATCTTCACCGCGCTCGGCCGGTAGATGCAGTTCTCGACGAGATCCTCTTTGACGTTGAGGAAGAGCCGGAAGGCGGCGTCGGACTCCTTCTGCGTCACTTCTCGCCCGCCGGCGGATGCGAGCCCGGCGGCGCCCGCGACCAGCAGCGCGAGGACAGCGCGAGAGCGCCGCATGCCGCGCAGGGAGATCACCGATCCAGCCGGTTTTCGAGCCGCCGGTTGCGGCGGTTGACGCGCGAGGTGTCGGATTCCACGTCATTCAGGTGCTGCTGGCGCGCGTAGATCC
Source organism: Chthoniobacteraceae bacterium (assembly GCA_031411395.1). Lineage (GTDB taxonomy): Bacteria > Verrucomicrobiota > Verrucomicrobiia > Chthoniobacterales > Chthoniobacteraceae > Chthoniobacter. Next base: position 1,508 of record JANOAZ010000010.1, read on the forward strand.
GCTGCTTCGCTTTGGATTCGCTCCAGAAGATGCCGCCCGAATTCGGGTCGCCGGTGGTTTCACAACCCGGAAGCACAATGCCGCCCGTGGCAGCCAGACAAAGAAGAAGGAGTTTTTTCATGGCGATGAAGCGATGGCAGGTGGACTCAAACGTCGAGTTGGTTTTCCAAACCGGCAAGGCGATTGACCTGCTTGCCAAGCGTTCCCTTCGTTTCCTGGAGCGAATTCACTTCGCGCTGCAGCCCGCCGTAATTCCGCGCGCCGCGCCCCTCGCTCACCGCCGTCTGCTGGTCGCCGATTTCCTTCTGCACGACCACGGTCTTCTGTTTCGCCTCCACCTTGATCGTCGCGATCTCGCGTTTGATTGCCCGGGATTCCGATTTGTTGCGCGTCGTGCGCGCCGCCCGCGCGCGGCTTTCGAGCCGGGCAATGCGGCCTTCCAGCGAGCGGCTGTAGGCATACGCGTTGGAGTTCACCCGATGCGCCGAAGCGATGCACGCGTCGAGCCATGCCTCCCGGCTGGCGTAGGCGGCCTTCTTCCGGGCCACGTGCGTGCCATAGGCAAAGCCAGCGATCCCGCCAGCCCCGGCGCCGATCGCCGCGCCTCGCGCGAGACCGCTGCGTCCACCGGCGGCGTAACCAACCGCGCCCCCGACGACCGCCCCGAGCACGGCGCCGATTGCGGTTCCCTGCGCCTGAGTCTTGCGACCATCGGGCGTCGCGGCACAACCCGCCCCCATGACCAGAACCATGGCGGCGGAAACAGAGCGGATGATTTTTTGCGAGAGCATAGAATGGAGGGGTGAAGGGCCGAAGAAACCGCGAGGCGGACAATTCCTTATCCGCCCCGGCGGCGGGTCCGGTCAAACTCAATTTGCGCGCGGATGAATGCGGTTGTTTACGATTGCACGCGTGGCATCGAACAACGTTCTCTTTCCGCAAATCCCCGTCTCTATGAACCCCCGCCTGCCCGCCCTCCTCCTTGCCTTCCTTGTCCTCGCCGCCTTCCCCGCCGCCGCGGCGCCACCGAATGTCGTGATGATCATCTCCGACGATCAGGCGTGGGGCGATTACACATTCATGGGACACCCGCAGATCCGCACGCCGCATCTCGATCGGCTCGCGAAGGAAAGCCTCACCTTCCGCCGCGGCTACGTGACTTCGAGCCTGTGCTGCCCGAGCCTGGCGTCGATCGTGACGGGAAAATTTCCGCACCAACACAAGGTCACGAGCAACGACCCGCCCGCGCCCGTGGGGAAGGAAAAGCTGCCGATGGGGAAGCTGGTGAACGATCCGGAATTCCAGGCGCTGCGCGCGCAGATGAACGGCTTCATGGACGCCCTGCCGACGCTGCCGCGGCTGCTCACTGCAAACGGCTATCGCACGCTTCAGACGGGGAAATGGTGGCAGGGCAATTTCAAGCACGGCGGCTTCACTCATGGCATGACGAAGGGCGAAGTCGGCGGTGGCGGCGGACGCCACGGCGACGAGGGCCTCGACATCGGGCGCAAGACAATGCAGCCGATTTACGACTTCATCGCGGAGTCGCGGAAGGAAGCGAAGCCGTTCTTCGTCTGGTACGCGCCGATGCTCCCGCACGATCCGCACACTCCGCCGGAGCGGCTGCTCGCGAAATATCGCGACAAAACGCCGAGCGAACACGTCGCGAAGTATTGGGCGATGGTCGAACTCTTCGATGAAACGTGCGGCGACTTGCTCGGCTATCTCGATCGCGAAGGGCTCGCGGAGAATACCATCGTCACCTACGTCACCGACAACGGCTGGATCCAGGACCCGGAGAAACCGCGCTACGCGCCGCGCTCCAAACAATCGCAGTACGACGGCGGGCTGCGCACGCCGATCATGGTCCGCTGGCCGGGCCATGTGCAGCCGCGGATGTCGGACGCGGTCGTCAGCTCCGTGGACCTGCTCCCCACCGTCCTCGCGGCCTGCAAAATCCCCGCGCCTGAAGGACTCGCGGGCGTCAACCTGCTCGATGAAACCACGGTGGCCGCGCGCAAGGCTGTCTTCGGCGAATGCTTTACGCACACATCGAAGGATCTGAACAATCCCTCGGCCAGTCTCCGCTGGCGGTGGGTCATCGCGGAGGATTGGAAGCTCATCGTTCCCGCCCCGCAAAACGAACCAGCCGCCGTGGTGGAACTCTACAACCTCAAGGCCGACCCGAACGAGGAACACAACCTCGCCGGGGAACAGCCCGAGCGCGTGGAGAAACTCCGCACCGTGCTCGACAGTTGGTGGCGCGGGTGAAAGCGAACACACGGCCTGGCGCGCGGCGCGACGCCAGCCGCGTCCTCGTTCCCAAACTCCGTTTGGGAACGCAATTGCGGGCGAAACTCTGTTTCGGCGGCGGGACGCTGGCCGTGTGCGGGCGCCCCACGGGGCAACGAAGTTGCGCGGACAAGTGCGTTCCCAAACGGAGTTTGGGAACGAGGCAGAACGAGGCAGAGACGAGGCAGGGGGAGATTGCGTGTATTCCAAGTCCCGGTCTCCTCAGGAAATGGGAATATTCAGTCTTTCGGCGACTCGCCTGGGGCGGCGCAAGGCTTCGGCCATGCGGGCGGCTTCATCGCTGGCACGCAAGTCTTTGCAAGCGGGATGCGCCTCGGGCGAGGCAATGATGCCGAGTTCGTGGAGCACATGCGCGGTGCTGTGTTTGTAGGCCGACGCGCTCATTCGTGCGTCGAGGCGGAAGACTTGATCTTCCAGCGATTGAAACGCCTCGAAGACCTTATAGACGCGCGTGTCGAAGCGTCCCGTGCCGGACTTGAGTTTCTTCTGCGGTGCGTCGTCGTGCAGCCACATGTCTTTCGCCGCGCAGATGAGCGGAGCGCCACTGACGGCAGCGCCGATCAGCAGCGGCAGGCCGAGCTTGATCGCGGTGGCGATGCCGAAGTCGTCGCCACTGTGCGGTGCGAAATCGAGCCCGAGGTCGCGGCACATCGCGGCCCAGTAGAGAAAGTGCGGCTCGTCGAGCGTGCTGATTTTTCCTCCGACAAATTTCGGATGTTGCGCAAGCTGCCAGAGCAGCCACGGATCGAAGGGCCGCGCCCATGGGACGAAGGCAGGCTCCAGAGCGTGGACGATGCCGGGGCGGATGAGCCACTCGGCGATCTCGTAGTAGGCATCGCGGCATGGCTCGGGATCGAGCGCGCTGAGCCAGCGCGAGGTCATGAGCATTACTTCGCAGTTCTCATGCTGCTGCACGATGTCGATCAGGGGACGATAGCGTTCGGCTTTGAATGAGGTGTCGTCCTGCGCCCCGCGAGCCGTCACGCCGGCGATAAACTTCGCGCCCGGAAACTCCGCGCGGAACCGCCGCAGCACCTCGGCATAGAGCGCATCGTCGAGGTCGAAGATGTAGCCCGTGTCGGCATTCAGCACGACCACGAGTTCCACGCCGTAGTGATCCGCCGCCGCCTGCATCCAGCGGATGCTCGCGATGAAGCCTTCCCAGTCCGGCCTTTTATCCCGGAACGGCAGCAAGGCCGCCGCGCACAGCCGCGCCTTGGTCCGGTGGTCGATCAGTTCTTCCTCGCCGGTCCAGGCCCATGTGGTTTCGAGCCAGGTGGTCTGCGGTGTGAGTTCCTCGGGCTTTGAGATGAGCGGTTTCATCAGGCGAGTTCCTCCACGTTGAGCCACTTCCGCTGCGCCCAGCTTTGCAGGCCGAGTTCAGCGAGTTGCACGCCTTTGGCTCCCTCACGCAGCGTCCACGGGAACGGCGTGCCGACCGCGACGTGCTTCAAAAAGGATTCCCATTGGATTTTGAAAGCGTTGTCGTAGGTCGTACTGTCGGGCACTTCCTGCCAGCCGCCGAAGAAGTCGATCGGCTGATCGATATCCGGGTTCCACGTCGGTCGAGGCGTGGTGCCGATGCTCTGCACCCAGCATTTGCGCAGGCCCACGATCGCGCTGCCGTGCGTGCCATCCACCTGCATCGTCAGCAGGTCGTCGCGGCGCACGCGCACCGTCCACGAGCTGTTGAATTGGCAGATTACTCCGCCTTCGCACTCGAAGGTGGCGTAGCAGGCGTCGTCGCTCGTGCAGGCGTATTCCTTGCCGCGTTCGTCGAGCCGCTTCGGAAGGTGCGTGGCGCCGAGGCAGCTCACCGCCTTCACTTTCCCAAAGAGATCATCGATCACATAGCGCCAGTGGCAGAGCATATCGACGATGATGCCGCCGCCGTCCTCCTTGCGGTAGTTCCACGACGGACGCTGCGCCAGCTGGTCGCCATCCTCGCCGGTGAAGACCCAGTAGCCGAACTCGCCGCGCACGCTGAGGATGCGGCCGAAAAAACCCTGGTCGCGCAGCGTGCGGAACTTGCGAATGCCGGAGAGCCAAAGCTTGTCCTGCACCACGCCGTTCTTCACGCCCGCGTCCTCGCAGAGCTTCGCCAGCCGCAGCGCCTCCGCGGTCTCCACTGCGGTCGGCTTTTCGCAATAGATGGCCTTCTTCGCTTTCACCGCCTTCTCGATAAAGCCCGCGCGTTGCAGCGTGCCGGACGCATCGAAAAAGATTTCGTCCTCGGGATTCGCCAGCGCCGCATCCACATCGGTGGTGAAACGCGCGACGCCCGTGCGCTCGGCCAGCGCCTTGAGCTTGTCATGATTGCGCCCGGTGAGGATCGGGTCCGGCATCAGGATGAGATCGTCGCCGACCCTGACCCCGCCCTGATCGCGGATGGCTTTGATCGAGCGGATGAGGTGCTGGTTCGTGCCCATGCGTCCGGTGACGCCATTCATGATGATGCCGATGCGTTTTGTTTTCATAAAGGTCGTGCGCTAAGAAATCGTGGCCGGCGCTTCGGTGCATTGCGGCCACGCGCCCGCCGGCAGCGGAGGCGCCTCCACGCCCGCTTTTGGCAAGGTGCCCGCGAGTTCCTGCCGCCAATGGGCCACGTCGCCCGAAGGCCCGTAGCAGTAGATCATCCGCAGCGGCGTGTCGCCGAGGTTGGTGAGCTGGTGGAAGACGCCCGGCGGGATATAGACCACCTGCCCCGTGGAGATGGTCTGCCGCTCTTCCCCGAGGCACATCTCGCCGGTGCCTTCGACGACGAAATAGACCTCCTCCTGCTCCTGATTGTGCCACGGCACCTGACCGCCCTTGGGATCGAGCGTGACATTGCCCATGGCAAAGTTGGCCGCCTGCACGGGCGCGATACCGCCGACGAGATTTTGCGTTCTGCGCCGTGCGGGGTAGCCCCGGCCTTCGATTTTGCTGAGGTCTGAGATGGTCATGTCGTTTGTCGGGGGTGCTTTGGTGAGGCCTATTGAACTTCATTTCTTCCGGCTGGTAAAACAGTGCTTTCCGTTCATGTTCGCCGGAAAAAGCGATGGAACTTTACCAACTCGAATACTTCCTCGAAGCCGCCCGCCAGCGGAGCTTCACCCGCGCCGCCGGACGTCTGCACCTGGCACAGGCCGCGCTCAGCGAGCAGATGCGCAAGCTGGAGTCCGAACTTGGCGCCCCCCTCTTCCATCGCGCCCGCCGGGAAACCACGCTCACCGCCGCCGGTGAAACGCTGCGCCTCCATGCTGAGTTGCTGCTTGCGCAGGCGGAGACCGCGCGACGCTCGGTGCAGGATCTGGTGAATCTGCGCGGCGGGCGGCTCGTCATGGGAGCCATTCCATCCGTCAGCGCCTGCGTGCTCCCGGCAGCCATCGCCGTCTTCCGTCACAAGCATCCGCTCGTGGAACTCGCCCTGCTCGAAGGCACGTCGGAAACCGTCGCCCAATGGGTCGAGACCGGGCGTGTCGAGTTCGGCATCGTCCAACTTCCCACCACGGGGGGCAGCTTCGACGAGACTCCGTTGTTCACCGAACCCTTCGTCGCCCTCGTCGCCAGCGCGCACCCCGCCGCGAAACAGCGCCGCATCAGCCTCGCCAAACTCGCCCATGAGCCCTTCGTTCTGTACAAAGGCCGCGCGAGAGACACCGCGCTCGCCGCCTGTCGCGCTGCCGGATTCGAGCCGCGCATCGCCTGCGAGAGCAGCGAGCTCGAGACCATTCGCTCGCTCGTCGCCGCAGGCCTCGGCATCGCCATCCTGCCTCGGCTTGCGGCCCGTCAACCCACAGCCGGCTGCACCGCCGTGCGCCTGGGCGGCGCCCCCGTCGAACGCCAGGTCGCCGTGCTCAGCCGATCCGGCCACACCGCCTCCCCGAGTGCCGCTGTGTTTCGGAAGATCCTGGCCGGTTGCAATTGAAAACCGGAGCCTGGCAGAGAGCACCTGCGCAATCCGCGATCGTTTTCAAACTCTGCACGGATTTCGGCGTGGGGTTCCTCCCTTGTCCAAAGGAAATGCCGAGGAGGGGACTTGAACCCCTACACCTTGCGGTACCAGATCCTAAGTCTGGCTTTTTACACAGTGGCCTCCGGAGTTCGCTATTTGTTCGCTATTTGTGACCACAAGAACCACCGATCATCACCTGCTCTTCCCTCCGTCCAGCCAAGCTCCAACCCGACCGATCAGAGCGCGCTGGCGGGAAAATTTGAGCGACGCGGTTTTCGGTCGATCTCCGCGAGCCAGGATCAATCGCGGCTCGAAATACTGAAGACTTTTGTTCACTGTAGCGTTCCTAAGATCAGATTCTACCGACCGAAAAAAATGCCTGACCCGACACACATTCCCGATCAAGACCGGCTCTCTCAATACCAGCAGGTCTCCACAGCAGTTTACCACATGCTCAGTGTCGCCCAAGCAGGGGGACTTTCGGAAAAGCGGGCGCAGAAGATCTACCACGAAATCATGGACGCATACTCGACGCTGAACGGCAGCGCGTTCTGGCCATTCCGGGACGAGGTCATTCGTGTGCTCGTCACGCCTGACTCTCAGTTCCCTGACAAAGACGAGGACGACGATTGGCGGGTGACCGGGCGAAATTGAAACGCCAGATCTCTTCCGAACTTCATGGACACTGCCACCTCAGAAAGCACGATCACTCAGCGCACACTTGATCTCTGCCAGGCCATCGTCGAGCAGCCCGATTTCAGTGCGATCAAAGAAAAGTTCGATGCGTTCATGGATGATGAGCCGCTGAAATTCCAGTATCAGCAGCTCAACGACCTCGGGCAGCTTTTGCAGATGAAGCGGGCTGACGGTCTCGAATTGAAGCCGGAGGAGATCGCCAAATTCGGATCGCTGCGTGAAGCGTTTCTGGGGAATCCAACCGCGCAGGGCTTCCTCGATGCTGAGCAGCAGATGCAGCAGATCCATCAGTCAGTCGGCAAATTGATCGACAAGACGTTTGAGCTTGGTCGCCAACCGACGGAGGAGGATCTCCAAGACGGAATGTGCTGCGGCGGGTGCGGGGGCCAGTGAGCCGGTAGCGCGAGGAGGGAGATGAAAGTGATTCGAGCACCTTGGATTCGTTGTCGCGCAGATGAGGCTGGTGCGCGCTCCTACGAATTGGAGTGGCATCGCCTCACCTTCTCCGTTCTCGCGTATTCAGAGGAGGAAGCTCGCTCATGGTGGAACGGATTGGACGAGACAGAACGCAACCAACTGCTCAGCCTGGGTGACGCCGAAACTTCGGATCAGATCAGTCTGTTTTGAGATCTCGATCTCGATCTCTGCTCACACCAGCTCCAAAACATGGATTACCCGACTGGCAACCAGATCCTTCGTCCTTGAGCCGTAGGCGGCCATGTGCGGGGCTTTGAAGTGAGCCTGGAGTGCTTCCACGCTTTCCCACTTCTCGATCACCACG
>JANOAZ010000011.1:0-39074 GCA_031411395.1 Chthoniobacteraceae bacterium
GCGCGCATCCGCGGGCTCCCCCGGGAGCGCCAATCTCCCGATTGGCCTTCGCCCAGCCAATCAGGAGTTTGGCGGTCCCGGGACGCCGCGGATCTCTGCGCTCCGCCGATCCCGCGGGACTACTTCAGCGTCTCGCGATACGGCTGTTTTTTCTCGTAGAGTGCGATCCGCGACTGGATGTCCGCCTGGACTTCGGGCGGCTCCGTGCCGGCGAGTCTTACCGCAGATTCCTGCCACTTCAGCGCCGCGGCGAAATCTCCCGCTTCCGCATAGGCCGCCGCGAGGGTGTCGAGGTATGCCGGGTTCTTCCACTCACTCAGCGTGCAGGCCTTGGTCGCCAACTCCACCGCGCGCGCGCCGTCGCGGAGACCGTCCTTCGTGCCCGTGGCGAGCAGCCACGCGTGATCGTTAAAAGGTTGCGGCTCTTGCGGGTAGCGCTGTTCGACCTCGGCATACGCGAGGAGCGCCTTGTCGAGCGCGCCCGAGCCGTAGAGCACTGCTGCTCGACCGAGCAGGCCGCGAAAGTCATCGGGCGCCTGCGCCAGCGCCGCGTCGTAGTCGGCGATCGCACCCGCCCAATCCTTTTTCGTGCGCCGCAATTCCGCCCGCCCGAGCAGAGCGGCGCCTTCCTTCGGGTCGAGTTGCAACGCCGCTTCGAAATCGGCGCCCGCCTTTTCCGTATCACCCACGCCGGCGAGAGCGTAGCCCCTCTGCGCGAGAAAGCGCGCGTCTTTCGGAAGCAGTTCGATCGCCTTGGTGTAGTCGGCGATCGCCTCCTGATATTTCCCCTGGAGATAATGCACGCTTCCCCGGCCGCTGTAGCCCACGGCATCCTTCGGATTCACGTTCACGCAGCGATCGAAGTCGATGAGCGCCGCCGCCAACTCCCGCCGGACCATATAGACCTGACCGCGGCCGTGCAGAGCGTCGATGTTGTTCGGATTGATCTCGAGGACCGCGTCGAGATCGGCCAGCGCGGCGCGGGTGTGTCCGCGCTCGCCGAGCAATAATCCACGGCAATAGAGGGCAAATTCGTTGTTCGGTTCGCCGCGGAGTGCGCGGTTGAAATCGGCCATCGCCTCGTCCGGCTCGCTTCGCTTTTGATGCACGTAGCCGCGGTAGGCAAACGCATCCGCGTTGCCCGGGTTGAGCTTGATCGCCACCTCGAGATCGGCGAGCGCCTTGTCGAACTCCCGCTGCTCCGCGAGCAGGCGCCCACGCCAGAAGCGGGCCGCCGCATTCGCCGGCTGCGTTTTGATCAGTTCATCCAGAGCCCGCAGCGCGGCGGCCGGATTGCGCTCGCGCAGTGCCGCCTCAGCCTCCTGCTGGATATTGCGCTCGCGTTGCTTGATGGCCGCGAAAGTCAGCACGGGCTGGGAGAGCAGGGCGGCCAGGAAAAGAGCGGTGCGAAATCTCATAAGCGGTGCGCGGAGGGTCCGCCCGCACTTTCATGAGGTCAAGTGCGACGCGAGCTTCGTTTCTTTTTTAGGGGAATGTCGAACGCCGCCGCCTCAGGGGGGTCTTAACCGGCGTCTTTATCCGATTGTTCTGGGGGGAACAGCGGGGTCGGTCGGCCATTCGGCCGCCGGCCCCGTATTTTTTTGCCGCAATGCCTCCGGACCGACGCCTTGCCTTCGCAGGCTCCGCATTTTATCTTCGCGACATGAGCGCCGCTGAAGTCATCGAGCAGATCAAGGCTCTTCCCGCAGACCAACGCGAGGAGGTCGTTCAGTTCATTCATAGCTTCAAGGAGGCCAATCCTTCTTCGCCCGGAAGTGAGCTCTCGCGCGAAGAACGGTTTCGCCGCGCCTCGGACAAAGTGTTTGCAGAGCACAGCGAGTTGCTGCGCCGGCTCGCGGAGTAATGGATCCCGACTTCCTGTCGCTGGAAGACATCCTGCGACTTCACGACCGTTCCCTAACTGAACACGGCGGTTCGGACGGAATCCGTGATCGCGGGGGAATCGAGTCCGCTTTGCACGCACCTCAGGCGGATTTCTTCTATCGGCAGGCGAATCTCTGTGGCATCGCCGCCGCCTACGCATTCCACATCGCCGAAGCGCAAGCGTTCATCGACGGAAACAAACGGACAGCGATCGCCGCCGCGCTAATGTTTCTCGAACTGAATGGCATCGACGCCAAAGGAAATGACCGCGCCCTCTACGACGTCATGATTGCCATCGCCGAAAAGCGGCTCGACAAGGCGGGTTTGGCGGCGCGGTTTCGGGAGCTTTTCGGCTGAGAATATTGGGCCGGCGCGGGCCGCAATTTCTTCTCCCACTCAGGCGCTTTCCCGCTACATTCCGCGCCCCGCCATGTACCGCTCCCATCACTGCAATCAGCTCCGCAAGACCGACGAAGGCCAGACTGTCACGCTCTCCGGGTGGGTGAATTCGCGGCGTGATCATGGCGGTGTGATCTTCATCGACCTGCGCGATCGCGAGGGCCTGACGCAGGTCGTCTTTCGTCCGGAGGAACATCCCCAGGTTTCCGAGGCTTCGCACGCACTGCGCAGCGAGGATGTGATTCAGATCACCGGCAAGGTTTCCGCGCGCCTCGCAGGCACCGAGAACTCGCGGCTCGCCACGGGCGACATCGAGATCATCGCCTCGGAACTCACGGTCCTGAACAAAGCGGAGGTGCCGCCCTTTCCGCTCGATGATCCGAAGGTGAACGAAGACCTGCGCCTGGAATACCGCTACCTCGACCTGCGCACCGCGCCGATGCTGCGCAATCTGCGCCTGCGCCATCGCATCGTGAAGGCGACGCGCGATTTCCTCGATGAAGCCGGCTACCTGGAGATCGAGACGCCCGTGCTTTCCAATCCCACTCCGGAAGGGGCGCGCGACTTCCTCGTGCCGTCGCGGCTGAATCCCGGCAGCTTTTACGCGCTGCCGCAGGCGCCGCAGCAGTACAAACAACTGCTCCAGGTCGCCGGGTTGGAGAAGTATTTCCAGATCGCACGCTGCTTCCGCGACGAAGATCTGCGCGCCGATCGCCAGCCGGAGTTCACGCAGATCGACGTCGAAGCGTCGTTCATCACCGACGTGGAAATCCAGACGCTGATCGAGGGCCTGCTCGTCCGCATTTTCCGCGAAGCGAAAGGCATCGAGATCCCGACGCCGTTCCCGCGCATCACGCACCGCGAGGCCATGGACCGCTTTGGGTCGGACAAGCCGGATACCCGCTTCGGGCTCGAGTTCGTCGAGCTGGCCGACATCTTCCGCGAGTCGCAGTTCAAGGTCTTCCGCTCGATTGTGGACGGGGGCGGCGTGATCAAGGCGATCAACGCGAAGGGCGCGGCCGCGGCCCTGAGCAAGGAGCAGCTCAAGAAATGGGAGGAGTGGGTAAAGACCGAGTTCGGCGCGAAGGGGCTCGCCTATATCAAGTGGACCGTCGGTGGCGAATGGGAATCGCCGATCGTGAAATTCTTCACCGAAGCGGAGAAGAGTGCGCTCGCGGCGCGCATGGGTTTTGCCGAGGGCGACGTCCTGTTCTTCGGCGCGGACAAGTGGGAGGCCGTGTGCGAAGTGCTCGGCCGCGTGCGGTTGCGCTGCGGCGAATTGCTCGGGCTCACGGCGAAAACCGATGCGCTCAATTTCCTCTGGGTCGTCGATTTTCCGCTGCTCGCCTTCAGCCCAGAGGACAATCACTGGGTCGCCGTCCATCATCCCTTTACCCGACCGCGCACCGACGACGTGCCGCTGCTCGAGGCGGGCAAATTCGGTGAAGTGCGCGCGGTCGCCTACGACGTGGTGCTGAATGGCGTGGAACTCGGCGGCGGCTCGATTCGGATTCACGAGCGCGATTTGCAGGCGAAGATGTTCGAAGTGCTCGGCGTGGATGCCGAGGCGCAGCAGGTGAAGTTCGGGCATCTGCTCCGCGCGTTCAGCTTTGGCGCACCGCCACATGGCGGCATCGCACTCGGGCTCGATCGCCTGGTCATGCTCATCGTGGGCGCAGAGAGCATCCGCGACGTGATCGCTTTCCCGAAAAACAACCGCGGCGTGGACCTCATGACGCACTCGCCCGTCGAGGTGGACTTCAAGCAACTCCGCGAGGTTTACATTCAAAGCACCGCAAAAAAGGGATAGCCCGCGGCTCCTTCAAGGACTTGCATCTGCGCCGCGAGGTTCGACTATTGCCCACACCGGTCTAGCCTGGGCGGACGCGTTTCCCGAGGCAGCCCCGTTTTTCAATGACCCATCGACTCCGCCTCATCGTTCTCACCGCGGCATTGCTTTGCGCATGCGGTCTGGCGCGGACGCAGGCGGAGGAGATCGCACCGCCATTCGGCCTGCGCTGGGGAGAGACGGCGGTCCGCATGGAACGCCTGCTGGCTGGCGCGAACGCGAAGATCGTCGAGCGTCGGAAGGTACATGGCCGGGAAGTGTGGGAGGTCAACGGCATCCTCTCCAACGACCTCCAGCGAACGCTCTTTTACTTCACCGAAAACCAGCTCGTGGAGGTGGAGCTGCAATACAAGACGACGGATTGGGATGAGGAAAAATACAACACCTTCATGGGCGACGTGCGGCGGAAACTGGAGGTGAAGTATGGCGCCCCGGAACTCATCGCCCGCCGCGAGGAGCCGCTCGGCGAGGTGATGCAGAAAGTGGTCGGATGGAAATGGAACCGGAACAACAAGGCGATCGAGCTGTTCTACTTCTCCGCGCAGAACGCGACGCAGCTCTTCCGAACCCTGAGCGTGCATTACAAGACGCTGTGAAGAAGAAGTCAGGAGTCAGGAGTCAGGAGTCAGAATACACGCAAAGCGGTCTGCTCCTGGCTCCTGACTCCTGACTACTGCTTACTCTCCCGCTGCAGGCGCTTCAGCTTCCCGGCCAGGCCGGCTCGCGCGGCGGAACTCATGCGATCGATGAACAGCACGCCATTCAGGTGATCGACCTCGTGCTGGAGCGCGCGCGCGAGGAGGCCGGCCGCGTCGAATTCGATCGTGCTCCCGTCGAGTAACTGCGCCGTGCAACGCACGCCCGTGGCGCGGCTGATCTCGGCGGTCATCTCGGGGAAACTCAGGCAGCCTTCCGTGCCGGACTCCTTTTCCTTGCTCAGCTTGAGTTGCGGATTCACGAGAACGATCGGCATGTATTTCGCGAGATCCACCTGCTTGTCGCCGATGAACATCGCGCTCGGACGATCCTCCACGTCCGCGACGTCGATCACCGTGAGCTGGACCGCCTGGCCGACTTGCTGGGCGGCAAGCCCCACGCCGTTTGCCGCTCGCATCGTCTCGATCATGTCGGTTACCAGTTGTTTGATCCCATCGTCGATCGTCTGAATTTCGCGGCCTTTCGCACGCAGGACCGGGTCGCCGTATTTTCGAATCTCCAAAATCATTTCTTTTGCTCGGTAAACGCTGACAGGTTTCCTTTCACGCCCGCATCTTTCAAGGCGTCGAGGACTTTGATCAAGAATCCGTAGGACACTTTTTCATCCGCCTTCATCGCCATGGCGAAGGTCGTCCGGTCACGCCGCAGCACCTCGATGGCGGGCGCGAGGTCGGCCAGCGTGAGTGGTTTGGAATCGAGGAAAAGTTCCTCAGCCGCGGAGATCGAGAGCACCACGCGCTCGTCGGATTTCTCCGCTGCGACAGCGCCCTTGGATTCCGGCAGCTTGATCGTGACCTGCGGCTGCGCCTTCTTGAAGGTGCTCGTGACGATCACGAAAATGAGCAGGATCGCGAAGATATCGATCAGCGAAACGATGATGACTTGCGGCGTGCGCCGCGGACGCGAGTAAAACTTCACCGGACGTTTTCCTCCATCGACGGCGTGCCTTCCTCCGCGTCCGGCGGCGCGTAGGAACGTGGGACCGGCGGAGGAACGGCCACCCGTCCCGGGGTGCGGCGGTGCTCCTGCTGGTAGTAACATTTCGCGAGCAGCTCCGCGATCAGCGTCTCCATGTCGGAGGCCATGTTTTCGATCTTTTTGGCGAAGTAACTGTAGGCGATCAGGCTCGGGATCGCGATCGCGAGGCCGACGATCGTGGTGCTCAGCGCCTCAGAGATGCCCTTCGCGATGCCATGGGGATCCTGCGCACTGGCGTCGCCGCCAAAGGCCGCAAAGACCGTGACCAGGCCCGACACGGCGCCGAGCAGGCCCAGCAGGGGCGCAATGCCGACGATGATTTCGAGTACGAAAAGCCCGCTCTCGAGGCGCACGATCTCGTGCCGGGCGCGCGTCTGGACGGCTTCCATGTTTTCGAGCTTCGGCCAGTTGAGGTGATGCAGGGCGACCTGCGCGGCGTTGGCCAGCGCAGACATGTCATTGCGGACCATCCGGGAGAGCTTTGCCACGCCCTCGGCGTCCTCGGGCTGGAGCGCCTCGATCTCCTGCGCGATCATCGGCGGCATCACCATGTCGCGGCGCAGCGCGAGCCCTCGGGTGATGATCACGGAAAAGGACGTCACCGAACAAATCAGCAGCAGCATCATGAAGAAGCCGCCCTGCGCGAAGAACTCGTAAATGGAATGAAGGGAGGCGACGTGAAGGTGAAGCATGCTCAAAACGGAGAATAGATCGTGAAGGTGTAAGTAATGTCGAGTTTGCCGTCGGGCAGCGGGTCGAAGAGGTTCTTCGGGGGCGGCGGCAAATCGCTGTCACGGACGGCTTTTTCGCAAGTGAACGCATAGGACGCGGACGAGGTATTGCCGGTGCTTTTGATCTTCGAGATTTTGCCACGCCGATCGATCGAGAAGCTGACGCGGACAGAGCCGGGCGGAAAAATCACGTTCCCCGCGGGACTGATCACATAGTGATTCCAGCGCGAGCCGATGGCCGCACGCACGCCTTTCTGATAACGTCCGAGGGGCGTGCCCGCGGCGTCCACGGAGTTCGTGCCACGATTCGAGATGCTGCCTTCAATTTTAGTCTTCTCCTCGAAGGACTGGTAGGTGGACGCGGGCTTTGGCGTCGCCGCCGACGGGGTGAGCATGACCATCTCGGGATTCGTCTTGAACTTGAGCGCTGGCGGGGCGGGCGGGATGGGCGGGGCAGCTTCCTTCCTGGAAAGAGCGATTTCGTCGGGACCCGGGACGGTCACTTCCTTGAGCGGCGAAGGCGGCGCGGCTTCGCCCTCCGGTTTCTTCACGGGCGCCGCGGCGGGCGGTTGCTCGGTGTTGGCCATCTTCGCGGCAGGCGGAGGCGCAGGCGGTTCGGCCGTGCTGCCGAGCTTGGTCTTTTGATCCGTGAAGCCCGGCGACGAGCGATCCTTTCGCCCGTCCTGAGTTGGAAGCGGGACATCGCCGGTGGCAGCCTTTTCGCTGGCCGCCCTCATATCCACATCCGACTCGAAGATCGGCTTGTCGGGAGACGCCGCCGCCGTGGCGAGGCCGGTGGAGTCCAGAAACTGTTTCATTCTTTCGAGTTCCTCCGGCGTCACGACCTGCGCCGCCGCCACCGGAGGCAGCACCGTGACCTCGATTTCCTGGAGCTTCGGCTTTGGCGTGGGCTTCGGCGCATCCAGGGGCGGCAGATCGAGCAGCGAAAGAATAAGCGCGAGGAGCATCGCCAGAAGCACGCGCACCTGGTCGTAGAGCAGCGCCAGCAGGAGCAGCAGGACGTGAAAAAGGAGTGACGCCCCGAGCCCGATCGAGATCTGCCGGCCCTTCGGCTGGTGCGAGATATCCGGGATCTGGTCGAGAAACGGTGAAGTAAGTCTGTAAAGTGTGTCCCTCATTTTGGGAGCGGTCGGATTACGGCCGACTGCATTTGGCCGACGACGGTAAACACAGAACGTTGCGCGCACCACTCCACATCTCTGCCACGTCCTTTTTCGACGAGCACGCGGCCATTCGTCGCGGCCATCAGCGCATCGAGCGGGGAGGAAAAAAGCCGCGCCACGGCGAGCGACGCCCGCGCCGCATCGGTCAGATCGGCTCCCTCCAACGCAACGATTAGTTCGCCGGCCGCGTAACCGTCTTCGAGCGCGAAATCAGCGAACGTGCCCGCGCAGACGAGCAGCAGATGCTCCGGGCCTTCCCGTCGGACTTCCTCCGCCAGGGCGTCCAGATTCAACAGTGCGCCGACGAGCACCCGGCGCGCGCCTTCGCAGGCCCGGAGCGCAAGGGTGCCGTTGGTCGTCGTCGTGATAATCGTGCGGCCGGACATCGCGGTGTATTCGTGCGGCGCGTTTCCCACGTCAAAGCCCGGAATCAAATCACCAAACCGCTCACCGCCGAGTACCGCCAGCGGCATGCGGGCTTTGAACGCGAGTGCTTCCTCGATCGTGCGCACGGGATGAATCTCCGTCGCGCCGTGCTCGAGCGCGGTGATCATCGAGGACGTCGCGCGCAGGATGTCGAAGACGACGCAGGTCGTCGCGGAAAGATCGCGCTGCGGGAGCAGCGCGATCTCGGCTGGGTTTAGAGCGACGTCGATGAGCATGGCATTCTCCCTTTTCCCTCAGCGATTCGCGAGACGCCCTCTGAGCAGGACGATCGAGCCAACCCCCTGGACTGCCATCGCCGCCGCAAACGACCACGCCGCCCCCGTGAGTCCTGCCATTGGCACCAGAAACCAGCTCGAAACAACACCCACGACGCAGACCGCGATCAGCAGGTGCAACTGCGCCACGAAGACCCTCGCCGCGGTGATCGCATAACCGACCAAACTCGCGAGGTAGCTGATCGCACCCGCAAACATACACCAGGTCAGGATGCTCCTGGTGCCGCCATAGGCCGGGCCATAGATCATCACGATCACTTCCTCCCCAATCACATACGCGCCGATGGGCGCCGCCAGGCTCAAGACGCCTCCCACCAGCATCAAGGCGCGGAAGGTGGAATAAAACTTTTGCCGCTCACCGGAGGCGAGATGTCGCGCCATCCGCGGTGTCGCCGCCTGGCCCAGGGCGTTCACCACGATTCGCCCCATGCCGATGATGGACATCATCGCCGCAAAGACTCCCAGCTCGTAGGTGCCAAGAAATTGTCCCACCGCCAGCCGGGGCGTGCTCGTCGTCAAAGAACACAGCATCATTACCATCCCCATTGGCACCGCACTTTTGGCAAGTTGCAGAAGCACCGGGACGCGCTCACTACGAACCACGATGAGCGTCGGCCGCGATGGAGCCTGGCCTTCGCGGTGCAGCCATACGTTTCCGAGATCAAAGAGGAGCAAAACCGCCGCAGACGCTGTCGCCGAGGCGACGACTCCCCAAAAGAGATCGCGCGTCACAAACAACGTCACACCTAACGCCAGCAATGCCGAGCTTCCCTTCAAAGCATTGGATATCCCAATCACCTTCATTCGCTCCTGTTGCTGAAGATATCCGTAGATCACGTCACTAATGCTGTCGAATGACATGCTGAGTCCGACGATCATGATCACAGCCATCGTGTGAGCCGAGGGTCGCAGCACCAGACACAGCATGCCTAGAGTCAGGATGCAGACCGCCGAGCAAACCAGCCTCAGTGTGAAGTAATCATGAAAAGGGTTCCGGTCTTCGGTATCCGTCGCCTGCAAGCTTCGGAGGTTGAGCTGCGACAGCATGATCAGCGGCTGGCAAAGCGCGAGAGCGTAGGCGTACTCGCCGACGACGTGCGGCGTCGCAAGGCGGGCGATCACCGCGATGATCAGCCAGTTCGAGGCCGCCGTTACGACGTTCCCGAATAGCATCCACGAAAAGTTTCGAGAGACGGTGCGCCGATCGGCCACGTCCAGTCCCTCCGCATCCCTATTACTCTTTGGCGCGCTCATGAAGACGTCAGGATCTTCCGGTAGTTTTCAATCACCTGATCGAAAACCACTTCAGCATCCGCTTTCGCCTTCATGTAATGGTAGGCCCTCACACCGAGCGAGCGCCCTGCATCGGGTAAAGTCATGATCCGCATGATCGCATCGGCCATGGCTGCTGCGTCGCCTGGCGGCACTCCGACAATGCCGTTCTCGGGTGAAAGCAGTTGCGACGTTCCATTCACGTTCGACACCACCGAAGGCAATGCGGCAGCGCAGTATTCGATCATGGACACCGGCTGACCTTCGAAATGCGTCGCCAGGACACCGACCGTCGCATTCGCAAGTTCACCGCGTACGTTGGTGCTGCGTCCGCAGATCTGAACCAGATCGCCCACTCCCAACTCTTCAATCAACTGGTGAGCTGCCCGAACCAGCTCTTCGTCTTCCTCCGCACCTAGAAACGACCATCTGGCCGCAAGACCTCGTTGCTTCATCAGAGCGGCAGCACGAATCGCGGTCATCGGATCCTTTTGGCGCCGCCACTGCGCCACCACGACGACACTGGCATTCCCTCCCGCTTCTCGCTCCGGTGGCTCCGCCGGGAATACCGTCGGATTCATCAAAACCTCGATCTTTTCCCGAGGAAACCCAAGGTCATCGCTTAGGCAGGTCTTTAGTCCTTCATTAGTTACAAAACACCAATTGATCTGCCCGCGAAAGAGCCGAACGACGACAAGCGTCGTCCTTCTCCACCATCCAGCCCTCGGCATCATGTGGAAGTGGTACACGATGCGATAACGCAGCCGCAGCGCCAGTCTCAGCACGCCCGCCCAAAATAATGAACCCACGCTGTGGGCATGAATCAGGTCGAAGTCCCTGTCTCGAAGCCATCGTCCGACTTCCACCCACGGTAGGAGATCCCACTTCCCGGTCCGTGTCATGACCTTGCCATCGACCGCCGGCGTCAGTTGCGCCGCATAATCGCCACCCGACCTGGTCGCAAGCAGCGCGCTTTGAATTCCCCGGCTTGCCAGTTGATTTGCATACTCGAGGGCGATTCTCTCCTGCCCGCCTCCCTTGAGTTGGTCGATCATTTGGCAAATCTTCATCGGGCATCCAACATTTGCGTCCATGCTCGCACCATCACGTCGGCGCTGTTTGCCGCCATGAAGTCAGTCATCAGGAGTTCCTGGCCCTGCTTGCATAACTCACAGGCGCGGGGGTAATCGCTCATGCACTCGACCAACGCCCGAACCAGGTCATCGACGCTGTCAGACTTCACCAGCCATCCGGTTTTCCCGTCGCGAATAATGTCCCCCACCGATCCCACATCCGCCCCGATAATGGGTACTCCGCAGCGCAGAGCTTCGAGGAAGACCGTAGGCACACCATCCGAATCCTTATCCCGGAGAATCCGCGACGGTAAAACAACGACGGAAGCGCTGTCCAGGATCTGATCAACATCGGAATGCCTGTAAGCCCCGGGTAGCTTCACTGCCATTCCCCGTCTTTGTCCCAATTGCTCCAGCAGGGCTCGCTCCGGACCTTCTCCGTAAATCACAAGTTCCACCTCCCGGCCCTGATTTGACACCCTCGCGACAGCCTCGATCAAGATGTCGAATCCCTTCTTTTCAACCAGCCCACCCAGCCCGACCACGCGGAAGGGATCCTGAC
Source organism: Chthoniobacteraceae bacterium (assembly GCA_031411395.1). Classification (GTDB taxonomy): domain Bacteria; phylum Verrucomicrobiota; class Verrucomicrobiia; order Chthoniobacterales; family Chthoniobacteraceae; genus Chthoniobacter. The sequence continues at coordinate 11,372 of JANOAZ010000011.1, forward strand.
CCCGTGATGCAAGTGGAGGACGAAGCGCACCTCGGACTCCGTTGCGCTTGAGGAAAAGCTTCGCTTTGTCTGTGCCGAGTCCCTGCAATCGGGATAACACGGATGAGTTCGCGGCGAAGACTGCTTTGGCGAGACGGGCCTTTTCCTTGAGTACCGGTTCGCTCGCCTTGCCAGCCGGCTTGGTGGAGAAGATATCGAACGCGTGCCCACAGAATGAGAAAGGGATCCCCGACTGCTGCGACGCCGACATCGCCACGGTTGTCGGGGCTGACGCAAAGTCGGCGTGAATAATATCTGCTCCACACGCCGTCGCGACCTTCCCAACATAAGATCCGGCCATCAGACCGATCGCCGTCTTAAGGCCACCTTTGAGATCCAGCCGGAAGGCGGTGCGGAGAAGATCACCGCCGTCCCGGCCGGCAAACGCTTTCAAGGCGAGCGCAGGCGCACCGGTGATCACCTTGCCCGGTCCGAGTGAGGTGTGATCCCGACCCGGGCGGCATGACAAACGATTCGTCATCCAGTCCCATGCGGCTCGCGACGGCTTCCGCAAGGAGACGATGTGCAGCCGCACACGTGTCGCGAGTTCCTCCAGTTCCACGAGCTCGAATCCATGACGCGGCGAGGGGAACTGGGGCGAAATGTAGATGACCGATAGGTGGTTTTGCGACATGTGCGAATCAGAGGCGGTCCCGCCGTGGCTAGCTATCTTCGGTAATGGGCCGTGTATCGTGCCCTTTGGCTTCCCTCATTAGCCAGGTGATCAGCACGATGATGGCGGCGGACCACGTGACAAACCTCATCCACGTCATCGCATCGTTCCGAAATCCGAAAGTAAGATAGCCCGCCCAGCAGTAGGAAAGTGCGGTCCAAAGATAATCCCCCCGCTCGCATGCGAACCGCCAGATCAGCCCCAGGCCGTAACCCATTAAAGCGGAGCCGAATACCACACCTGCGATCCCAAAGTTCACAAACCATTCGGCGAATATGGAATACCCCGTGGTGAATCCCTCGGTAACAAAGCGGACGGGGAAAAGATTTTGCGCGGCGACGAACATGGGACTGGCAGCTCTAAGTTCCGCCCCGGCTCCCGGCAACACCGACCGCAACGCGTGCCAGAACGTCTTTCCCCGCTCCAGTCTCTTCGCCGACCGAAACTCGCCCGCAGAGTAGATGCACGAAATCAGCGCCTGACCTGTTTCTTCAAAGAACTCGACGGCGGGATTGGTGTACCGGCCCCCAAAATAATCACCGATCGTCTTGCTGTTGATCGGATTACCCGCCCTTCCCTCCTTCACCACGATACTGGCCGTAACGCAGGCGATACCTACGACCGCGACCAGGACTATCGAAATCCGCTGCCCCCGAAATTGCAAAGCCGAGACCACCAACGCCAGCATGACGAGGAATACCCAGCGCGTGCCCATGAGGGCTGCGACGACGGCGACCGTGAGCGCAGCGGCAACCGTCACCAGCACGATCATTCTCGTCTCGGCGAAGAGCACGGCCGGCGCCAGTCCCGTGATCGCAAGCATCAGTCCAAAGTTATAGGCCCGGCGCTGCGAATCCGCTTCCGTGAAAACGCTGTTGTATTCGCCCATCAGGTGGCGCCCCTTGATCGCGAAGTAGGCACACACCAGCAGGGTCCCTATGCCGAGGACGATCGTCGAGATGGTCGCAGCCGTGCGATCCGTGACTTCGGGAGGAAACGTGCAGCGAGCTTCGCCGTAAGTCAGCCCGAGGATAAAGGCGGCAATGCCGATCGCAACCATGGCGATCCCTTCCACATTGCTGTGCGGACTTGTCTCGAAGTAGTCGAGGATCCGAAAGTCGGTGGCCAGGCCCGTGATGTAGATTCCGACGAATCCCAGGTGCCATAAAAACAGCGCGGCTGACGTCACGACATTGGGCGTAAAGCGGAACTCACCATACAGGCAGCGCTGCGACCAGATGTATGCGCCGAGAGCAGCCAGGGTCGCGATGAAGAGCACGGCCATGATCGGTTCGAGCAGTCGCTCATTCGGGAACACGAAGCAAAAGAGTCCCAGTGCGATGGCCGTGCTGCACAGAACGCGAACGTAGTCCATTGCAGGGAGGGGTCAGGTCGTTTGCGCCGGAATTTGAGGCGACTCACGGGTGCTTCCGGGAGGCGTCCAGGTGACGTAACGTTTGCCTCGCGCAGACTGGATCACTCCCAGTCCTGCCGCGGTGATTGAGACGAGTATCTCCAGGATGCTCGAAAAGGGACGCATGCCGGCGACCCCTAACGCCAGGGAGGCGATCAGGATCGCAGAACACACGAGGAACAATTTGAGAGACCACATGGCTGCTGCCACCCCCAGACAGAGCCCCGCTGCGATCAGGTGGAACAGGATCAACCACCGCAGGAGTTTGTGTGAAAAGTACATGTACTGCCGCAGGAGGCTGGTGGCGCGCAACTTACTCCAGAGGAACAGGGTGCAGTTGAAGGTCCTGCAACTGATCCGGATCTTCCGGCGAAACTCTTCGGCGGTGGAAACGGCTCCCTTCTCCCACGCGTGAATGTCATCGGCCTGGACGACATCCAAACCCCGGCAGAAGACCGAGGTGGACGTGCATGCATCATCGATGATGTCGGCGGGCACTTCATTCCAAAGCTTCCTCCGCACGACAAACAGCGCACCGTCGGCAGCGACGGTGGAATCGACATCCGATTCAGTTCGCTTCAGCCATTCCTCGAACTTCCAGTATGCGGAGCCTGCCGCGGCAGTGGTGCTCTCGTTTGGATTGCTGTAGGTCAACTGACCGCACACACACCCCACGCGCGAATCCGCAAAGTAACCCGCCATCAATAGTGCGCTGGCTGGAGTAATGATGACGTTGGCATCCGTGAACGCCACGAGGTCCGCATCGACCCCTTTCATGAGAACGCCCATTCCGGCGCTCTTCCCTTTGCGGCCCACGCCGGCCACCACTCTCACGTCATCCCGGTACCGCTCCAGTTTCGCCACCGTATCGTCGCTGCAGCCGTCTGCATACACATGGATCGAACAATGTGCCAGGGAACGCCGGATCTCGATCAGGTTCTTGATTTTCTCCTCGATGACCGACGCTTCGTTGTAAGCGCAAAGCACGAAGGCGATGCTTAGCTGGTCCTTTGCAGTCTCCCGTTCCCGTTGCCGCACCTTGATGCCGCGCAAACGGCGGAGCAGCAGCAGCGAAAGCGGATACGTAATGAAGGGATGGATCGCGAGGAGCAGAAAAACCCCGCCAACCAGGATCAGTGCGGTAGTGATCGGCATATGGCTTAGTATAGGCGCCGCGCTGGTTTATCGTTCTACGGCAGCGGGTTCATGACTTGGTCCGGACAGGACTCGGCTTGCGCGATGTCTCTACGTTTTCATCGGCGTAGGGCTTGTCGCTCGAATAGTGGTAGAAGTAATCGGAACCGCCCCGCAATGGCAGACGGTTTAGGATCACGCCGGCCACCGGCGCCTGGATTCGGCTTAACTGGCTGAGCGCGTGCCGGACCGCTTTCCGATGGGTCTTTTGCGAATCGACGACAACGCAGATCGTCTGCACGTGCTTCGCAAGCACCAGGGTGTCGCTAACGACATTGACTGGAGCCGTGTCGATGATGACACGATCGAAGCGGGAGGCGACTTCGATCATGAGGGAATGGAAGGAAGGTTGTGCCAGGAGTTCCGCAGGATTCGGGGCCCGCCCGCCGGCTGAGATACAGAAGAGGTTTTCGAACGGCGTCTCGCGAATCACCGCGTCGGCTCGGGCCTGGCCGGTAAGGTATTCCCGCAAACCCGGTTCGCCGGACGTACTGAAGAAGAGCTTCTCGACCGCGGGGCGGCGCAGGTCGGCGTCGATCAGCAACGTTTTCATTCCCTGCTGGGCAAAGCACGCGGCAAGGTTGCCGCCGACGAAAGTCTTGCCTTCGCCGGCGACGGCGCTCGTGACCGCGACGATCTTGCGGTCCTCAGGGCGCCCGAGCAGGACAAGGGAGGTGCGAAGCGAGCGAAACGCTTCCGCAACCAGCGAATCCGTTTGATGGACAACTCCGGCGGGCGTGTTGCGTCTGTTCGTTTCCTTCTCCATCGGGACGGCAGCCAGGACAGGCACGCCAAGAAGTTCCTCCGCCTGATCCACGCTCTGAATCACGGTGTCCAACAGGTCCAAAATCCGGACGGTGCATGCGCCAAGCATGAGTCCACCCATGAGCGCTGCCGCCATGATCACGAGCTTGCGTGGCCTGACCGGGATTGCCACCGTGGCCGGCTCCACGATCCGATAGAATAGCGGCTGCATGGCCATCGCGACCGTGGTTTCCTTCACCCGCGAGCGGACGGCTTCGTAGAGTTCGCGATCCGCTTCCACCTCGCGGATGAGCAGGTGGTAGTCGATGGATTGCCGACTTAGTTCAAGCGCCTGCTTTTCCTGATCCTGCTTGGCTATCTCGAGGCTTTTCTCGCGAGCGATGGCACTGTTGAGCGTGTTACGCACTGTCTGGGACGCTTTCGTCACCGCCTCCTCCAGGGCGCGGCGAGTTTCCGTGAGCTGACTTTGTGCCTGAATCATTTTCGGATGCTCGCGCGTGTAGCGTTGCTCCAACTTTGCGATCTCACCGGCCTGCGTGGCGACCATCGCCCGCAAGGGAACTACCGAAGGATGGGTGGCGATGCTATTGATCGTCAGTAACATCTCAGGCGCGCTGCCCACCGCCTCGATCTGTGCGTAGTCGGCCTCGGCCCTGAGCCGGTCGGCGTGCGCCTTTGTCTCCTCCGAGCTGATCTCGCGCAGCCTTTCCACGACCACGTTCTGCCTGCTTTCCATCGAGACGGATCCGGTCTTCTCCTTGTAGTCCTGGAGCGCGTATTCCGATTTCTGAAGCCTGGCGCGCAACGCCTCCGCTTCGCGATTCAAAAAGGATGAGGCGGTCTCCGCCGCCTCCTGGCGCTGGGCGAGACTTTTCTTGATGGATTCCTGCACGATCGACTCAGCGATCTGTCGGGCCAGCTTCGGGTCCTCGTGATCGAACGAGACGTCGATCAGCCGCGTGCCTCGCCGCAGCTTGGCATCCGCGCGGTCGAGCAAAAACTGCACGATTTCATCGGCCTCCCCCGAAGCGCCCTTCGAGGACCGCTGCAACTTAAGCCACTTGCTTTTGACGAACGAGGGAGGCGGCACAAAGCCGGGTATCAATGCGGCATTGTTCGCGGCGACCACCTGTTGCATCAGTTGCTGGTTGGCGAAGTTCTGTTCGATCGTCTTGAGCAATTCGAGTTGCCGCAGGTCCTGCGTGGTGACCTCGATGTTGATCGCCTTCTGCTCTTCCTGTTCGACCTGGACCACGACCACGGATCGGTAAATCGTCGGCTCGTTACTCAAATACCAGAGCGCGACCAAAACGGCCGCGGCCACGATCAAGGCGATCAACCACCACCGCTTCAGCAGGGCATGAATGAGTTCCTGCAGGCCTGCAATCCCTGATGTATTCCTGGGAGGGGCTAAGACAGCGGCGCTTGCAACCATGGTCGTTTGTACCCTTCTCCCAAGCGATTACAAAACTCTTTCACCGACGGTGATTTTGTCGTCCGGCAGAATCTCGAAGATGGCCTGCTCCTGCCTGGCCATGCTCTTTGCGTTCAGTTTGTAAATGATCTCGCGCCCGGCCACCTGGCGTTTGACGATGACGTTGCCCGGCTCGGCAAAGCGGGTATAGCCCCCAGCTGCCGCGATGGCGGTCAGCAGGTCCATCGCCTCCTCATTGGGAATCAGGTAGGTGCCGGGGCGCTGCACCTGGCCGAGCACGATGAACCGGCGCTTGCTGTACTCCACCACGCTGATGTTCACCTGCGGATTATTCAGGTAGCGCCTCAACGCCCCGGTGATGGCGCGCGCCGCCGAATCGACGGATTGCCCGCCGATCTTCATCGAGCCGATGAGGGGAAAGATGGCCGTGCCATCCTGGCTGATACGATATTGCCCGGTCAGGTCATCCTCCTGAAAGACGCGGAGGAGGATTACATCGTTGGGCAGCAGCTTGTAGTTGCCGGAAACGGAACTGGAGGAAATGGGGGGGCGGGCCGCCGGCAAAGGTGCCTGCGCGATGCTGAGCGGACCGGCCGCGAGCAGCACAGAGAAGGCTAGAAGACGGGGCAAGAGGCGGGCGAACATGATGGAGGGGGAGTGAGTCAAAATCCGACGGCGAGTTCGATGCCCATCTGCTGGTTTTCAAAGCTTCTAGTCAACACGCTGGAATCCCTACTGCGCGCGAGATAGAAAAGCGATACGGATCCCCAGTCGTTCAAGTTGTACCGAATCCGGGGACGAATGAAGCAGTAGTCGTCGCGCACAACGTCGCCTCCAGTGGCGGTGGGATAGTAGGTGGCGTGCTGATAGCCAGTTTCAAGATCGAGATCGAAATCGCGGAAGACGCGTTGCGTGACACGAAGAACCACGCCGGTGCTGAGGTAGTTCTGGCCGGGAAGCGAAGACGAATTCTGGACGCGCCGGTATCCATCGAGCGCCAGCTTTGTTTTCCCGCTTGGCGATGCCAGATAAATCAGACCTACGTCGCCCACCGCCGTCGTGCGGCCTGAGATGCCGTTATTGAAGTGCCTGAAGTCCATTCCGCCGATCGCGCGAATCGAAAGCTTGGCGCCAGGCTGATACCAAACGCGAAGGAGCGATTGCTCGTAAGTTTGTTCTTCGCCATCGACCAGCGTGAGCTTTCCGAACCCGCCGCCCAGGGCCAGTTGCAGTTTGGGACTCACCGAGTAAGTGACAAAGTCTCGATTCAAAAACTCATCCGAATCGATCTGAGTAAGGTAGTCACGGTGGACCGCGAGTCCGCTTGCTTCCAGCGTCGTCCTTTCTGTGATGGCATACTCGGCGACCACGTCGGCGGTGTAAAAGTCGCGGCTATTCCGGCCCGGAGCATCGAGGTCCTGCCCGGTGCGTCTTTCAAAGGAGAGCCGGGAGTCGATCTTGAGTCTGGTGAAAGTGTACTGCCCATGAAGGAAACCATCGTAGTCAACGTCGCTCAGGTCCCGCCTTCGCTGGAAGTTCACAAAGCTGGGAGCGAAGCCCGCAGTTAGGAACGTCTTCTTTTGCTCGGCATAGTCACCCATTCCCATGACGAGGGAGGGGGTCACGGTATAAACAAAGTCCGATTCCGCGTTCTCAAATGCGTTAAAGATATTGTCATCGAATATCGCCGAAGCCCAGCCGGAGATCACGAGCACGCCAGGCCCCAAGCTAATCACCGCGGGGCTTTTTCTGGTCACTGGAGGCTCGGGGAGCGCCAATTCCCTTTCGGGCAATGGACCTTCCAGCATCGACTCCTCCAGAACGGCAAGCTCGCCACCGCGCACCGGGTCCTGCACGGAGCGATCGCGCAGTCGTTCCTGAGCGTCCCGGAGCGACGGCGCAGCCCACCACAACTGGGGGGAAGTTTCCTGCCGCAAGGGCTCCCGCAGTCGCACCCCGGTGTCGCTGAGCGATGGCATCGTCCACCACATCTGGGGGAGCGCCTCCCCGGCGGCGGAGCAGAGCAGCGCGGCAGAGCACCAGCCGGAGCAACACCAGCTTCGGAAGGCTGCCGTCATGGGCGGGCGTCCCCACCTTCCTCCCCGTCTCCCGCGTTTCGGACGGCCCCACGCCGGAGCGTGAGCTTCACGGCTGCTCCGCCTTCTGGACGATTGCGAATTTCGATCTTCCCGCCGTGCAACTCGATGATATTCCGGGTCACGGCGAGGCCCAGACCGGTGCCTTTGCCGACCGGCTTTGTGGAAAAGAACGGCTCGAAAATGCGGGGGAGTTTGTCCTCGGGAATGCCGGTGCCGTTGTCCAGCACTTCGACGGTCAGCACTTCCTCGCCTGCGTCGAGACGCAGCCCTGAATGATCGCGGCTTTCCCGGCCCACCTCACTAGGGTGCAGGATCCGGAGCGCGGTCGTCACCGTGAGGGTTCCACCGGCGGACATCGCATGGCACGCGTTGGTGAAAAGGTTGATGAAGACCTGCTCCAATTTCCTCCCATCAGCCAGGACGCTCGGCAGGTTCGCGGCCAGGCGCAGGTCTCCTCTGACCTTACCCTGATTCAAGACGTGCCGCACATATTCGAGCGAGTGTTTGATGATCTCGTTCAAATCGCACTCGGTCAGTTCCAGTTTCTTGGCTGACGAAAAGTCCAGCAGCCCCGCGATGATGCTGTTGGCTCGGTCAACGGCGACCTGCATCTCGTCGAGGATGCTTCTAATCGCGGGATCCTTGCCGCAGGGCTCGGCGAGGCAGTTCAATCCGAGCAGCATGATCGCCAGCGGGTTCTTTACTTCATGGGCGATGCCGGCGGCGAGCTGGCCGATGGATCGCATCTTGGCCGCGTCGATCAGGCCAAGCTGCGCATCTTGCAACTGGCGATGCGATTCCGTGATCTCGGCGACCAACTCGCGGAGCCTGGCATTGGCGGTTCTGAGCTGCAGTTCGGCTTCCTTTCGGTCAGTAATATCCGACACCACGCCCTCGTAGGAGATCAAGCGGCCCTGCTCATCGAAATGGGGCGTCGGCGTATTGCGGATCCAGCGGACGGAACCATCCTTGTGAATGATGCGGTGCTCCACCGCTTCCGCGACGCCGGAAGCCAGGAGCCGGTCGAGCTTCTCCACCACCCTCGAAACGTCTTCGGGATGAATCATCCGCACCCAGAGGCCTGGGTCCGCTTCGTATTCCTGGCGGGTATAGCCTGTCACGCCCAGACACCCGTCGCTATGCAAGATCGCCACGCCGGCTCCATCATGGAGGCGGACGGTATAATAGTAATCCATCACTGACTCGAGCAAGCCGCGATAACGTTCCTCGCTGTGGCGCAGTGCCTCTTCGGTCCGCTTGATTTCGGTAATATCTTTCGAGATGCCGAAGGTGCCCACGATCTTCCCCGAGGCATCGCGGAGTGGAAGCTTCGTGGTGAGGAGCCAGGTGCTGCGACCGTCCATCATCACTTCCTCCTCCAGTTTGCCGACGAGCGGCTCTCCCGTGCGGACGATCTTTTCCTCCTCTTCAAATGCCTCCTGCGCGTGATCCTGCCGAAAGAAGTCAAAATCCGTTTTGCCGAGCGCTTCCGCAGCTTCCTTGAGATGAAGGACATCAACGAGCTGGCGGTTGATCTGCACGAAACGGTTTTCCAGGTCCTTCACGTACATGCGGTCGGGAATGGCGTCGAGCAGCGCGCGGGCGAATTCGCGCTCGTCTCCCAGTGCCGTGAGGATGCGGGCGCGTTCGACCGCGTAGCGGATCGCCCGGCCCAGAACACGCGGGTCAAAATCGCCTTTAACCAGGTAATCCTGCGCCCCTTCCTGCACGGTGGTGGTCGCCAACGCTTCGTCGTCCAGCCCACTGAGGACGATGATCGGCATATGCGGGGCGGCGCGCTGAATCTGGTGAAAAGTCTCCAGCCCCACGCTGTCCGGCAACATCAAGTCGAGGAGGACGACATCCACTGCGACAGACTGCAAGCATTGCAGGGCCGCCCGCATCGTCTCGGCCACGATGACCTCATATCGCGGCTCCCGGACCAGCACGGCTTTCACCAGTGCGACGGAGACCGGATGATCTTCCACCAGCAGCACGTGCAATCCGTGCGTTGGCTTGAGATGGGAGGAAGGGAAGGAGGGAAACATACGCGATGTTTCAGCGAAACCGCCCGGTGTGCCGCGCCTCTGAACGCATCCCGCCGCGAGCGCGCGGCTCGATCACCGCGTCCCGCAAACAGCCACTCTCGAACTCGATACGCTGAATGGGAGGGAACCGCATTTTGCCGGATGGCATGCCTCGTTTATTCAACGGCTTTCCCAGGGGGGCAATCAGAATTCGGAAACCAGACCGACCGCGAATGGCTGATCAAACGGCGTCGAATTCGGGGGAACCCGAAACGTTTTCCTTCAAGGCGGCGTTCGTCCCGGCGACTGAGTGGACTCAGCGCACATCATTCATGGACAAGGCCGCTTTCGTTTCGCTAACGTGTGAGTTCCCCAGAAAGCCCCCGAATCTCACCCCCAGAAGCATGAGGAAAAAACGCATTCTGATCGTCGATGACGAGGTCTCCCTTACCCGTCTCATGCGAATCGCCCTCGAACAAACCGGCAAGTACGAGGTGCGCGCGGAGAACGACGCGACGGCGGTCATCGCGGCCGCGCTGGAATTCAAGCCGGACATGATCGTTCTGGACCTCATCATGCCGGAACAAGACGGCGGCGACGTGGCCGAGGCGCTGCGGATGCATCCTGAGTTGAAGGAGATTCCCATCGTCTTCCTGTCCGCCTCCGTCAGGAAGTCGGAGATCGACGCTCATGGCGGCGTCCTAGGCGGCTTCCCCTTTCTCGCAAAGCCGACCAGCGCCGAAGCGATCAGTGCCTTCATCGAAAAACACCTCCCCGCGTGAGCGCCACCGCCGGGAGACCACCACTCGCAAATCATCGAGGAACCCCGAACGACATCCTCGCCGGGTGGGTCCCGCCATCCATTTTTCACCGTGACCAGAGCCTTGTCGGCGGCAGCCTCCGGACAGGTGCGGCCCTGAACCATCACCGCTCCCCACCATGAGCAAACTCGCGGAAGATTTAGTTCGCCTATCACGCAACGCTCCCAAAACGACGGAGGCTGCCGGCATCAATCAACAGGTGGCGACCAGCGTGCTCGTCATCACCGTGATCGGGGATGCCCTGGTTATTCTTGGCAGCTCGCTTTTCAGCTTCTGGGTTCGTTTCCACACGCACGTTCCTTTTTTGAGTGTGCCTTATCAGAAGGTGACGCTCCAGGACTACGCCGCCTACATCATCCTGGGTGCCCTCGCGCTGATGCTCATCCTGTCGCACTATCGCTTCTATCAGTTCTCGCAGGTCCTGCGTTATCGGCAGATTTCGTTTCTCATCATCAAGTCGTGTGCAATCTGGCTCGTCGCGATTCTCTGCATCACGCGGCTTCTCGATTCCCGCCCCTCCCTTTCACGCGCCTACGCATTGTTCAACGCGGTCAACCTCGGGGTCCTGCTCCTCTTCTGGCGGTTGATTGTCTATCGCGTGCTCACTTTGGAGAGATTTTCGCGCCACCTCCGGGAGCGAATTCTCTTCATCGGCTGGAACGATCTCTCCGAACGTCTGACGACATTCATTCAGAGTGACACCAATCCCTCGTACACCCTCGTCGGCTGCATCCCGCCGGCCAGCGGTCGGTACGAAAAGGATCCACCACAGGAAATCCCTCACGTGGCGGCCTACCGGGATCTGGCGAACATGCTGCAAGCTCATAGCATCGACATCGTCGTCCTCGCGGATCGCACCGAGTCGATGGCGCAAATCGACGAACTTGCCACGATCTGCGAGAAGGAGCTGATCCAGTTCAAGGTGATCCCCTCGTATTTTCAAATCCTGGTGACGGGCCTGAGTTTGCAGTCGATTTGCGGAATCCCAATCCTCGGCGTTTCCCAGTTGCCGCTCGACCGGCCGGTGAATGCTGTCCTCAAGCGGACCGTGGACATCATCGGGGCGATCGTGGGACTGACCTTGTCGGTGCCGATCATCCTCCTTTTCGGCGGGCTGGTCTTTTTCGAATCGCCCGGCCCCATTTTTTACCGGCCTCGGAGATTGGGTCGCAACGGCGTGGAATTCGACATGATTAAGATTCGCAGCATGCGCCTGGGTGCGGACGCCAGCGGCCATTGGACACAGAAGGATGACCCACGACGGCTGCGCATCGGCGGTTTCATCCGGAAGTGGAACATCGATGAATTGCCCCAGTTTTGGAATGTATTGAAGGGCGAGATGAGCCTGGTCGGCCCGCGTCCGGAGTCGGTCGAGTTGATCAAGAGTTTCAAACACGAAATCCCGCACTACCACGCCCGCCACGTGGCCCGCCCCGGCCTCACAGGGTGGGCCGCGGTCAATGGATTGCGCGGGGACACGGACCTTTCCGAGCGAATCCGCTGCGACCTCTACTATCTCGAGAACTGGAATTTCTTCCTCGATTTCCAGATCATGTTCCTGACGTTTTTCCGGAGGAAAGGCGCCGGTTGATCGTCACGCGCGCGTCCGGCTGCGTCCGCCAGGTTTTCCGCGCGTGATGAAAGAGGTACTGCTGGGCGTAGCCGCCGAACGCGCCGAAGTAACCCGCCGAGAACTCGCGCAGCCGTTTCGTGCTCACCTTCCGCTTCCGCGGAAAGTAGATCGTCCGCAGCACGCGCTCGATCCACACATCGATCGGAAACGCCCGCAGCCGCTCGAAGCCGAATAGCAGCGCGCAGTTTGCCACCTTCGGGCCGACTCCCGGCAGGCGGCAGAGCTCGGCGTGCGCCGCCACGTCATCGAGCCGGGCGATGGCTGCGAGATCCACCTGCCCTTCGGCGATCATCCGCGCGGCGCCGAGGAGATTCTTCGCCCGGTAGCCGAGCGCGCAGGCCCGCAGATCCGCTTCCTCGAGCCGCGCCAGTGCCGCGGGCGATGGATACGCGAAAAGCTCGCACCCCTCCATCTCGACCCGTTTCCCAAAACGCCGCCGCAGCGTGTGCGAGATCTGCGCGATGTGCGGCACCGCCTTTTGTGAGGACGTGATGAAGGTGGCCACGCACTCCCACGCCGGCTGCCGGACGATGCGCAGCCCGCGAGCATGCGCGACCGCCGCAGCCATCGCCGGGTCGGTGGGAAAGCTCGCGTAGATTTCCGCGAGCGGATGATCGAGCGCGAAATAATGCCGCGCCACCGCCTCCGCGTCCGCGTTCACGAGCAACTCTTCGCCGCGCTGTTCCACCGCAACCGCCTGCCCGCCGATCGTCCCGAACCAGCGGTCCCCTTCGCACGTCCAATGAAAGACCTGCCCGCACCCGAGCGTGGCCTCGAGATCGAAATCCGGCGCCCCAATCGCTGCCAGGCGGCGGCGATTCGAGGCGCTCATTGAATGAAGTAGCTCAGATTCTCCAGCTCGATGGCGAGGTCCACGTTGTTGACCACCACCTTGTCGGGCACCTGGAGGAAGATCGGCGCGAAATTCAGGATCGCGAGGACACCGGCTTCCACGAGCACGTTGGTCACCTCCTGCGCGACGGTGGCCGGCACGGTGAGGATGGCCATCTTGACGGACTCCGCCTTCACGAATTCGCCGAGCTTCGTCATCGGCAGCACCTTCACCCCGAGGCTCCGCGCGCGGGTCTTGGTGGCCTCGAGATCGAAGGCGGCGACGACCTCGAATCCCTCCTTGGCAAACCCCGGATAGCGGAGCAGCGCCGAGCCGAGATTGCCCGCGCCGACGAGGATCACCGGCTGCAACTGCGTGGTGCCGAGCACATCGGTCAACTTCGTGCAGAGCGCCTTCACATTGTAGCCCAGCCCGCGGGTGCCGAACTGGCCGAAATAGGTCAGGTCCTTACGTAATTGCGTGGGCTTCACGCCGGCGACCTTGGCGAGCGCCGCGGAGGAGACGGTGTCGATCGCGTTCTGCCGCAAGCGTTGGAGCGCTCGGTAATAGAGCGAGAGGCGATAGACGGTCTTCCTTGGAATATCCAGCTTCTGCATCGGAGGTGACGGGGAAAGAAAGGGGCGAGGGATTAGTGGATAACGGGAATAATGGATAGTGTTTTTCGACTTGGGTTGTATCTGTCCCCGGCACCGCCAGCTTACATCAATATTTCCACTCATGCGCCTCAACCGCTTCCTTGCTTCCGCCGGCCTCGGCTCCCGCCGCAGTGTCGAGGAACTCATCACTACCGGCCAGGTTAAGATCAACGGACGCGTCGTCACCGATCTTGCCACCAAAGTCAGTCCCGACGACGCCGTGAAGGTCGGCAGCCGCCTCCTTCACCAGGAGAAAACGCTCACCGCCGTCCTGAACAAACCGCGCGGCTACGTCTGCACCGCGAGCGACGATCTCGACCGCCGCACCATCTTCGATCTGCTCCCGCCGAACTGGCCGCGCGTCTTCCACGTCGGCCGGCTCGACAAGGACAGCGAAGGCCTGCTCATCGTGACCAACGACGGCGACCTCTCGCTCGCGCTCACCCATCCGCGCTACAAGATCGACAAGGAATACGAAGTCCTGCTCGACAAGCCCTTCGTCCCCACGGATCGCGCGAAGCTCCTCAAGGGCTTTCACATCATGGGTGGCCGGGCGAAGATCGAGCGCCTCGAGCAGCTCGGCCCGCAGCACCTCCGGCTCACGCTGAATCAAGGCATCAAGCGGCAGATCCGACTGATGCTTTACGAGCTGGGGTATGAAGTGGAACGGCTCGTCCGCGTCCGCGTCGGCATCCTCAAGATCGGCGAAACTCGTCCCGGCGACTGGCGCATTCTCACCCCGAAGGAGATCGCCACACTCAAGGCGCCCGAGACCCAGCCGGCGCCGCAGCGGCGTTTCATCCCCCGCCCCACGCCGCGGCCCGCAGCTGCCGGAGCGCCGACGGGTGCGCGGGGGGATTTCGGCGGAGAAAGCAAACGCGAGCCGACCCGGCCGCGGCCCCCGCAGCGGAAACCAGTCGGAGCGCCGACCGCCGTGCGCCGCGGCCCGCGCCCGGAAGGAAAGCGTCCGGTGAACGCACCGCGACGCCGCGAACAAGGCGCCCCCCGGCGATAGGCCCTGGCATGGAGCGACACGCTCCGTCGGGTCCGGCGGTTGGGCGTCCGGGTTGCCAAACTCTCTGCGCTCCGTACAGGATGACCGCGATTGGAACACCGCGTTTGACGTTCGCCGGACGCGCGGAAACCTGCCCGCGGCTTGGCCTCAAAGCAGGCTGATCTGCCCGCTCTGCGCGTCGGGATCGGCGTTGCCGTCCGGCCATGCGCGGGTGGGAAGATCGAGCAGGGCCGCGAGCCGGTGCGCGGTCCGGGGAGCGAAGCCTTCAAAGTGATTGTTCACGCAGGCAAAAACGTTGGCGACTTCGGGCAACCGCTGGCGCAAGCGGGTCGCCCAGTTTTCCAGCGAGGTGTCACGCGGCCAGAGGACTTCGCGGTAGGAATGCACCGGACGCCCGTCACCGGCGTACTTCGTCCCCAGATCACCGAGGAGCCGCAGGTAAACGAAATCCGTGGTCTGCGGGAGAAACTCGAACGCGCCCTCCTGCTGGTGATCGAGCGGCGTGACATCGGTCCAGACCCAGCAGACGCGGTGCGCTTCGAGGAGCTGCACGATGCGCGGCTGGTGCCAGTCGTGATGGCGGAACTCGATCGCAAACCGGACATGCCCGGGCAGTTCACGAATGAAGGCGCGCAACGCCTGTTCATCCTGCCTGGGACGAAAAGACGGTGGCATCTGCACAAACACGCAGCCGAGCTTTTCGCCGAGCGGCTGGATGCTGCGCAGGAAGGCCTCAAGCAGTTCGGAGCAATCGCGCAGCCGCCGTTCGTGGGTGATCTCCCGCGGCAGCTTGCAGGCAAAAACAAAGTCGGGCGGAGTCACCTCATACCAATGCAACGCCACCTTCGTCGCCGGCGCGGCATAGTAGGTCGAGTCCACTTCCACGGACCGAAAGTATTGGGCGTAGAACGCGAGCCGCTCGCCTGGCGGAAGATGCTCCGGGTAAAAAACGCCGCGCCAATCCTCAAAGCTCCAGGCGCAGGTGCCGATCTTGATCTTGTCGAGCGGATCCAAGGTGGCGGCACGATACCGCCGGAGGCAGGACGCGAAAGGGAAAAGGAGTCGGGGATGAAGACAGGAGTCAGGGATAGGGATCAGGGGTCAGCAGTCGCGAGCGTCCCTCTGCTGACTCCTGACTCCCGACTCCCGGCAGGGCTGTCTAGTGCCTCAGCGCCTGGGGCAGGACTTTCACCGCGAAGGCGATGACGCCGAGCAGGCCAACCCCGAAAAGGATATAGGCGATTTTCAGCCCGACGCGCGCGCGTTTCGCACGGAGGACCTCGGACGTGCGTTGCGCGAGGTCCCCGTTCAGCCGCGCGATGATGCCGCGCAGGACCTGGTTGTCCTTGGCGGCCCGGGTTTCGCGAAGCGATTCGGCCCGCTCGACCGCTTCGTCACGCTCGTGCCGCGCCTGATCGAGCTCGGCCCGCAGCGCGGCTTCCGCAGATGAGATGGAGTGCAAATCGGCTTCCACCGCGCTGAGGCGGGCAGCCGTGCGGTCGCGCTCGGCCACGGCATCTTCGAGGCGGGAACGCGCTTCCATGAGTTCGCGGCCGGAATGCGATTCGGTCACGTCGCGCCGCAGGGAGTCAGCCTCCCGGCGCAGTTGTTCGCAGCGAGTGGCGAGAGATTGATTGGATTCTTCGGAAAGCCACAGTTTCTCGCGGTGATCGCACAGCTCCGCATCCGCCCGTGCGAGCTGCGCCTGGAGATCCGCGATCGACGCGAACTGACATTTTGCGTCGTCGACCTGCCGCTGCATCTCGACGTGTTCCGTGGTCAGGCGCAATTCTTCCTGCCGCGCGGAAGCCAGCGCCGCCTCGACCTCACCGAGGCGCCCCTGCGTCTTGTGCAAATCTTCCTCCAGCGTCGCAGCCCGCGTATGGGCGCTCTCGAGTTCCGGCACGCCCGCCGCCAGCGCCTGCTCCATCGCCGCGACTTTATCGTCGGAGTCTGCCGCCGCCTTCTGCATCCGCTGCAGCGCGAGCGCCGCGGCTTTCACCTCCGCATCGAGGCCCTCGACGCGGGCGGTCAACTTAGCCAGTGCGGCTTCGGCAGTCCTGGCCTTCGCCTTCCACTCGCTTGCCTCCCGGGCCGATTTTTTACTCTGCTGCTGCGCCTCGCCGGCCTTGGCTTCCCATTCCGCGGCGCGTTCCGTTTCGCGCAATCGAGTCTCTAGCGTGCCCAACTCCGCCGCGGCGATGCCCGCCGCGGCTTTGCCGCGGGCCTCGTTCAGTTCCTTCTCGCGAGCGGCGAGCGCTTCTTCAGCGACCGTGAATTTCTGCCGAAACGATGAGACTTCCGCCTTGAGCTGCTGGCGTTCGGTTTGGAACGTCTTGAGTTCCGCCTTGGTGTGGGTGGTGCTCGATTTGAGCCGCTCGCTTTCGTCGCCGAGGACCTTGAGTTGTTGCTGGAGGCGGGCCACTTCCTCGCGCGCCTTCTCGAGATCGCGCACGAGCTTGCCGTTGATCAGGCTCGCGTCGATCAGCTCCTCGCGAATCTCCCCGGGGAGCGGATCCGCGAACGGGGATCGCAAGGATCCCGGCGCGGGGGTGGCACCCGCCTTGTGCTCGTGGCGCCCCTCGGGCAATTTCCCGCCCTCGGCCCGACGCCCCTTTTTCGCAGAAGGCTGCGTCGGAACGGTCACCGAGGTGTCGCAGATCGGGCAGTCGGCGGTCAATCCAGCCCCTGCGGATTCCACGACGAGGTGTTGTCCGCACTTGTTGCATTCAAATCGAATATCGGCGCTGTCTGCGATCATCTCCCGTGGGAGTGTTTTTAGAGCCGGTGGCATGCCCGGTCAAAATAATTCACGGCGGGAATCATTCGCGGCCCCACCGCTCATGCGCCCCTCAATTTCCCCGTCACGGCGAGGCTCCGATGCGCCAAAGCGAGAGCCCTCTCCCGGAAATTTGCAACATTCACAGACTGACCCCGGCTCCACGGCTCCCCATGCGATGGGAGAAGCGAGATGGGTGCATCAGGCGATTTCGCGCACGCGCACGTCGCCGGTGGCGGCGACGAGGACGTTGTCGTTGGAGACGCCAGCGAGGAGCGGGATGGTTTCGCCCGCGAGCTTGAAGGCGCCGATCTGCTGGGCGACGAAGCCGAAGCTGTCGCCGCCGACCGCGGTGCCGCGCACGCGCCCAGCGATGGTAATCGAGGCGATCCGCGCGAAGATGTTCGGGTCGTCGTTCGCGCTCGGCGTGACCACGTCGTTGCCGTCGCCAAATCGATCGCCCGCGCCGGCCGTGGCGCCGGCGACGAGATCGCTGGCGATCCAATCGCCGCCGACGGTCACCGCGCCGATCTGCGCGTCGCTGTCGTTCTCGATGACCAGGGTGGTGAAGCCGCCGTGGATGCGCGCGAAGGAGACGCTGCCGCCAACGGTGATTTTCCCGAATGCGATGTGCGGCTGCGGATCGGCCGCGCCCACGCGCGACTCGATCCTCACGGTTGCCGCATCGTTGCCGGTGATGGCGCCGCCGACGGTGAACGTGCCGATGCCCCGGGCAATGATGATCGCAGCCGTGTCGTCGTTCCCGCCGACGATCGAGCCGCCGATGTTGAGCGTCTTGATCGCATCGGTCTCGATCTGCCCGGCGCCCGGCGTATTGCCGCCGCGCAGGCTTCCGCGGAGCGTGATCGTGCCGGCGTCCTCGGTTTCCAGCCGCCCGGACTCGGTGGCGCCGCCGCTGACGATGGAACCGCCGATCAGGACGGCCGCAACGTCGGTATCGATATCGAGCTGACCGGCGCCGGTATCGTTGCCGCCGACGATGGAGCCCAGAAGAACAACGCTCTTGATCGCGAAGCTGCTGTCGAGACCGACGACGCCGGACTCGATCCCGATGCCGCCGCGGATATCCCCGCGGATGAGTACGGACGAAAGGATGGCGTTGTTTTCGGTATCGAGATCGAAAGTGCCGCTGCCTTCACCGATGCCACCGATGACCGATCCCTCGATCGTCACTTTGGAAATGGCATCGTCGATATCGACATTGCCCGAGCGAAGGCCCTCACCGCCGCGAATGTCCCCGCGAATGAAGACGCTGCCGGGCGCGCCCTGGTTCTGCAATTGCAGCCGCCCGCTGTCGATGCCGGTCCCGCCGCGCACGCTGCCGCCGATGAAGAGCGAGCTGAGGAAGTTGTCGCCCGACGTCCGGCCCAGGATCGCGCCGCTGCGGTCGCCTTCGCCGCCGACGATTTCGCCCGTGATGCGCAAGCTGCCGAAGCCGGTGTTGGTGATGATTCGTCCTGAATCCGTGCCGTCGCCGATGAGATCGCCGTCGAGGGTGAAGGCGCCGATTTTCCCATTCACGAAGACGCGTCCACCGCCGACGCTGCCCGCGGCAAACGAGTTACCGATGAGGTTGCCGCCGATGAAGAGGGAGCCCGCGGCGCCGCCGATGGAAATGATCCCGGTGTTGTCGCCTGCGCCGCCGCGCACGTCGCCGGTGAGCCGGAAGCTCTTCACGTCGCCGGCGATCTCGATCTGTCCGCCGGGGAAGGCGACGGGAATCGCCGTGATCACATCCGCGGTGCCGCCGACGAGGTGGCCGCGGATGTCGGCGGTGCCGACGCTGCCGGTGAACCTCAAGGTCCCGGCGGTCGCGCTCGTGCCGCCGAGCACGTCGCCGCCGACAAACAGCGAGCCGACATTGCCGGCGTCGATCCTCCCGGTGCCGTCTTCGACCCCGATGATGTCGCCGCCGATCAGGATTCTTCCCGCGTCGCCGATCGAAATGCTCGCGGAGTTCACTCCGCTTCCGTCTTCCGAGAGCAGCGAGCCGCGGACGGTGATCGGCGCGCCCGCAGCGGTCCCGGCGACGATGCGCGCCGAACGATCGCCCTGGCCTGCGCGCAGATCGCCGCCGACGAAGATCGACTTCGCCGTCACGGCGCCGAAGGAACCGCTGTCCGCGGCGAAGCCCCCGACCATCGAGCCGCGCAGGTTGAAGCTGCCCACGTCCAGCGCCTGAATCTCCCCGCCGCGCAGATCGCCGCCGATGGCGATCGACTTCACATTTTCGAAGAATACGAACCCGGTGTCCGCGAGGCTGCTCTCGATCGAGCCGCCGATCGAGGCCGTGCCGACGCTCCCGAGATCGATGCCGCCCGCGAATAAGCCGGCGGCCGCATTCGCCACCAGCGAGCCGCGCAGGATGAACGACCCGACCGACCCGTCGTTGGTCACGAGTGTGCCCGTGTCGTTACCCGTCCCGGCGCGAATGTCGCCGCCGATGAAAATGGAGCCGACCTTGAGTGTCGTGATCCGGCCTTCGGCGATCGCGTCGCCGCCGATGATCGAGCCGAGCACCCGCAGGGTGCCGACCTCGCCGACGCCCAGCTTCCCGCTGTCCACATCGCCGCGGATGAGAATGGTCTTCACCGGGCCGGCGAAAAACTCGCCGGCGAGATCGCCGCCAATGGTCAGCGTGCCGACCTGAGCGCCGAAGCCTTGAGGCGTGACATTGAAGGAGACGCCCGACGCCAGCGTGGTCTTCACCGTGATCGCTCCCGCCTGCGCATTGATCAGGCTGAACAGATCGCCGCCCGCCTGCGTCGTGAGACCGAGCAACCCGATCGAGCCGACCGTGAGCGACTTCACGCCGATGGAGCCCTGCGCGTCGATCCCCGCGCGGATGCGCCCGAGATCGCCGTCGATCGTGACCGTGCCGAGGTTCAGAGCCGTGCCGCCGCCGTTCGCGCTCGCGTCGATGAAGCCGACCGCCGTCACACCATCGCCCCCCGGCCCGATGCGCTTCGCCGTCACCGAGAGGTCGGTGCCGGCGAAGACCGGGTTGAGGCTGAGGTCTATCTTTTGCAACTGCCGCGGCACATCGGCGGCATTGTTGAACGTCAGCACGCCGGCCGCCGCGAGCTCGGCATTCGAGCCTTTGCTAGTGGCGATGGTGACTTTGTCGCCGTCCACGTCGGTGTAGGTGAAGACTGCAGCGGGAGCGATGCGGGATTCCAGGGGCTCAACGGAGGGCGCGCGGGTTTTCATAGTGTGAAGATTTGGACAAAGGGCTCACAAAGCAATCCCGTGGACACACACGTCCCCGCGCTGGCGGGCGAGGATGATGAGCGGGTGCGGCGGTGCCAACGCAGGCTCGATCGAAAAGCCAGCCTAACGCCCCGGCGGCTGCGATTCAGTAAATGTCAGCCGGCACATACTCCGCGAATATGTCCGCTGAGAAAGTGCTGCTTTCGCCCTTATGCCCACCAAAACAAAACCCACCGCCAAAGTCGTGAAAGCGACCGTCAAAAAAACTGCGACCAAACCAAAATCCGCCACGAAAAAGCCGGCCGTGAAAGGCAGGAGCGGCGCAAAGTCCGCCACGAAGAAACCCACGGCCAAAGCCCGGACAACGAAAAAGAGGTCACCCGGATTGATGCAGTCCGTGAAAAAAGGCGTTCAGGCCGGGATCGACTCAATGGGGGATCTCGTGAAGAAAGTGACCCCGGACGCGCTGCTTCCCAAATCCGCCAAGGCGAAACGCAAATAGGCCGGCCGGGGTTTCAGACTTCGAAGACGTGCACGGCGAAGCCGTCGCCCGGGATGCCCGAGAAGCCCGGGCCGACGGCTTGCGCTTTGCCCGCGTCGAAGTGGCGTGGCCGACGAGGCTGCCTTTGATGGTCACCGCGCCGAGGTCGTCGCGCGCCACGATCGCGCCGCTGCGTCCGAGCTGGCCGCCGCCGCTCTCGGTGCCGGCGAACATCGAGCCGCCGATGAAGACGCTGCCGATCTGCTGACCGAAGATGGCTCCGGTCCGGTCGAGCGTGGGGCCGGTGGTGTCGCCGCCATCGAGGTTGCCGCCGATGCGCACGGCGCCGATCGCCCCGGTGCTCTAGATCAAGCCGGTATCGGAGGCCCGCCCGCCGATGAGCGAGCCGCCGAGGGTGATGGCGGCGAGGCTGCCCCCGGAGATGACGCTGCCGGTGGTCTGCGTGGAGCCGCCGACGAGATCGCGCCCGATCTTCACCGCGCCGATCAAGCCGTCGGTGAAAATCTGTCCGCTGCCATCGTCGGCGCCGCCAATGAGCGAGCCGCCGATCGTGACCGGGCCGACCTTTCCATCGACACCGCCGGTCACGAGGAGGAGTGCCTCCTTGAGGTTGCCGGTGATTTTGAGAAAGCCGAGCGCGCCGGCGATGTCGCTGACGAGCGTGGCGCCGGCGGTCTGCGTCGTGGTGCCCCCTGAGGACCACGTTGGTGAGCGCGAGCGGCTCGAAACAGACCACCACGCCTCCATTCGTGCCACCCGAGCCGCCGAGAATGCTGAGATTGCTGATGCTCACCGGGCTCTGCCTCCTCGGGTCGGGATTGCCGCCGGCGTCGCGGTCGCTGATGAAAAAACGCGCGCGTCGTGCCGGAGCCGTCCACCGTCAGCTTGTCGATACCCGGCCCCTTGATGGTGAGCGGGGCCTCGATCGAGATTCCATTCAGCGCGGGGTTGATGGCGATGGAGCCGGCGACGCCTGCGGCAAAGACAATCGTGTCTGCGGCCGGAGTGGCGTTGGCGGCGGCGACGGCTTCGCGCAGCGTCCCGCCGAGCATGTCGTCGTTGGTGTTGAGGACGGTGAAGGTCGCGGGAGCGATGCGGGCTTCGAGCGGTTCGATGGTTCGGGACATTGTCATGGGGTCTCCTGGTGGTCGTTGCTGATCGGCTAATGGGGATAAGGGCGTGCGCGGGGTTTCCTCACACGAAGGTATACGATCCGGAAACGTTCGGGGCCACGGGCGCGCTGTTGGCAATGACTTTGGCGACCTGGAGGGTCACCACGCTCGTGGCATCGGCAAAGACTCCACCAGCCGCAGCAATCGCCGCGTTGCCCGATACCTTCGCGCCGAGGATGCTGCCGGTGGAGTTCTGGATGTGAATGCCGCCGCCCTCGAATGCGGCGTTGCCGGTGAAGGATCCGCCGATGACTTTGAAGTCCGCCGTACTGAAGATGAACAGGCCGCCGCCGTCGCTGCCGTCGTTGCCGGAAGCCACCACGTTCTTGATCGTGACCGAGCCGACCATGCTGCGGGCTTCGATGCCGGCGCCGCCGAAGGAGGTCCGATTTCCGATCACTTTCGAGGCGCTGATGGACACCTGTCCTTCGAGTGCCGTCGCCGCGATGCCGCCGCCACCGAACGACGCCACGTTGTCCGCGAAAACGCTGCCGATCACGGTGAGATCCACTTTTCCTGCCGCGCCGCTGCCGCGGGTGGAGAGACCGCCGCCGGCTTCGCCCGCGGTGTTGCCGGAAAAAGTGGAGCCGGAGATGGTGAGCGTGATCCCGTTGAGGGCCAGGAGGCCGCCACCGTAGATGGTGCTCCGGTTGTCGATCACGCGCGTGCCGCTGATCTTCACCGGTAGCGGATCGCCGGCGTTATTGCCCTGGATGTGAAGGCCGCCGCCGCCATCCGTGCTGGTCGCGTCATCCCTGGTCTCGTTGCCGCTGAAAGTGCTCCCGGAGATGGTGAGAGACGTGAAGCCTTTGGCATCGAGGCCGCCACCGGCGTAAAACGCGGTGTTGTTGCTGATGGTCGAGCCGCTGATCACCGCATCGCCCATCCCAACGAACACGCCGCCGCCGCCATCGGTTGCGCCGGCGGAATGGTTGCCAGTGATCTTCGTGCCGCTGACGACCGCCTTCGAAGTCGCCGAGGGATTGCCGTCGGCCAGGAATAATCCACCGGCGCCGCCGGCGCTGAAGTTGGCGGTGATGACGCTGCCGGTGATGACGATGCCCGTGCCCGAGACGTCGGTCCGGGCGAAGATGCCGCCGCTGCTCTGCGCCGAATTGCCGAGGGCCGTCGTCTTGCTGATCGCGATCGACTTCAACCCGACCAGCGCCAGGCCGCCGCCGGTGTCGCTCGATTGATTGCCGGTGAAAAACGAACCGCTGACGCTGGCCTTCGTGCCCGCAGTGGCATCGCCAAAGACCGCAACGCCGCCGCCGATCGCCCCGGCGTTGCCCGAGACGACGACGGACTTGAGCGTCAGCGATTCGTGGGAAAGGACGCCGCCGCCATCGCCGGTAGTCTGGCCATTGACGATCGAGAGTCCGCTGATCGTCGTCGGGCTGTCGGTCGCGGCGACGCCGTCGTCGATGCGAAGGATGCGGCCCAGGTCATTGCCGTCGATGATGAGCCGTCCGGCCCCCGGCCCTTTGATGGTGACATTGCCTTTGCTCACCAGTTCGCCGGTGAGCTCGATGATATTCTCGCTGTTGGCCGGAGGCGGCGGCAGGCGAAACGAGATCGTGTCGGCGCCGGGCTGCATGTCGGCCTTGTCGAGCGCGTCGCGCAGACTGCCGGCGCCGGCGTCGTTGAGATTGATGACGGTGAAGGTCGCTGGGGCGATGCGGGGTTCGAGGAGTTCGATCATGGGTTGGAGGGGGTAAGGGTCAGGTCATGGGAAGGCCTTGTCATTCGGAGCGGCATTGGGGGCGGCTCGGCAGGACATTAAATGCCCGAGGTGTTCGGGTCGGTCGCGGCGAAGTTTCCGGTCACGGTGCTGGCGGTGAGGGTGGTCGCGGGGCCGGCATTCGAGATGCCGCCGCCGATGCCCGCGGAATTGCCGATGACCTTGAGCTTCGAGAGCGTCACGGTGCCCGCATTGAGCTTGATCGAAATTGCTCCGCCGTCGCCAAGCGCCATCGAGCCGGTGTTTCCGTAAAAGCTGCACGAGACGAACCGTGCGTCGCCCAATTGGATCCGCACGGCGCCGCCGCTGCTGCCCGCCACATTTCCGCGGAAGAGGCTTCCGGAGACATCGATCGTCCCCGTGGTCGCCGAGGAAATCGCGCCGCCGGGGCTCTTCGAGGTGTTCTCGATGAATTTGGTGCCCTTGATGATGCCCGTGCTGTCATCGAAGAAAAACAGCGCGCCGCCGCCGCTGTCATCCGCGTTTCCCTGGAAAAGCGTGCCGGTCACCGACAACGCACCGGCGGAGGCCGGCCCGCTGTGCTTGGTGAAGATCGCGCCGCCATTCGAGCCGGCCGTGTTGTGCAGGAACTTGCCGCCGCTGACGGTGACGTCCGCGTCCGCGAGGATCGCGCCGCCGGCGGAGGTGATGGAACGGTTGGCGATGAAGCTGGTGCCTTGGATCACGAGCGATCCATTGCGCTGAGCGATCGCACCGCCATCCAGATCCGACGTGTTGCCGGAAAACAAGGAACTGCTGATCGCCACGCTGGCATCGATGAGTCCGAGCGCGCCGCCGGTGCCCGTGCTCGAGTTCCCGAAAAACTGGCTGCCGGCGATCTTCAACGTGCCGCTGGCAGAGCGATAGACGGCGCCCCCTTCGGTTGCCTCGTTGCCCGCGAAAACAGTCTTCGTGATCGTCGCCGTCCCCAACGGGCCGCTCAGGAGGCCGCCGCCGAGCGGCGCGCTGTTGCCGCTCACGAGCGATCCCGAAACGGTGGCGAAACAGTTGTTCAGCGCGAGGCCGCCTCCGCTCGTTGCAGAAATGTTATCGCTGAACGTCGAATTCTTGACCATGGCGGGCCGGGTTCCGGTGAGTTCGGCGTAGAGTCCGGCCCCGTCGCCTCCACTGTTTTTCGAGAAGCGGCTGTCGCTGACCGTGACGAATCCCTTTGTTCCAAGGCTGCCGAGGAACGCCCCGCCGCCGCTGGCATTCGGTGCGTCGTTGAAGGCGATGACCGTCTTGCTCACGGTCACGCCGGCATCGGCGACGACGTAGAGACCGCCGCCCGCGCCATTGGTGGCCTCGTTGTTGGAAAAGAAGCTGCCGCTGATGCTCACCTTGCCTGCCGTCTCGACCCAGAGGCCGCCGCCCTGCTCGTTCACCTGGCTGCCGGTGATGCCGACGTTCGTGAGCGAGAGCGGCTCAAAGCAGACGATCGCGCCACCATTGGTCCCGCCCGAGCCGCCGATGACGCCGAGATTGCTGATGCTCACGGTTTTCTCGGAAGCCGGATTGTCCTGGATGAAGAACGCGCGCGTCGTGTTCTCTCCGCTGACCGTGAGCTTATCGATCCCGGGACCCTTGATCGCGACGGGCCCTATGACCTGGATCGTGGAAATGAGCAGGATTTTGGCGGTGGTCCCTGGCGGAAACAGCGTTGGGTCGAAGGTGATCGTGTCCGCGGTCGCGGGGTCGAGGTTGGCGAGGTCCACTGCCTCCCGCAACGAGGTCTCACCACCCACAGGAAGGTCGGCGAGGCTGGTGACGGTGAAGGTGGCGGGGGCGATGCGGGGTTCGAGGAGTTCGATGTTCATGGGAAGGAGGGAGTGCTGGTTACACGAGGTGAATGCTCACGTCGCCGGTGGGGCCGATGTCGCGGGTGAATGGAGCGGGCGCGAGTGGGATGGCGGTGCCGCCGAGGATGAAGGAGCCGATCTGCGGCGCGGCGAAGCCGAAGTGGTCGCCGGCCGCGGTGGTGCCGGTGATCGTGCCGCCGATGCTGATCGCGGCGATCTTCGCGATGATCCCGGGCGTGCCGCCGACGGTGGCGTCGTTGGCATCGCCGAAATCGGTGTTGCCCGATGCCGCGTTCATCACGCCGGCCACAAGGTTGCTGGCGCTCCAGTTGCCGACCACGCTCACCTTCCCGATCTGCGCGCTGCCGTTGGTCGGCGCGAGGAAGGTGTTGTAGCCGGCGAGGATGTTCGCGAACTGCACGTCGCCGCCGATCGTGATGCTGCCGATGGCGAGATCCTTTCCGCCGCCCGGCGCCGCCTGGCCGAACGCGCTGATGATCACGGGATTGTTCGCGCTGCCCACGAGGCTGCCGCGGATGGTGAGCGATTTGATGTCCTGCGCGATCTGGATCGTCGAGGTCGTGGTATTCGTGCCCGCGCCGCTCGCACCCGAGAGCGTGGTGATCGAGCCGCCGATGAATAGGCTGTCGATGTGCGAGGCCACGATCGCGCCGGAGCCGTTCACATTCCGCGAACCGCTCGTGTCGTCACCCGCCAGATCGCCGCGAATCGTCAGCGAGTTGATCACGCTCGCGCTGATCATGCCGCTGTGCGTCAGTTCGCCGTCGTTGGTGAAGCCTCCTTCGAGCGAACCGCCGATGGTCAGCTTTTTGATGGTCTGGGCGACGATTTCTCCGCCGTCGGTGACGCTGCCCGTGCCCGAGTTGTTCGTTCCCTTGAGCGTCCCGCCGATGCTCATCTTTTCAATCGTGCCCGCCGAGAGCACAGCCACGCCGCTGGACGTGCCGGTGCCGTTGAGCAGCTCGCTGCCGAGGAAATCGCCCGTGAGGGTGAAGGTCTTGATCGTCCCGGAGACCTCGATGTAACCGCTGCGCGAAAGGGTGCCGTTTTGATTCGAACCGCCGACGAACGAGCCGCCGATGGTGAGGAGCTTGATGTTTGCCGCCGTGATGACGCCCGAGTGATCCAGCGTGCCACTCGTGATGCTCCCGCCCTGCAACGATCCGACGATCGCGAGCGTGCCGATGTTGTTGGCCGAAATGGTGCCCGACTCGTTGGCGCTGCCGCCCGTCAAATCGCCGCCGATCCGCAGCAGGC
The DNA here is from genome assembly GCA_031411395.1 of Chthoniobacteraceae bacterium. Classification (GTDB taxonomy): domain Bacteria; phylum Verrucomicrobiota; class Verrucomicrobiia; order Chthoniobacterales; family Chthoniobacteraceae; genus Chthoniobacter. The sequence goes on from JANOAZ010000011.1 coordinate 38,477, forward strand.
CAAGATCGCCGCACTCGATCGACCCCGAAGATGCGCCGATGCTGCCGGCGAGGTCCGCACCGATCTTGATCGTCTTGATGCTGCCGACGCTTTCGATGCGCCCGCTGGCCGTGCCGAAGCCGCCCGTGAGCGAGCCGCCGATGCTGACGCTGGCGATCTTGCCGCCGGATTTGATGAGTCCCGACGAAGGCGCGCCGCCGCCGAAGACTTCCTGCGCGATCGTGACCTTGCCCATGTCGAGCCCGCTGGAAATGTAGGCCGTTTTGGAAAACGCGTTGGAAATGAGAAGGGTCCCCTGGAGCGATCCACCCACGAGAACGTCACCCATCTTTTTGTCGCTGATGATCGAGCCGCTGCGATCGCCGAAGATCCCGATCACATCGCGCCCGACGAAGACCTTCCCCATGTCGCCCGCGCTGTGAATCGAGCCGGTGTCGGCCGAGCCGCCGCCGATGATCGATCCGCCGATGGTGACCGCCGCGATCTTCCCGCCGCTGATGATCGAGCCCTTCTCAATGCCGGACCCGCCCACGACATCTCGCCCGACCTTCACCTTCCCCATGTCGCCCGCGCTCTTGATCGTCCCGCCGTCGAGCGA
>JANOAZ010000012.1:0-16543 GCA_031411395.1 Chthoniobacteraceae bacterium
CTTTTCCGCGGCCGCTTGCAGCTCTTGCTTGAGGCGATCCGCGGCGGCGGCGGCCTCTGCGGTGAGACGGGTGCGGGTTTCCTCGAGTTCGGCGGCGAGCTTGTCCTTCGCGGAGTTGAGGCTGGAGATTTTCGCCTGAGCCTCCTGGAGTGCTTTGGCGGCCTCGGCTTCGCGCTGGCTGGCGCTGGCGTGGAGATCCTTCTGGAGACGATCCGCGGCAGCGGCGGCCTCTGCGGTGAGACGGGTGCGGGTTTCCTCGAGCTCGGCGGCGAGCTTGTCCTTCGCGGTGTTGAGGCTGGAGATTTTCGCCTGAGCTTCCTGGAGTGCTTTGGCGGCCTCGGTTCCGCGCTGGCTGGCAGTCGTTTCGAATTCACGGCGGAGTGTGGTCCGAATTTCCTCAACCTGCGCTGTTGCTTCCTTCCTCGCGCGTTCCGTGCTGGCGAGTTCACTTTCGAATTTCTGCCTCGCTTCGCGTTCACGCTGGAGTTCCTGCTCGGCCACTTCCTGGCTCGTTTCAAGAACCGCGATCCGCTTTTGAAATTCTTCGACCTGCATCTGCGCTTGCGCCGTGGCCGCGACGATTGCGGCCTGGTCGATGGCCGGCTTTTCGGCTCCGCGTTTGGTCAACTCTGCGAGTTGTCTGGCGAGATGCTCCTTTTGTTGCGCGAGTGCATCGCGCTCCGCCTTCAGTTCCGCGAGACCTGGCTCGGGTGCCGCGGATCGGATGCCGCTTTGCAATTTCGTCGCGTCGGCCTTGGTGCCTGCCCGTTCCCGATCACGAGCGTTGATCTCGCGTTGAAGGCCGTCGCGCTCCTGCTGGAGCCTGGCAAGGTTCTCACTGCTCTTCGCGGCGACGCTCTTTTCGAATTCGGCCTGGTCCTGCTTGTCCTCGATTTCCTTTTGCGCCTTCGCCAGTTCGGCGTGAATACGGTCGCGTTCCTCGGCCAGCGCCTTCTTTTCCTGGGCCGCAGACGCCAGTTGGCGTTCATAATCTCCTTTCACGCGGGCAGCGGTGAGACGAGCCGTATCGCGAGCACGAATGAGTTCTTCACGGGTCAGCGACTCGTCGTCACCCGTCGGGGCAGGCGGTTCCGGCGCCGGAGCGGGGGGCGCGCTCGGGGCAGGAGCGGATGACGATGGAGCCGCTTTCGGCGCGGATTCGATGCCCGACCGAAACTTCGCATCGCGCGCCGGTTTGGCTTTCGCTTCGGCGGCGGCTTTCTGGTCGGCGACAGCGGCCTGCCCCGGGAGAATATTTCGCACCGCGCGGCGGCTCTTGAGCTTTTCCGCGAGCGACTCGGCCTCGCGCGCGCCCAATCCTGACCCGGGCGTCGCCGTGGCGACTTCGGCGAGGAGCTTCATCACCTTCTGCCAGGGGAACCGGATTTCGGTCTGATCGCCGGGAAGCACCTGGTTCGCGAAGATGGCGGGAACCCGCTTGTAAACTTCGTGCAACGGAATGGTCGTCTGACCGCGCGCGATCCGATCAGCGAGTTCGCTGAGGTTGAACTTCAGGAGCGTCTTCGCGTCGTGGGTCCCGGGCTTGAGAAGATTCTGCGGAATGCGGCGCAGAAAATCGCCCAATTCGAGGGTCATCTCGCCACCGTCGTCTGGGGGCTTCACCGGCTCTGCGGGCTTGTCCTTCTTTGGGGGACGCTTGAAGTCGGGATTGTACCCGGCAGCGACAGTCGCAGCCGCGAGTTGCACAGCGGGGTCCGCCGCTTTGCGCATGGGCTTGCTCGACGGCGGATCTTGCGCCGGTGGGGTTGCGCCGGGAGCAGAGTTTTGCGGGCGGGGATCAGCCGAGGCCTCGGGCGCATTGGGATCTTGCGCTTTGCGTTTGAAACGATCGAGGAATGACATTGATCCAGTAATTAATAGACGATTAGCAGCTACCAGTCCGAAGGCGGCGATAGTTAGCGACTTCGGATCACTTTGTCTCGAAAGATTCCGCGACGCGAGCGTGTTTTTCGCCGAAACCGTCCGAAATCCACTCTGCAAAATCGGCGGCGAGGCGCGCCGGCAGCACGGCGACCATGCGCACCTCCTCGCCGAGGTATTCGGTTTCCAACACCTTGGCCTGCCGATGAATGCGCGCGATCAAGCCGGCTTCGCTTTGCGGAAGTCGAAGCTCCCGCGTGACCAATCCGCCGCTGATCTGTGCCGCCATCGCCTCGATCAGTTCGTCCAAACCTTTGCCCGTGAGGACGGAAATGCACACCGCCTGCGGAAAGTGAAGGCGCAGGGCCGCCAGCACGGTCGGATCCTCGATGAGATCGATCTTGTTGAGGGCGACGAGCATCCGCCGCTCGTCGGCTCCCAATTCGCCGAGCACCTTCATCGTCGTGTTGTAGAACTCCATGACCTCCGGTTGGCTCGCGTCTAGAAGGTGAATCAGGAAATCGGCCATCGTCGCCTCCTCGAGGGTCGCGCGGAAGGCATCAACGAGGCCGTGCGGCAGTCGGCGCACGAAGCCGACCGTGTCGGTGAGAAGGAGCGGCTGTTTGTTCGGCAGCGCGATCTTGCGCGTGGTCGTGTCCAGCGTGGCGAAGAGCTTGTCTTCGATAAGCACATCGGCTCCGGTGAGGCGGCGGAGCAGCGAGGACTTACCGGAATTCGTATAACCGACGATGGCGGCGTTGGGGACGGGCGCGCGTTTCCGATCCTTGCGTTGCGTCGCCCGGGAGGCTCGGACCTCATCGAGTTCCTTGCGGCAGCGGTCGATCGTTTTGCGCACCCGGCGCTTGTCCTGTTCGAGTTGGGTCTCGCCCTCGCCGCGCGCGCCGATGCCGCCGCCCTGCCGGACGAGATGTCCCCATGCGCGGGTCAGCCGGGGCAGGGAATACTGGAGCTGGGCAAGCTCGACTTGAAGCCGCGCTTCGCGGGTCTGCGCCCGTTTTCCGAAGATGTCGAGAATGACCTCGGTCCGATCGATCACCGCGATCCCGGCGAGCTTCTCCCAGTTTCGTTGCTGGCTGGGCGACAGCTCGTTATCAAAGATTATTACGTCCATTCCACCGTCCTTTGCCTTTGCCACGATTTCCTCCGCCTTGCCGGATCCGATGAGATAACGCGGGTGCATTTCCCGATGCAGGACGAGCATCCGATCGATCACCGGAACGCCGAGCGTATCGACCAATTCCTCCAACTCCACGAGCAGGCTGGCAGCCTCCGATTTCCCTGAGGGTTGCTGGTAGGCTCCGACGAGCAGGGCTCGCTGAACCATTTTTGGCTGGTCGTTGTTTTCAATCATTTCGGAAACGTGTGGCGGCCAGCATATCCGCATGTGGGTCCTTTCGAAAGGACGACCATGGCTCGCCGCCTCGAATTCCGGATCCATCGCTGAAGCGCGACGATAACCCTTTCCGAGCCGCTTCGTTTCTGCTTTTTCATGCGAGCAAGAAAACCCCATGAGCCCCGCTCTGCCGAATACTGGCCGAATCTTAATCGGCGAAGATACTGCGGACATCGCTTACTTGATGAAAGTAGCGTTGCAGGGCGCGGGATACACGGTCGAGACGACCTCGGATGGTCTGGAATGCCTCCGACGCGCGCGGGAGACCCTGCCCGACCTCGTGGTGCTCGATATCATGATGCCGAAGATGCACGGTATCGAGGTCCTCAAGGCGCTGCGTGCCGATCCAGCCACGGCCCATGTGGGCGTGATCGTCTGCACGGCAAAAGATTACAAGTCCGACCTCGCCGAGGCACTTGAACGCGGCGCAGCCGACCTGCTCGCGAAGCCATTCGAAGTGCCGCTTCTCGTAGAGACCGTGCAGGCCTTCTTCAGCAAGCGCGCCCGCGCCGGAGCGGCCCTCGGCATTGCCTCCGCCACGAGCGACGCCGGCTCGTCTCCATTCATCCCGAAACTCGACATGACAGGCTGCCGGTTCGCGTTCTGGGGGACGCGCGGCTCCACGCCCACGCCCGGCGCGCGCTTCCTCCGCCACGGCGGCAATACTTCCTGTTTTTCGGTCGTTCGAGACGACGATTACTTCATTTTCGATGCCGGCTCCGGCATCCGCGAATTGGGGCTCGAGATCGCGAAATCGCCTTCGCGCCGGATCCACCTCTTTATTACCCACACTCACTGGGACCACATCCAGGGCTTCCCGTTTTTCACCCCCGCTTACCTGCCCGGATTCAAGCTGATCATTTACGGCGCGGAGGGATTTGGAAAGGACCTCAAGTCCGTTTTTCGTGGCCAGCTCGATCGCGAATATTTCCCGGTCCAGATGGAAGACATGGAGGCGGACATCGAGTTTCGGAACTTGCCCGCCGATCCCGTGGTGATCGGGCCGGCGCGGATTTCCTGGGAATCGGCGACCCATCCGGGAGCGACCGTCGGCTACAAGATCGAGATCGGCGGGACGAAGATCGCGTGGGTTCCCGACAATGAATTCCTGCTCGGCTACACCGGCGATCCGGTCGTGCTCACCCGCGATCACCATCTCGTCCGGCCGTTTAGCAAGATGATCGAGTTTCTCAGCGATGCGGATGTGGTCGTTCACGAAGCGCAATTCACGAACGATGAGTACCCGCAGAAAATCCGCTGGGGGCACAGCTCCGTCGGCAATGCCGCTGCGTTGATGAAATTCGCCGGCGTGCGCCGCTGGATCGTCACCCATCACGACCCGACGCACGACGATGCCTATCTGGAGGGCAAACTGAATCTCACCCGTCAGATCCTTGCGCATCTCGATTGCCCGACGAAGGTCAGCCACGGCTACGACGGGATGACGGAATACTTTTAGCGCGGAACGGGGTAGAAGCGCGTTCCGAAAATTCCCGGTGCGGAATGCGCACCATGTGGCATCCTCCCGCCCGTGCCCAACCCAGACCCTTCAGATATTCCGCGTCCGCTTTTCTCCCGTCGTCCGGAGATCGCGCCCGCTCCCGCCCCCGTCGAACCGCGGTCCGAGCGAACCGAATCCTTTCATCCCCAATACGTGCGCCTGCAAACGCTGCGCGAGCATGGCCACGGTCCCCGGAATCTTGCGTGGGGTGTCGTCACGCTCGTCCTCGCGCTGGTCCTGCTCGCCGTGGCTCACTTCCTCGTCGGGCCACGGGTGCTGCTCTCGCTTGCCGGTTGCCTGCTGACCTTTACGGCGCTCTTTGTCCTCGCGCGAATGCACGTCTTTCGCCAGCGCAATGGCGGCTTCCTCGCCCTCGGGATCGTCTGCTTCTTTGGCGCCGCCATGCCGCTCATCGAGCAGGGGTACATTGCCCTGGACGCATTCGTGAAAAGCCGCCCGATCGCGGTCGTCGCCGCCGCGGCGCAGCCCGCGAGCATCGGACTCGCAGCGCCCGCAGCCGAGTCGCACCTGCTGCTGACCGAAGCCTTCGCGCTCACTCCGCCCGACCCGCGGGCCGGACCGCGCGTCAAGGTGATCAAGGATTCCCGCGTCACGATCGAAGGAAAAACCTACTCCGTGAAGGCCGGTGATCTCTTTGCCTTCGCGAGCCGGAACGGTCGCGATGTCACCATCGCCGCGCGTGATTTGCTCGTCGTGCTCCCCGCCGACTCGGTTGAAATGATCGACGAGAAAATACCGGCGCCGGCGAAGACCTCCGCCGCGCCGGAGCCCGTCACGCGACTGGCGCAGAACGGCGAAGAAATACCGATGGCGAATGAAACGCCTGCGGAGACCAGCGCGCGTTCGCAGCGTGAAGTGATCCGCCGTTACCCCGCTCTCGGCATCAAGGGCTCGCTCGAGAACCAGGCATTCATCAACCTCTACAAGGAACTCCGCGACAACGGCGGCGACGATTTTTTCACGAACCCGGAATGGCCGATCGAGCTCGCCGAACTCCTCGCCAAGCGCGAGCGCTGGCAGCGCGGCGCGCCACCCGCGACCGTCGGCCCGGCGTCGGCGCCGGAGGCGGAAGAACCCGCGGTTCCAGCCCTGCGCTAGAACTTTACGGACTGGAGATATTTCGTCGTGATCGGCAGAGCATCGAGCACGGTCGGTGATTCGTCTTCGACGAAGTAATACTTCACGCCCGAGGCAGCGGCCTGCTTCAGGACGGCGGGCCAGTTGACCTGCCCGGTGCCGAGCGGCACGTCATCGGTGAGAGGTGCCTTACCGGTGAAGACGCCGACCTGCGCGCCCTTTCGGATGTCCTTGAGATGCATGAGCGCGAACCGTCCCGGATATTTCGCGAGCAATTTCACCGGATCGGCGCCCGGCTGGACCACCCAGAAGACGTCCATCTCGAAGGCTACCAATTCCGGCTTCGTCTCCTGCGCGAGCAGGTCGAAGAACGTCTCGCTTGCTCCTTCCGACACGGGCCGAAATTCGTATCCGTGGGTGTGGTAGAAAAACTGAATGCCTGCCGCTTTGAAGGCAGCGCCGAATTCGTGGAAGTCCGCCGCGGCGCGCTTCACATCCGCCGGCCCGAAGTTGCCGATCTCATGCGGAATCCAGGCCACGCCGGCAAATTTCAACCCGAGCGTCTGGGCCGCTTTCACGCTGCCGGCGAGATCCTTTTTCAACGCCTCGTATCCGAAGTGTCCGCTGACTGCCTTGATGTTTCGTTCGGCGAGCAGGGCGTTCAGCTTCTCGGGTTCGACCGGCAGGCTGCTGTAAAGTTCGGCGCTCGTGAAGCCGAAGGACTTTGTTTTGTCGAGTGCCTGAATCGGGTCTGTCTTGAACGTTTCGCGCAGGCTGTAAAGTTGCAGGCCGACCGGACCTTTGAAGTCGCCGCCGAGGTCGAGCGCGAAGGCGCTGGTGGTGAGAGCGAGCAGGGAAGTGAGGAGAACTTTCATGGAGTGGGGAAACTCTTTGCCGAACCCCGCGCGTCGCGTCGATGCGAATCGCATCCTGAGAGGACCACGACATGGACTCCAAGCGCACCGCTCCTGCCCTCGCTCCAAAACTCCGTGCCCTCGCTCCCAAACTCCGTTTGGGAACGCTCTTGTCCCCGCAACTCCGTTGCCGCGGGCGGGGTGTCTCCGGGTGGGCCGTCGCCCTAACCCGCGGAGACCCCCTCCACGCGAAACAGAGTTTCGCCCACAAGCGCATTCCCAAACGGCGTTTGGGAACGAGAACCGCAACCGCTGAGAGTGCATCGTCCAAGTCGCAGGCTTCACGGTTGATGGGCGCGTGGAAAATTTCCAAACTTTGTCTTGCAAAGTAAAGCTTTGCCCCGCAAAGTGCGCTCCATGTCGATCCGCACCGAAGCCGAGGAAAATCTCCGCATCATTCGTTCCCTCATGGAAAAGGCGACGGTCTATCGCGCCATTTCCGCCGGGGGCGCGCTGATCGGCGGAATCTGCGCGGTGGCGGCCGCGGTCGGTGGGCGCTGGCTCGCACATCCTTGGGTGTCCGACCCGCATCCGGCATTTCCCTTCCTCGCCCCGTGGTTCGCCGTCCTGCTCGTCGCCATGGTCGCGAATTTCATCCTGCTCGCCCGAGGCGCGAACAACCGGGGAGAGCCGTTCCTTTCCCCGGGCATGCGTCTCGCCCTGCGCGCGATGCTTCCAGGCCTGCTCGGCGGCGGAGTCGTCACCGCGCTCATCTTTTCCTTCGGACCGGCTCTCGTGGCGAGCCTTTGGGTGCTTTTCTACGGGATCAGTCTTCTTGCCGCCTCGCACTTCGCCCCGAAGTCGATCTGCTGGCTCGGCCGCGCGTTTTTCGTCGCGGGAATTGCGCTGCTCGCCGGCGGATTTGTGGTGGTCGCCGATGGGGAGCGGGGGTCGCAGTTCCTCGCCGCTCAAGACATCATGGGCGGCACGTTTGGACTTTTCCATCTGATCTACGCCGCGTGCACCTGGCCCCGCGGCGCGGCTTCCCAGGCCGAAGCGTGAACCGATGTTCGACTTCGAAAAGCTCGACAAGACCATCCATGAGAAAGGTCGCCTCGGCATCATGACACTCCTCGCCACACGCCCGCTCTGGGCGTTTCAGGATCTCAAGTCCGAACTCAATATGAGCGACGGCAATCTCATCACTCACCTGCGCACCCTGCACGACGCCGGGCTTGTTTCCGTGACGAAGGAAATCATCGATCGTCCGCAAACGAGCTACGGCCTCACGGCCAAGGGGCGCACCGCGTTCCGCGAGTACCTCACCGTGCTCGAGCAGATCGTGAAAACAGGGAAGGGCCAGCCATGACGCTGCGCATCATTCGCGAAGGTTCGCTTTGCGGTTCTGCGTTCGACCGCTGGCTCCTTCGGTTTGTTCTCAAGCTTTGCAATACAAAGTAACAACCAGCCAACCTATGAAAATCCAGCTCGCAGAACACTACGGACTCTGTTTCGGAGTCCGCGACGCCATCGCCGCCGCCGAACGCCTCGCGCAGCAGGGGCCGCTCACCATTCTCGGTGAACTCGTCCACAACCCCGTCGTCCGCGATCGCCTCGCGCAGCAGGGTGTGCAGGAAGGGTGCCTTGCCGACCTCGCCAGCGCGCGGTCTCCGCAGGTCATGATCACCGCTCATGGAGCTTCCGACGCCGCGCGAGCCGGCTGGCGACGCGCGGGCTTCGGGGTCTCCGACGGCACCTGTCCACTCGTCCGTCACGCGCACGATCAGCTTCGACTGCTCGTGACCCTCGGCTTTTTCCCGGTCGTCATCGGCAAGCGCGGACACGTGGAGGTGCAAGGCCTCATCGGCGATTTTCCCGGTGCCTTCGTATTGGAAAAGTCCGCCGACCTCGCGGCCCTTCCCGCTTACGACCGTTACGGCGTCATCTCCCAGACGACTCAGCCATTCGATCACGTGCTCGCCCTCGTCGAAGCCCTGCGCCGCGCCCGACCGGAATGCGAGGTGCGTTTCACTGACACCGTCTGCCAACCGACCAAGAACCGCCAGCAGGCGCTGCGCAAGCTCATCGCCGAATGCGATACCATGGTCGTGGTCGGCGGACGCAACAGCAACAACACGCTCCAGCTCGTCGCCGCCGCAACCGTCGCCGGCCTGCGCGTCTTCCACATCGAGCGTCCCGAGGAACTCGATCCCAACTGGTTCCGCGACGCCGAAAACGTCGGCCTCACCGCCGGCACCAGCACGCTCAAGGAAACCGTCGCCGCGGTGCAGGCGCGCCTCGACGAGATCGCCCGCCATTTCACCTCTCAACTGCAACACGTATGAACTACCAATATTGGCTCGCCCATTTTCGCGTCAACAAGCTCAACCGTCCCGAACCGGACTGGAACGCCCCGTTCGCGATGCCCGAGCCCCGGCGCCGACTCCTCGCCAAGTCGATTGCGGAATACCAACTCGGTGATGGTGGCGGGGAATGCCGCCTCGTGGCGCGCGATGCCGAGAGCTTTCGCGGCGCGGCGGAAGATGCACGCGTCGTCGTGGACCTGTGGTTTGCGGAGGAGCGCGAGCACTCGCGGTTGCTCGCGCGAGCCGTCGAACGCATCGGCGGTGAATTCATCACCGACACCTTCGCCTTCCGGATGTTTTACGCCTGTCGCCGCGCTTTGGGGGTGCAGTTCGAACTACTCGTCCTGCTCATCGTGGAAATCGTGAGCACGGGATACTACCGCGTGATCCGGCGGCATGTGGGCGACGCTCCCATCGCAGACATGTGCAAGCTGATCCTCCGCGACGAGGCGCGGCACATCGACTTTCATCGCGATCGGCTTGCCGCGCATTTCCCGCGTGGAATTGGCGCCGCACGAGCGGCGCAATTGCGATTGCTCGCGACCGCTTGCAGTTGGTTTCTCTGGCTCGGCCACGGTCGCGCCCTCCGCGCGATCGGAGGCTCACGCACGGAACTCTTTCACCACGTGCGCAGCGGCGTCGCCAATTTCCTTAGCGAACTCGCCCAGCTTTGCAGCCAGCCGTCGCCACCGGCTAAAACGTCTTCCCCACCGGCCAGTTCAGGATGTCCGTTTCCTGTCCGGGTTGCGGCGGTTCCGCCGGCCAGGTGAAGTGACAGCTCTCGCAGTAAAACTGCTGATCGATCACGCCGGTCGCCGCGAGCGCCGCCGGGAGCGCCCCCATGATCGTGCGTCGCGAAAATTGCGGGAACTCGATCCGCGAAGAGCCGCACTCCGGGCAATGCACCGCTTTCAGCATCGCCTCGTCGTTTGCCCAAAGCCGGAGCTGTTCCTGCGCGCCGACCTCCTCGAACATCTGGACGCGGACGCGCAGATGCGCGCGCGGTTTCAGATTGAAGAGCTTCCATTTTTGCTCGTTCGATTCGTCATAGACTTCCGCCGAGAGTCCCGCTTTGCGCAGACGGGCTGCGATTTCGTCGGCGGGTTCACGTTCATTGAAAGTGGCGACGGTGATGAGTTGTTCCATATCAGTTGCTCAGGATTCGTATTTCGTTTTCCGCTCGTTCCTATCTGAATTTTCGTCGCGAAAGGCGTGGGTGCAAGCCTTCATCCGAGCCGCCTATGCGGTGTCGTTGGCCCGCGCCACCCGGAGGACATTCTCGCCGAGTATTTTCCGGATCGTCTCGTCGCTGTGTCCCCGCTGCACCATGCCGACGGTGAAGAGCGGCCAGTTCGTCCACGCCAGGCTTTGCTCCGCGTGCGGCGCGGCGCGGAAGGGATCGCGCGGCCAGAGATGCTCCCACCGCTCGCCCGCGAGGGTGACCGGGACGCGGCTGTCGGGACGTTTCGGAATTTTCGCGCGCTCCGTTTCTTCCTGCCGCGAGACGTAGGAAATGTCGGTCCCGATCGCGACGTGGTCGGCGCCGAAATGTTTCACCGCGTAGTCGATGTGATCGAGGAATGCCGCGATGTCGCCTGCGCCGCCGAGGAAGCGCGGGATCACACAAATCCCGATCAGTCCGCCCGTGTCGCAGATCGCTTTCGCCACTTCATCCGGCTTGGCGCGAAAGTGCGAGTAGAGTCCGCCGCACGCCGTGTGGCTTGCGACCATCGGTTTCTTTGACGCCTTCGCCGCGTCGAGGCTCGTCTTCCAGCCCGAGTGCGCGACATCCACGATCACCCCGACGCGATTCATCTCCTCGATCACCGCATGGCCGAATTCGCTCAGCCCGCCATCGTGCGGTTCGCCCGCGCCGTCGCCGATCGGGTTCCGCCGGTTGTAGGTCAGATGCATCATGCGGATGCCGAGTTGGTGGAAGATGCGGATGAATCCGAGCTCCTCGCGCGGCGTGTTCCAATCCTGCCGGAGCGGCACGCCATTGCCGGAGAAGTAGAGGCAGTGCCGGCCCTGCGCTTTCGCCGTGACGACGTCATTCGGCGTCACCGCCTTGGAGCAGACATCGCGCGCCAGATCCGTCGCATAGGTAAAGCGCGCCAGCCGCTTGATCAGACGCAGCGGGTCATTGCCCTCCTCTCCCGCGTTTTGGAAAATGCACGTCACGCCGGCTGCCCGCATCGCTTCGAGGAATTCCGCGCGCTCCCCCGGATCCGTCGCCCAGCGCGTCATGCTCATCTCCTCGCGCAGATCGATCAGCTCGCCGTCCGAAGCTCCGGAGTCGATTGCGGCGGAATATTTCGCCCCATCCACCGCGGCCCGCGGCGCGAAGCCGTAGCTCTCGAAGACGAGCGACTCGGCGTGCAGCCGCATCCCGTGCTCGATCTGCTGCGCCGTCGGCTGGAGCACGCCCATCGCCACTTCGCGCGCCTTGCGGATCTTTTCATTCGGTGGAGAAAGCGGCGAAGCGGGCGGCTCGGCGCTTGCGATGCGAGTTCCGGCGCTGAGGATGGACACGCCAGCCAGGGACTTCAGGAACGCACGGCGTGAGGCGCGGGGGGACATGACCGCATCGTTGAGACACGCGGTAGCTGCGTCAAGCGGTCGCGCCCGTCGCGCCAAAGATCTGCGTTGTGACCGCCGCCCCATCGCTGATTAGCTCCGCGCATGTTTCCCGTCCGTTCCCTCGCTTTCCTCATCGCGATCTCACCGCTTCTCCGCGCCGCCGATTACTTTCCTCCGCCCGATAGCGAAGGCGGCTGGCGCACCGCCAAAGGCGCCGCCGAGGTCCGCGAAAAAGCCGGCCTCGATCTACCCTGGCTCGAGCGCGCCTACTCCGTCTGCGAACGCGGCACGCCAAATGGCGGCCTGCTCGTCGTCCGCCACGGCTGGCTCGCGTTCGAGAGATATTTCGGCCGCGCCAGTCGCGACGCCAACCCCGACACCGCCTCCACCGGCAAAGCCTTCACCAGCATCGCGTGCGGCATCATGCTCCACGAGTTTCGCGACAAAATTCCCGATGGCCTCGACACCAAAGTTTTCACCGAAAAATACCTGCCCGAAGCCCTCCCTCTCGACGACCCGCGCAAGGCCGAAATCAAACTCGGCCAGCTACTCTGCATGACCGGCGGCTATTGGGGCGAAGGTCAGGCACCCACCGGTTACGTCATGGGCAAACAGCAACCGCTCCAGCCCAAGCCCGGTCAAAACATCCGCGACCTCGACATGTCCTCCATCCGCGTGCCGCTATGGACTGCACCCGGCGCCGGCTACTCCTATTCGTCGCCCTCGCCGCATATCGCGTCCATCGTCCTCCGGCACGTCACCGGCATGGAACTCCAGGACTACATCCACGAGCGGCTTGCGAAACCTCAGGGCTGGGGCGCGTGGGGCTACTGCCTGCATCGCGGCGACTACGACATGCCGCACGCCAATGGCGCAGGCAGCATCGCCGTCCACGCCACCGACGCCCTTCGCTTTGGTTACTGCCTTCTCCATGAGGGAAAATGGAAGGATCAGCAACTCGTCCCGGCCGATTACATCAAGCTCTGCGGTTCCGCGTCGCCCTACAATCCACACACCCCGTGGAGCCTGCAGTTTGAAGTCAACGCGGATGGCCACGTCCTCGGCGCGCCGCGCGATGCGTTCTTCAAGTCCGGCGCCGGCGGCTTCGGCATCTTCATCGTGCCCTCGCTCGATCTCGTCATTTACAAACTCGGCGGCAAAGACGGCCAGTACGACCCCGCCCTCACCGGCCTCCCGCAGCCGACGCCGAAGACCGACCGCGACGGCTGGCAGCCGCTCCCGCGCACCGGCTTTAACGAAGGCAGCCTCGGCGGCGACGACGGCCTCCGCCGCACCCTCGAATTCGTCGTCGCCGCCGTGCGCGACTAGCACGCGGCCTTCACGCAAAGGACACCGATGAAAAGTATCCGCGAATGACGCGGAGTATGCGGATCGCGCGGATTAAGGAAGTTAGGGATTTCAAAATCCGCGAAATCCGCGGTCACATTTCAAGCCGATGACCCTCGATTCCCACCAGCACTTCTGGCAGTACGACCCCGTCCACTATCCGTGGATTCCACCCGGCTCCGCGCTGCATCGCGACTGGCTCCCCGCCGATCTCGCCCCGCTCCTCGCCGCCGCCGGCCTCGATGGCTGCATCGCCGTCCAGGCCCGGCAGACCATCGAGGAAACCCGCTGGCTCCTCGACCTCGCCGCCCGGTCGCCCATCATCCGCGGCGTCGTCGGCTGGGTGGATTTGCGCAGCGAGCGGGCAGGGGAGCAACTCGCCGAATTCACCCCCAGCCCGAAATTCTGCGGCGTGCGTCACGTCGTCCAGGATGAGCCCGATGTGGACTTCATTCGTGGTGCCGCGTTTCAGCGCGGCATCAGCCATCTGCATGGCCTCGGCCTCACCTACGACCTTCTCATTTTTCCATCGCAGCTCCCTGCCGCCATCGCCCTCGTCGAGCGGTTTCCCGAGCAGCCCTTCGTCCTCGATCACATCGCCAAGCCGCCCATCAAGACCCGCGCTCTCACTCCCTGGCGCGAACACCTCCGCGAGCTCGCGCAGTTCCCCAACGTCCACTGCAAAGTCTCCGGTCTCATCACTGAGGCCGATCACACCGCCTGGCGGCCCGCGGATTTCTCGCCGTATCTCGACATCGTCGCCGAAGCCTTCGGCCTCGACCGCCTCATGTATGGCAGCGACTGGCCCGTCTGCCTTCTCGCCGGCAGCTACGACCGCACCTACCGCCTCGCCGCCGACTATTTCGCCGCGTTCCCCGCGGATGCCCGAGCCGCGATCTTCGGAGGAAATGCCGAGCGCTTCTACCTCCGGCGCGGCGAGTAGAGAAGGTGGGAAGGCGACATGGAGGGGCACGCTCCGTCGTGTCCCAGATCAACGGGCGGGCAGCTCAGTGCCACCGAATTCTGGGACACGACGGAGCGTGTCCCTCCAGGGGTCGCTAGCGCGCCACATCCGGGTCGGGAGTTGTGGTCCCGAAGGGACAGCGGAGATGAGCCGGTCGGCGTTTTACTCGCACGGACGGCGACAGTGCGCCGCCAGCTACGAAGCGGTGGCAACTCTCTCCACACCGACTAGAACGCGAAGCCGAACGAGAAATGGAACGCGCCGAATTCCTCGTCGGCTTTTGGGTTCGGATTGATCCCGTAATCCAGTCGCAGCGGGCCGATCGGGAGCTTGTAGCGCAGGCCGAGGCCGATCGCGTAACGCAGCTCGCCGGATAGATCTTCGCCACCGTCCTCACGGTCGGCCTCCTGCACGTCCTCGTTTTTCAAACTGCCCGCATCGACAAACACCGCACCTTGCAAGCCCTGATAAAGCGGGAACGTGTATTCGATATTGGCCACCGTGTAGAGGCTGCCGCCGAGTGGATTGCCAGCGTTGTCCTTCGGGCCCAGCTCCCGCTCGGCGAAGCTGCGCACCGTGGTGCTGCCGCCATTGAAAAAGCGCACGTCGATCGGCACAGCGTCCACGATCGGCGCGATGTAACCGGCGCGTGCGCCGAGGGCGAGGAGCGTCTTGCCGAGCGGCAGGTAGTAGGAAAAGCGGAAGGTGCTGCGCGTGAATCCGGGTTCGCTGTCGATCATCGCGTAATCGAACGACGACGAGAGCACGAGGCCGCGCGTGGGGTTGATGGGATTGTCCCGGTAGTCGGTGAGTTGAGTCACACCGATGCTCGTGATCGTGTACTCCGTCGGACCGAGGAGTTGCGGAGAAGCCGCGAGCTGCGGTGAAATGTCGGACACCTCGACGTTCGCGCCTTCCACGAAAACGCCGAGCTCGAGGTGGGGCCGTACTTTCCGGGTGAGATCGATCCGTCCGCCGATCTCGCTTTTCGAGTAGCCGAGTTCGTCGCGCACCACGGAGTAGAGCCGCGAACGCAGAGCGAAGCGGGTTTCGAACAGCCATGGATCGACGTAGAGCAGTTCGCCGCGCATGCCGCGTTGCGAGTAGTCGAAGGAGAAGGTCAAGGGACGGCCCCGGCCGAAAAGATTGCGATCGCCGAGGCGAATGCCCGCGGTGCCGCCCTCGTAACTTCCGTAGCCGAGCGTGAAACCGACCTCCTTCGCCTTCGCCTCCTCGGCGGAAATCGAGAGCATCACTTCATCGCCGGGGCGCGCCACGGTCGAGACGCGGAGGGTGCTGAAGAGCCCGGTCCGCAGCATCTCGCGATAGTTCTCGTCGAGCTTCTCCGGATCATAGGGCCGCCCGACCAGCCCCGCGAAGCGCGTGGCCAGGAAGGTTGGCGCCAGCCGGGGTTGCGCGGTGCCTTCGTTCTTCACTTCCACGCCGCCGAAATGGTGAAGGTTGCCGGGTTGGGCCGTGAAGGTCACGGGAACCGAGCCGCCGCTCGTGGTGTTGTGGTCCGCGGAGAGCGCGACTTCCGCCTGAAAATAACCGCGCGCCTTGTAGAAGGATTGCAGGTTGCGCTGCATCGCATTTGCGCGGCCGGGCGAATAGGCGACGCCCTCGAAGGGAGCGGCGGCACTTTGCGCGGGCGTGGGTTTTTTCCGCCGCACATCTTCGGCTTTGGCTGCCGTGCCGCTCACGGCATCGCCCAGCGCGGCGACCAATTCCTCGCGTGGAAAGATCGTCTCACCTTCAAACCGCACCTCGCCAAACGTGTAACGCAGGCCCTCCTCGATGCGCACGGTGATGCTCGCCCGCGTGCCGCCTTCCGACAACGCGATGCCCGACGTATCGACTTTCACATTCAGATAACCTTCCGAGAGATAAAGCCCGCGCACCCGGTCGCCGCCCGCCGCCACTTCCGCCTCGGTGAACGGGAATTGCGCCGGTTCGCGCGCCAGACGCTCCGGCGTGGCGCCGATCATGTAGTCGTAGAGTGTTCCCTCCGGGAACGCGCGGTTCCCGATGAAGGTGATGTTCTTGATCGTTGAGCGTGGACCTTCCTTGACCCGGACGATGACTTTCTTCCCACGGGTTTCGTACTCCGTCGTCGCCTTGGAAAAACCCCGCTTGCGGTAAAACGCGCCGACGTAATACGCCGCGTCGTCCGCACGCGCCGGAGTCAGTCCTTGTGCTTGAATCTCGCGCACCTGTTCACCGATCGCGGCGAGCAACTCGTCTTCGCGGAAGCTGGTGTTGCCCTGGATTTCGACGAAGTCGCGGGCCTTCGCTTGCAGCGTGGTTTTCACCAGATCCGCGCCGAGCAGCGCGCCCTGCGTCTGCCGATCCTGCGCACTGGTGAGGCGTGTAAACCCGCACACGAGCAGCGTGAGCAGCCCCACCAGACCTGTCATTCCGAGCGGAGCGGAGCGAAGCCGAGGAATCTCTCGCATCAGCGGGCAGCGGTGGTGCGGAGCGTTGTCGCGTTCGTGCTCCGCACCCCCTCCGCCCTCGGATGCGAGAGATTCCTCGGCT
>JANOAZ010000013.1:0-1685 GCA_031411395.1 Chthoniobacteraceae bacterium
CGTATTGGTGATGCGCCAGACGTTGCCGCCGTGGGTCATCTCGCCGGTGTCGCCGACCTGCCCGCCCATCTCGGCGTAGCACACGGAGTTGTTGGTAATGATCACGGTCTTGCCCTTCACCGAAAGCACTTCCTGCACATCCGCGCCGGTGTGGTCGTGATCGTAGCCGAGGAAGTGCGTGGGCGTCTTCGTCTCGACTTCAGAAAGCTCGATGATGGTTTTCTTCTGCGCGGCGCGGGCCCGGGCGCGCTGCTCTTCCATGTGCTTTTCAAAACCGGCCGTGTCCACAGTCAGCCCGCGCTCGCGCGCCATGAGTTCCGTCAGGTCGAGCGGGAAGCCCTGCTCGTCATAAAGCCGAAAGGCAAATGCTCCCGAGATCACAGGACGCTCCGACTCGCTGGGGAAATGGGGAGCGCACGCGCCCCGCGTGCTGTCCTCGGCGCCCCGCCGGGGACTCGTCCCTGCCTGCGCAGCAGCCATCTTCTCCGGCGTCCAAGTCCACGCATACTCCTCCTCCGGCCTAAGCAGATTTTCCCTTCGCGGATTATCCACGATGTAGAGAAACTTCTCCTCCAGATCCGCCTCGCTGCGGATCATCCGGTCGAAGGACTCTTTCTCCCAAACGGTTTCACCTTTTGCATCGGCGGCCTTGTTGATGCGGTGCGCGGAGACGCTCTTCAGCGTCTGCATGATTTCGGCGAGGGGATAAAATTCAGGCTCCCCGCGGTCACCGCGATTCTTCACGGCGGGTTCGATGAGCAAATGCGCGTGATCGGGCATGACGCACGCGGCGAAGAGATGAAATTTCTTCTCGTGATCATGGAGGATCGTTTCGAGGACGATGTCGCGCTCAGCCGGCGAAAGGAGGCGGCGCTCGTGCGTGGTGAAGGTGATCATGTACTTCGACCACGGGCGCTCGAAGTGCGGGAGATTGCGGCGGGTGTAGGTGGCGCCCCCCGGGAGCAGGGAGCCCGCAGACTTTCCGCTTTCCGGCGGGGCGCCGGAAACGACACGCGGGGCGCGTGTGCTCCCCTTTTCGCTGGCGAGTCCGGGAGCGCTCGTGAGTCGCGCGGCTTCGGCTTCGAACAAGGCAATGCCTTTATCCAGCGTTTTGTTGAAGCTTTCCTCCTCCCGCTTCAGCACTTCCTCCACGTGCTTTTGCTTCGCGCGGATTTCGGGGAAGACGTCCCCCATCGTGCGCGCCAGGACGGCGACGAGCTTGTAGAAAAACGGCTCCTTGAAACCGAGCGAACGGCCGTAGCGGACGGCGCGGCGCAGGATGCGGCGGAGGACGTAGTTGCGGTCGGTGTTGCCGGGCTGGATGCCGTCGGCGATGGCGAAGCTGAGCGTGCGGATGTGATCGCCGATGACGCGGAAGGCGACGTCCGTGGAAAGTTGAGAGTTGAGAGTTGAGAGTTGAGAGCCGGCTTCCGGCAAAGTGCCGCCATAGAGGTGCCCGCTCATCTTTTCCAGCTCGTCGAAGATCGGGCGGAAAATGTCGGTCTCGTAGTTGGAGATTTTCGCGTTGGCGAAGTCGGTGAATTCCTTCGTGCCCTGGATGATCGAGGTGAGGCGCTCGAAGCCCATGCCGGTATCGACGTGCTGCGCGGGCAGCGGGGTGAAGGTGCCGTCGGGGTTGGCGTTGAACTGGATGAAGACGTTGTTCCAGATCTCGATGCACTCGG
>JANOAZ010000014.1:0-2552 GCA_031411395.1 Chthoniobacteraceae bacterium
GTAAGCGATACGCGGAGCACCCGTAGCGGACGGGCCGGTGAGCTGTCATTGCTGTCGGCCTATGACTTCGACGACGACTGGCGAACGATTGCTCAAGACCGATACACGCGGGCGGGTGCGGACGCCGGCGAAGCGGCGGAGGGCTTTGCTGAAGGAGTTTGCGGGCAGTGGGCTGAGCGCGCGGAAGTTTGCCGCGCTGGTCGGCGTGCGCTATTCGACCTTTGCCCACTGGGTCCAGCGGTTTCGCGAGGAGGGTGGGGAGATCGCACCGGTCCAGGCGGTGGCGCCGGTCTCGCCGGCAGAGGTGCCGGTGCGCTGGATGGAGGCGATTGTCGCAGGCGGTGCCGCGATGGCCGCGCCGGAACCGCGGGGGTTGTGCCTGCGCTTGCCCGGTGGAGCGCAGATGGAGATCGCGGCGGTGGGACAGGTGAAGCTGGCGGTGCAACTGCTTCGGGCACTGGCGGAGGGGCCGCGGCCATGCTGAGTTTTCCGGGCAGCTTGAAGGTCTTTGTGGCGCTGGAGCCGTGCGATCTGCGCAAGGGCTTCAACGGGCTGCCCGCGTTGGTCAGTGAGCGGTTGGGGGAAGATCCGCGGCAGGGCGGGCTCTTTGTCTTTACCAACCGGCGGCGAACGCGGCTCAAGATCCTCTATTGGGACGGAACGGGGCTTTGGGTCATGATTAAACGCTTGGAGGAAGGCACCTTTGCCTGGCCGCGCAGTGTGGAGGCGGGGGCGACCAAGCTCTGCCTGCGCCCGGAGGCGCTGGCCATGCTGACCGACGGCATCGAGCTGCGCGGGGCACGGTTGCGGCCGTGGTATGAGCGGGACTAACTAACCTGGCTCATCGAGGAAAGTAAGTGGCGAGTTAGCTAACATAGCTCTTCCATTGCTTGCGGGAGTTAGTTACTCTCCCGCTCCAGTAATGACGAGCGCACGCGAAGCTGAACTCCTGGCCGAACTCAAGGCCCGCGACGTTCGGCTCGAACATCTGGAGCGACTGGAGAAGGAGAACGCGCTCCTGCGGCAGAAGATCGACCTGCTGGTCCGCCAGCTCTTTGGGGCGAAGAGCGAGCGGCTCGATCCCGCGCAACTGCTGCTGCTTTTGCAAGGCATGGACGAGCCGCCGGGAAAAGCGCCCGAGCCTGTGGCCTCGGAGGAGCCACGGCGCTCGACGGTCCCATCACCTCCGCGTGAGCGCCGGCCACGACTCCCCGAGCATCTGCCGGTGATCGAGGAAGTGCTCGACCCCGCGCCGGTCAAAGCCTGTCCGGCGGCGTGGCGCTGCATTGGCCAGGAAGTCAGCGAGCAGCTCGACTACGAACCCGCGCGCTTTTTGCGCCGCCGCCTCATTGGGCGCAAGTATGTGCGCCGCGGCGAGGTGGACGCCGTGCCCGTCATCGCCCCGCTGCCCGCGAGCCTGCAGGAACGCTGCCTGGCCGCGCCGGGCCTGCTCGCGCAGATCCTCATCGCCAAGTTCGGCGATCACCTGCCGCTCTATCGGCAGGAACAGATTTACCGCACCCGCCATGGGGTCCATCTGCCGCGCCCGACGCTGGTCCGCTGGGTGGCGCTGGCCGCCGACTGGCTGCGCCCGATCTACGAGCAGATCCGCACCGGGGTCATGGCGGGTGGTTATGTGCAAGTCGATGAAACGCCGATCCGCTATCTCGCACCCGGCCATGGACAGACCCGCCAGGGTTATCTCTGAGCTTACAGCCGGCCCGGTGGCGACGTGCTCTTTGACTGGCAAACCAGCCGCGCCGCCGCGTGTCTGGATAACCTCATCGCCGTCGACTTTACCGGCACCCTGCAATGCGACGGCTACAGCGCCTATCCCGCCTTCGCCGCCCGCCGCGCCGGCAGAGTCACCCTCGCCGGCTGCTGGGCGCATGCCCGGCGCAAGTTCCATGAAGCCCTCGAATCGAGCCCACGAACCGCGGGCTGGATCGTCCGGCAAATCCAGCATCTCTACCGCATCGAAAAAGACCTGCGCGCACGCCGCGCCGGACCGCACTTGCGCGCCGCCGTCCGCGCCCACCAAAGCCGTCCGCTCATCGCCCGCCTCCAGCGCGCCTTGACCCGGCTCAAAGTCAGCCGCCGCCATCTGCCGCAGAGCCTCCTCGGCCAGGCCATCGATTACGCCCTCGGTCAATGGGCCGCGCTCGGCGTCTACCTGGGCGACGGCCGCATCGAGATCGACAATAACCTCGTGGAAAACGCCATCCGTCCCACCGCCGTGGGCAAGAAAAATTGGCTCTTCATCGGCGCTGCCGAAGCCGGCCAGCGCGGAGCCATCCTTTACACCATCGTCGAAAGCTGCCGCCGCCGTGGCATTGATCCCCACGCCTACCTCCGCGACAGCCTCAGCGGCTTGCCCACCTCGACCAACTGGCAGGTCAAAGACCTCACCCCGGAAGCCTGGGCCAAGGCCCACCATCCCGCCGCCTACCAAGCCGCATCGTAAATGTCGTAGATCGCCATCTACGACATCTGCCACTCCGCCGGACCAAAAGTCAGACACCCGGTCAAGAGGCGCTTGGCGCACTGCTTAC
>JANOAZ010000015.1:0-33726 GCA_031411395.1 Chthoniobacteraceae bacterium
GCGGGGGAAGCAAGCTGGTCGCTAAGTTTGGATCTGGGACGCGACGGAGCGCGTCCCTTCAGAACGGCGCACTACAGCTCGTCGGCGTTTGGAAATTTGCGCAGCAGCGGCTCGGCCCGGGTCGGCTGAATCCACGGCAGCACCAAGCGCATCAGCGGGCGGGCCCACGCGGCGGTGGGCGCGACGTAAAGGTCGAGCGGCGCAAGCCGGAAGCCAAGGTGCAGCTTCGGATCATAGCTCAGCGGCGTGCTTTGATACTCGCGCAGGCCTTGCGCGATCGCCCACGACATCACATCGCGAAAGGTGACGAAGTAGAGATGCGCGTCGAGCGCCATGCCGTAATCGAGCCCGAGGTATTCGTCGTAAAGCACGCCATCGTGAACCAGGCACACGCTGCACGCGATGAGCCGGCCCTGCTGGCGCCATTGAAAGAAGCGCACCCGGTCGGGCATGCGGCTGCCGAGTTCGAGCAGTGTTTCCTTGGTGAGCTTTTCAAAGCGAAGCGACGAGCGCGCGAAGACCTGAAGATATAGCGCATGCACCTCATCGACGGCCTCCGCCACGCATGAAGTGACGGTCATCTCCAGCGGTGGCCGTCCAGCCAGGTCGCGGAATTTCCGGCGCAAGTTTTTCCGCATCGCGTGGCTGAGCTTCCGCGCGAGATAGTCGTCGAAGCTCGAAAAATCGAGCGCCAGGCGCGTGGCCGGCATGCTCGCGATCCGCGGAAAGCGCTTCGCCAGCGGCGTGAGATCCGCGCGGTGGGAGGAAGGGATGTCCTTCCACACCACGAGGGAGGCTCCATGCGAACGCGCGATCTCGGGCAGGGTTTCCATCAATGCTCGAAGGTGCTGAGGCGCAACCGGATGTCCTTCACCCGCCGCGCAGCCGATCATCAGCATCCGCAACCGGAGCAGCCGCGGCCACACGCGTCTCACGCGGGCAACCAGTGCGCGCACGAACACGGGCGCCGTCGCAGTCAAATCCTGCTCCACGAAAAAGCACGGCTGAACCGCCACGGGGTCGCCCGCATGATCATGGAGGACGAGGCCTCGGCAATCGAAGTCACCGCCCAACGTGTCGGCCACGATCTCGTAATAACGATGATCCTTCGCCAAACCGTGAAACGCCGCGGGCCAGATGGAAAGCGCCCGGCACTCCGCCTGGCGCCACAGACAGACGCGTCCGGCAGAGCTTTCGAAGGCGGGTGAATCAGTCATCAGCGGAGCGACGGCAAACGATTGCCGGATTTCCAAAGATTGACAGCCTCACCGTCAATGCCCGACTCGTTGCCGCCTCGTGCATTCCTTTCGACGCTCTCTTTTTCTGCTGGCCGCGTGGCTCATCGTCCCCTTCGCGGCGTCGGCGCGGGATTTCGATCTGCGTCGCGACACCTTCGCTTTTTCCAATGACACGGTGATGCGCTACGGCCTCGATGAGCAGGGGCGCCTGCACATCAGCCGTCGGGACAAGCCGGTGGAGTACGGACACCGCTGCTTCGTGCTGGCGCGGGCGGTCATGCAGTTCCACCAGTTCGCGCGCTTCGAGCCGCGGCAGCCAAAGCTTTCCCGCGAAGAGTATCGCCGCCGGATCAAGCAACTCTGCCGCATCGCGGTCTGGAGCCGCGGCCCGCGGGAGAAGATCGTGTTCCCGGGGTTCAGCGACCTGCACACCTTCTCGATCGCCTACGAGGGACTGCTCAAGGAGAACCTGGGCAACTGGGTGCCTTCGTATTTGCGCGTCGGCAACTGGCGGATGGCCACGGGCCACGTCCGCGCGGGCCAGGCCGCCGCCGGGCGCTGGCTGGCCGAGTCCATGGAGCGGGGGCAACTGCGCGCGCTCTACCTTGCGCGTTTCCCGAGCATGAACCACGTGGTGGTCGCGTACGCGATGCATCCCGAGTCCAACGGCAACATCCGGTTCGACGTTTACGATCCGAACTATCCGAACAAACCGAGCTGGCTGCTCTATCGCGCCGACCAGCGCAGTTTCGAGTTCGACAAACGCTGGTACTTTCCCGGCGGCCGGGTGAACGTCATGCGCGTCTTCATCTCGCCCTTTCACTGACCGCTCATGGTCTTCCCGCTCGCCGCCGCGGCCGGTTCCCCGCCCAGCCTTTGGATGGTGCTGCCTTTCGCGCTGCTCCTGCTCTGCATCGCGATCGGACCGCTCGCCTTCCACGTCTGGTGGGAGCGAAACTATGCGTTCGTCGCCTGTGGGCTCGGGGCGATCAGCGTCGGTTACTATCTGTTCATCCTCGGCGACGCGGCACCGCTGCTCCATGTGGGCCAGGAATACGTGAGCTTCATCGCGCTGATCGGCTCGCTCTATGTCGTCGGCGGCGGCATCCACATCCGCGTCGCCGGCGAGGCCACGCCCAGGGTCAACTGCCTCTTTCTCCTCATCGGCGCCATCGTCGCCAATGTCATCGGCACCACCGGCGCGTCGATGCTCCTGATCCGCCCGTGGATTCGCATGAATCGCTACCGCATCACCGCGTTTCACATCGTGTTTTTCATCTTCATCGTGAGCAATGTCGGCGGCTGCCTCACGCCGATCGGTGATCCCCCGCTCTTCCTCGGCTACCTCCGCGGCGTGCCATTTTGGTGGGTCTTCGAGCACTGCTGGCAGGCGTGGCTCATCGGGGTCGGTGGACTCATCGGCATCTTCTATTGGTTTGATCGCCGGAACTTTCTGCGCGCGCCGAAAGATCTGCGAGAGCGCGAGACGGCCCATGAAGAATGGCACTTTGACGGACTGCACAATCTCGTTTTCATCGTCGCGATCCTCGCCGGCGTCTTCATGCCCCCCGGCTGGCGCGAAGCCATCATGGCCGGCGCGGCAATCGGTTCGTGGTTCGCCACCCGGGCCCACATTCATCAGGCCAACGACTTCAACTTTCATCCCATCAAGGAAGTCGCCTGGCTCTTCCTCGGCATCTTCGCGACCATGGTGCCTGCGCTGGAAAACCTCGCGCTCCATGCGAAGCAGTTGGGGCTGAGCAGCGAGATGCAGTTCTACTGGGGCACCGGGTTGCTGAGCGGAATTCTCGACAACGCGCCCACCTATCTCGCCTTTCTGGCCACGGCATTCGGGCTGTACGATTTGAACATGAACGATCCCGCGCAGATGCAGCAGTTCATCGCCGAGCACGATCATTTCCTGGTCGCGATCTCCATCGGCGCGGTCTTCTTTGGTGCGATGACCTACATCGGCAACGGCCCCAACTTCATGGTCAAATCGATCGCGAC
The DNA here is from genome assembly GCA_031411395.1 of Chthoniobacteraceae bacterium. Classification (GTDB taxonomy): domain Bacteria; phylum Verrucomicrobiota; class Verrucomicrobiia; order Chthoniobacterales; family Chthoniobacteraceae; genus Chthoniobacter. The sequence continues at coordinate 3,249 of JANOAZ010000015.1, forward strand.
TCAGCAGGGCGTGAAGACCCCGACTTTCATCGGATACATCACCCGCTACTCGATCCCCATCCTGCTGCCATTTCTCTTTGTCGTGGGGATTCTCTTCTTCTCGCGCTGGCGGCTCTTCTAGTCTTCCTGCCATGTTTACCGGCCTTGTCGAAACCACGGGCGAAGTCGCCGCCATCGAGATCGCCACCTCGGGCGCGCGCCTGGTGGTCCGCGCGCCGGCCATCGCCGGTGAAGTGGCGATCGGCGATAGCATCGCGGTCAATGGCTGCTGCCTCACGTCCGTCGCGCAGGATGTGGAAACGATCACTTTCGATCTGCTCCACGAAACGCTCGAATGCACGAGTCTGCGCGGCGCCACGGTCGGATCACGGGTCAATCTCGAACGCGCCCTGGCCGCGAATGCGCGGCTCGGCGGGCACTTCGTGCAGGGGCACGTCGATTGCGCGAGCGAGATCCTCGCCCTCGAATCCCACGGCTCCGATCACCGCCTCGAGATCGCCCTGCCGCGCGAGTTCGCGCAGTACGTCGCCTTCAAGGGATCGATCGCGATCGACGGCATCAGCCTCACCGTCGCCGAGGTTCGCGAGACGAGCTTCGTGGTCTGGCTCATCCCGCACACCATCGCGGGGACAAATTTGCACACGCGCCACGCGGGCGATCGCGTGAACCTCGAATTCGACCTGCTCGCCAAATACGTCGAGCGAATGCTCGCCGTCCGCGCGTAGGCGAGCGCGTCCCGCCTCGCAACGTGCCAGTCCGTCTTGCGCCCACCGGCAACCCAAGACCCGGGGTTGATGGCCGTGCGGTCGTCCTGGGGCGGCGCGTTGCGCGGCCAGAGGCACGCGCCTACGGTTTGCTAATTCCGCGCCAGTCCGCTGCTGGCGAAGAGGGCGTCCCGCCGCGCCCGCGCTTCGTCGAGCGACTTGGTGCCGAGCGAGCGGCGCACGCGTTCCTTTGTGATCGGCGTGGGATGCACGACGTAGTGGATGAACCAGGTGCCATTGTTATTCCACAAGTGGTGGTTCGGATTTTCGGGATTCACCCGGAGGGAGAAGTTGTTCATTGGTGTCTGTGTCAGTGTTGAGTTGGCGCAGGCACATCAAGGGAGTTTCGTTCGCCACGAGCAGACAAGCTGTGGCGCACATCGCACGCGGCGCTTTCGCCGCGGGCATCCACCTTGGTTTACTCCTACCAGGTTGGCGGACCCGCTCGCTATGAACAGGTCACTCTTGATGCGTTTGCTGATTACTTTTTCTAAAGAACTGCCGCGAAACTAGCCGCCGATGTTCCGCTGGCAAGCGCCCCTTTTCCTTATGACACGCAGCGCGCCCACGCTGGACAAGCGCGCCTTTCCCGTCGAAAACCTGTCGCTCCGACTCCATGCGCATCACGCTCTTCGTCCCCTGCTTCATCGACTCGCTCTACCCGCACGTCGCGATCTCCATGGTGCAGGTGCTGGAGCGGCTCGGGCACGAGGTGGAATATCCGGAGAACCAAACCTGCTGCGGCCAGCCGCCATTCAACTCCGGCTTTTGGGACGAAGCGCGTGTCGTCGCCACGAAGCAACTCGAGGCCTTTCGCGACGCGGAAGTCATCGTCTCCGGCTCTGGTTCCTGCGGCGCGATGTTCAAGGTTTTCTACCCCGAGCTTTTCAAAGACACGCCGCAACTCGACGCCGCGAAAGCGCTGTCCGCCAAGACGTTTGAGTTCTCGGAATTCCTCGTGAAGAAGCTCGGCGTGCGCGACGTGGGCGCGAAGTTCGAGGGCAAGGTCACCTTCCACGACGGCTGCCACGGCCTCCGCGAACTAGGCACTAAAGAGGCGCCGCGCGAGTTGCTCCGCAACGTAAAAGGACTGGAACTCGTCGAGATGGGCGAGGCTGAGGCGTGCTGCGGTTTCGGCGGAATGTTCGCCGTGAAATACCCGCAGATTTCGACCGCGATGGCCGAAGTAAAATGCAACTCGATCCTCGACTCGGGCGTTGAGTATGTCGTGAGCAACGACTCGAGCTGCCTCATGCAAATCCAAGGCTACCTGAACCGCCACAGCCCGCGCACGGTGAAGAGCCTGCACCTGGCGGAAGTGCTCGCGAGCGTATGATCGAGGAGTCTGACCCCCAGACGCAGTTCCACGTCGATTCCGATCGGACGACGGCGGATGTGCCGCGCCGCGCCTTCATTCGCAAGGCGATGCATGGCTATGAGGTGAAGCGGGACGAGAGCAAGTCGGCGTTCGCCGACTGGCAGCATGCGCGCGAAGCGGCGGCGGCGATCAAATACGAGGGCGTCAATCACCTCGATCGATACCTGCCGGAATTTGAAGCGAAGTTCACCGCGCGCGGCGGGAAGGTTTTCTGGGCGAGCAACAGTGCGCAGGCTCGTGAATACATTCTCAACCTCGCCCGCGAGCGCGGCGTGAAATCGATCATCAAGTCGAAGGCGATGACGAGTGAGGAAATCCATCTCAACGACGCGCTCGAGAAGGAAGGATACGAGGTCGTGGAGAGCGATCTCGGCGAGTTCATCCAGCAACTCGCACATGAGCCGCCGTATCATTTCGTCTTCCCGTGCATGCACATGAAGCGCGACGAGATCAGCGCGCTCTTTGAAAAGGAACTCGGCAGCGCGCCCACGGATTCGCCCGAGGAACTGACGATGATCGCGCGCCGCTGGATGCGCCGCCACTACATCACTGCGGACATGGGTATCTCGGGCGCGAATTTCATCGTCGCCGAGACGGGCATGATCTCGATCACCGAGAATGAGGGCAACGCGCGGCTGACCACGGCGATGCCGAAGATTCACGTCGCGCTCGTCGGCATCGAGAAGGTGGTGCCCAAGCTCGCCGACCTGGCGCTGCTCCTGCCGATGCTCGCGACTGCGGGCACCGGACAAAACATCACCTGCTACAACTCGATGTACGGCGGCCCGCGGCAGGAGGGCGAAATCGACGGGCCGGAGGAATTCCACGTCGTGCTGCTCGACAATCATCGCACCCGACTGCTCGCCGACGCCGAGCAACGCGATGCGCTGCACTGCATCCGCTGCGGTGCGTGCCTCAATGTCTGCCCCATTTTCAAGAATATCGGCGGCCACGCCTACGGCACGACCTACCAGGGGCCGATCGGCTCGGTGATCACGCCGCACTTCCGCGGCTTGCAGGATTGGAAGCACTTGAGCGGCGCGTCGTCGCTCTGCGGCGCATGCACCGAAGCGTGTCCGGTGAAGATCGACATCCATCACCACCTGCTCCACAACCGCCGCAACGCGGTCGCGGAAAAGAAGGTGTGGTGGGAGCGCCTCATCTGGTTCGGCTTTGTGCAGTTGATGAAGCGTCCGTGGGCCTACCGCCTGGCGGCGCGGTTCGCGCCGGTCGGACAGTGGTTCCTTCCGTTTCTACAAGACAGCGGACTCGACCCGCTCGCGTCGTGGACCAACACGCGGGAATTCCCGCAGGCGCAGTCGCCGACCTTTGGCGACTACTGGCGGCAGCGAAAGGCGGCGCGCAAATGAACGGCGATCGCGAAGCCATCCTCGGCCGGATCACCGAAGCACTGCGCGAAACCGCACCGCGTCATCACGAGGCACCGGCGAAATCCGGCACGCATTCCGTCACCGCGCCTTTCCGCGAGTGGATGCCGCCGGTCGGCGAATCGCCCGATGACCGTGTGGCTGCATTCGCCAAACTTTCCGAGATGCTGCGCACGGAGTTCAAGGTGTGCGCCTCGATCTCCGCGGCAGCGAAGCACATCGCGGCACTCGCCAGCGAAGGGGGATGGAAGACGCTCGCGCTGCATGGTGGTTCGCTGAACGACGCGGTCGCCACCGAATTACCCCCCACACTGAGCCTGCTGCGCCTCGAAGCCGGCTACGATCGCGATGCGCTCGAGGCATGCGACGCCGGGCTCACGGAGTGCGAGTCGCTGGTGGCGCAGACCGGTTCGGCATGCGTCACGTCGCTGAGTTCCGGCGGACGGACGCTGAGCGTGCTGCCACCTCACCACATCGTCATCGCGCGGAAGGAGCAGCTCGTTTCCGATCTCCCGGCCGCCTACGAGCGGCTCGCAAAAAAGTATGGCGCGGATTATCCGAGCTTCGTGGGCTTCATCACCGGCCCGAGCCGCACCGGCGACATCGAACGCATCCTCGTCCTCGGCGCCCACGGCCCGAAGAAGCTCACGGTATTGTTGGTGCCGTAGGATTCCGTCACTCCGAACGGAGGCGGGCAGGAACGGGCTTTGGATTCCTTCATTCCCCCACTTGCCTCGCGGCCCTGCCTATCGTAGATGCGCACCCTTTCATGTCCTCGATTCCCATGGTTTTGATTCGCTTCCTTCGCGTGGTGCTGTTGTTCGCCGCGTTCGCCACTCCGCTGCGCGCACAGGTTCCCGCCTCGCCGCCCGCGCCGGGCCTCACGGTCGTCAATGTCCCGCTGCTCCTGCCGCCGCAACTGGGCGTGCGTCCCTCGGCGGCCATCGCGCACGTCGAGGTGAAGATGGCTCGCGGCGTGGGCGGCGCGGTCTTCACCCAGCGCGTGCCGCCCGAGGCGGGTCAGGTGCTCCGGGCGGTCAGCGCGCAGATCGAAAAGCTCCATCCCGGCAAGTTGAAGACGGGCCGGATCGAAATCACTTTCACCGGCTCGGTCTCGGCGCAGGATCTTGCCGCGTCGGGCCTCGGCCTCGCCGTCGCTCTCGATGCGGCGCTCGGTGGCTGGACGCCCGAGCCCGGATTCATGGCGATCGGCACCTTCGAGGCGGATGGCGATGTGCAGCCCGTGAAGGATGCGATCCCGCGGCTGCTCGCGGTGATCAAGGCGGGCGCGAAGCGGGTGGTGATGACCGAGAAGCAAGTGGGGCAGGTCACGGACTTGATGATCAGCTCGGGGCTGAACGTTTTTTCGAAGACGCAGTTCTACTCGGTGAATTCCTACGAGGACGTAAAGGAGATCGCGGACAGCAAACCCTCGCCGCAGATGGCCAGAGGACTCGAGTCCTTCAACGAAGTGCAAAAGCTCCTCAACGCGCCGGACGCCAAGGCTGACGTGGTCCTGCGCGATCCAGAGGTGCAGGAATCGCTGCGCCAGACGCTGACCGCGACGCCCACCTGTCTGAGCGCCCGGCTGCTCCTGCGCGTGACCACGGGGCAGTTCGAGAAGCTTTCCGCCGACGGCACGCTCTACGCGATCGAGAATCTCGCGCCGACCGTTTTCGCTGCGGTGCAATCGCGGACGCCGCAGGATTTGACCAAGATGCCGAACGCAGTGGCGCAGGCCGAAGTCGCGCGCCTGGACGAGGTGAAACAGCACTTCGACCCACGCTCGCTGCCGCTGCTCAACGCGGTGATCGGCTACGGTGAGGCCGTGCGCACCTACACTCAAACCCCGGCCACGACCCCCGAGGAAAACGCGGCGCGCAATCGCACGCTCTCGCTCACCGCCCGCGAAGTGCAGACGGAGCTGGCGAAGTTTCGGTCCTTGAAGCGGTAGAGCATCGAGGGTGCGGGCGAAAAAAACGCCGTCATCCTGAGCGGAGCGCCGCGGGGGCGAAGGCGGCGCGGCGCGGAGTCGAAGGATCTCTCGCATCCGAGGGCGGAGGTGAGGGAAGCCGGAGTGCATCCCTCCGCACCGCCTCCGCCCGCGGAAGTCAGTGATTCTTCGCTAGCTCAGAATGACTGGGTTTTCGGTGGCGCTGCGCGCGGGAGAGTTCCGACGCAATCCGCGCTGTCTCCAATGTCCAATGCCCCGCGTTATGAAACGTTTAGCGTGTCAGCAGGCTCACGAGCGCGACGATCAAGGCTGCCACGCTCAGGATCAGCGCCAGCGCGCCGGGCCAGCGCGATCCGGCCGGAAGAGATTCGGCGGGACGCATCGGGGCAACCGCTGGCGCAGAGGGCGGCCGGAGATAGCGGATGCAGACGGCGACCGCGGTGCCATCGGCGTGGCTGATGCTCACTTCGCAGCCGATGTCCGCGCCTTCGACGGTGAGCCGTGGACGACCGTTTTCGTCATGCAGGATTTCGATCTGCGCCGGTTGCAACGCCGCGAGTTCCGGCCCGCATTTGATCGTCGCCTCCTTCGCGCACCACAGGCCGCAGAGCGTCTGGCGCGGATCGCTCTGACGCAGCGCATACGCGGTCTCGGCTGGGGTGAAATTCTCGACGTAAAAGGGATCGCTGGACGGATCGCCCGACCACGGGAGATGCGCGGTCTGCTCGATGTCGATGCCCACGGCGTGCGTCGCTTTCCCGCCGGATCCCTTGCGCGCGGGCGACGTGGAAATGGCGGCGGCGGGCGCGACTGCGGTGGCGCCACCGATCAGTTCGCCGTAGGTCACTGCCTTCCACACGCCGGGCAGGTCCGCGCCCGCCATGCGCTTGATCGCGGCGTGAAGGATGCGTCGCGAGATCGAGCCCTGAAGCCGCTCGGGAGGCAGGACGAAGGAGTCGGCGAGGTCAGACTCCGCGACATTAAAAAACCGAGCGACGACCGAGGGGACGGAATCTTTCATCTTAATAACCAGCGAGACAGATCGAGCAGACGTAACCCTCCGGCTCCGCGCTCGCGATGAGCATGTGTCCGCGGCTGCGAATGGCCGAGGCGGTGAGAAGGCAGTGGGCGCAGGATTTTTCGCGTGCGCCCTGGAGCGATTTCGCCTGGCTGACCAGACGCGCGGAAAGTTCCCGCAGGAATTCCGCGACGACGCGGCCGCCGTTGATCCGATGATCGAACGCGCAACTGAGCAGGAAGCCGCCGGGCTGATCGGTGCCGATGCCGAGGATCGCCGCCTGGTTGGTGTTGATGATCGGGTCGAAGGTGAACACGCCTTCGCCGGAGAGATCGGTGATGGTGAAGGTGGACCCGGTCACGTCGGCGACGGCGAGGGTATTGGTGGAATACTTCACGAGCACGTCCTCCACTTTCGCAGCGAGCGCGGCGAAGCTGAGTTCCTCCGCGCGGCGGATGACGAGCACCTTGAGGCCGTGGCCCATGTCCGCCGCGAAGCCGAGATTTACGTGGCGGTATTGATGCATCGCGTCCGCATGGAAGCAGGCGTTGAGCGAACGGAATTTCACGAGCAGGCGCACGATCTCGAAGAAGATGAGCGGGAGCCGATCGACGGGCGGGTTCTGCCGCTCGCAGGCTTCCTGCAAGCCGGGCGCGGGGCAGAGATGGAAGAGCGTGCTGCGGAGAACCGACCGCGCGGCGCTGAGGAGCTCGCGGTTTTCGTAGAGCTTCGCGCGCTCCAGGGGAATGAGGTCGCCTTCCTCCGCGGGTGGCGCCGCCTTGTCCACGACCGGCGGCGGCGCGACGGACGCCGCCGCGGGAGTCGCTGCGCGACCGTTCATCTTCTCGCGAATGTCGGCCTCGGTCACGAAGGTCGCGCCCGCAAAGTCGCTTTCCGTCAGGCCGGACTGCGCGAGGAGTTCGCGCGCCTTCTTGCTGAAAACGATCTGGGTCGCCGCGCTGCCCGCGGATGCAGCCGGAGTCGGCGCGGTCTCGGTCACATCGGGGAGACCCTCCGTGTAGATGCGGCAGAGGACATCGCCGACGGGCACTTCCGTCGAGGTGGACCACGCGTACTGCACGATGCCGGTGGCGGGCGAAGGTACTTCGAAGACAGCCTTCGTCGTCTCCATCTCCGCGAGAGTGTCGCCTTCGGTGACGTTCGCCCCGGACGCGAACCGCCACGCGAGCAGGCGCGCGGTGACGTCGTTCACGTTCTCGACGGGGACCTTGACCTCGACGAATGGCTTCATGCCTGGGCGAGATCGCGGAGCGCGCGGAGGACTTCGCCCGTGCCCGGGAGCGCGTGCTTCTCGAGTTCGCGGGAGCAGGGAATCGGGTGCGGCTCGGCGCAGACCCGCGCCGCGCGCAAGGCGACGCCGGGCAGTCGCTCGGTGCAAGTGGCCAGCACCTCCGCACCGAAGCCGGCAAATCCCTGGCCTTCCTCGACCACGAGCAGGCGACCGGTGCGCCCGACCGACTCGAGGATCGCGGTGACATCGAGCGGGAAGACCCGCGTCGGCACGATGACTTCGGCGACGATCTCGTCGTCCTCGAAAGCCAGCCGCGTCGCCTCCTCGACCTCATCGACCATTCCGCCATAGGTCACCACCGTGATGCTCGCGCGTCCCGGCGCGGCGAGTTTGAGCGTGGGAAAGTCCGCGCCGTCCGCCATCCAGACGCGGCCATCGGGCGACTGCGGGTGAACGCTCATTCCGTAGAGCAGTTTGTTCTCGATGAGCAGGCACGGCTCGTTGAGGTGCTGATGAATGCGATGCAGGAGCAGCGCGGGATCGCACACGGAGTTGAGCGCCACGATGTTCAAGCCGGGCGTGCCGAAGAAGTGCTTCTCGAGGCACTGGCTGTGCGTCGCGCCGTAGCCGCGTTTGCCGCCCATCGAGGCGCGGATGATCACCGGCACCGCGACCTGCCCGGCGTACATGTAGGCAAATTTACTCGCCTGATTGATGATCTGATCGGCCGCGAGAGTGATGAAATCGCCGAACATGATTTCGACCACCGGGCGCAGTCCCGCGAGCGCGAGCCCGTTGCCGAGGCCGGTGATGGCCGCCTCGCTGATCGGCGTGTTTCGCACCCGTCCGGGGAAGTCGGTGCTCAGCCCCTTCGACGCCTTGAACGCGCCGCCATACGGATCCTCCATGTCCTCGCCGAGCAGGATGACTTTCGCATCGGTGGCGAGCAGGTGGCGCAGGCCCTCGCGCACGCGTTCAAGCACACGAGGCTGCGTATGCGCCGAGGAGATTTCGGGATCGAGCGCGACCGGTTTCCAGGCCGGCGCGGATTTGGGTAAAGGAATGGGCGGGAGCGCTGCCTGGGGCGCGAGTTCGAGCTCCGCGAGCGCCACGCGCAGACGATTTTCGCCCTCCTCCCGCATCCGGGAATACGCTTCAGGAAATTGCTCTTCGAAAAGGTAGATCGGATCGCGCGCGATGAACTCCGCGATCAATTCCAGGGTGCGGTTGTCGTCGCCTTTCGAGTGGGCCTTGAGCCGGAAACACTCGATGCAAACCGCCGCCGGCCTCCGCTCGCGGCGCACATATTCCGCCGCCTCGCGCACCGTGGTGAACAACGCCTCCCGCTCCCAGATGTCGCCTTCCGAGTAGCGGACTCCGAACGCCTCGAAGCGGCCGCGGATGCTCCCGGCGATCGTCGTTTCCGTGGCGGTGCTCTGCGCGTAATTGTTTTTCTCCAGCACGATGAGCAGCGGCAGCGACCACTTGCTCGCCAAGTTCAGCGTCTCATAGACCACGCCCTGGCCGAGTGTGCCATCGCCGATGAAGGCCACCGCAATGCCGCCCGCGGCCTCGATCTTCAGCGCCGCCGCGCAGCCTGCGGCGATGGGCACGCCGCCGCCCTGCACGCCATTGCTCAGGAAGCGCCCGCGGCAAATGTGCTGGCTGCCGCCCCGTCCCTCGCAGATCCCGGCAGGCAGGCCCATGATTTCGCCGAGCAGGCCGCGCACGTCATCGGTCCAGGCGAGGTAGTGTCCGTGGCAGCGGTGATTGCTGAAAATCCAATCGCCCTCGAGCAGCGCAGCGGCCACGGCGACCGCCGTCATCTCCTGGCCGATGCAGGTATGAACCGTGCCGGAGAGGCGGCCCTCGGAGAACAGGGAGAGAAGTTTTTCCTCGAAGAGACGAATCAACACCGCACGCCGCATCGTCTCGTCATCCGGGGGAACGACGACTTCGGAGCCTCGTTGACCCTGAGCGGACTCGGCTATGGGAGCCATGTGAGGGCCGAATATTGGCCGCATGCTTTTCCGGTCAAGGGGAAAGGTCCTGATGTCTGTAACGATTGTCGCAAGAGGGGGTGGGGTGAAGTTTGTCCGCTGGATAGCGGGACGCGTGCCGGAACCCGGAGCGCAGATCGAGTAGCGGAAGCAATATCAAGTTGAGTGGCCCGCCGCGTGCGTGCTATGCGCTCTCCGCCCGTCGTCGTTTTTCGCTTCATCGCCCCCCTTTTCCACCCATGCGCCCGCAGTGAAGATCACCATCGTCCAGGGCGCCTTCCTCCCCGTGCCGCCGTTGCGCGGAGGAGCGATTGAGAAGATCTGGTTCGCCCTCGGTCAGGAGTTCGTCCGGCGCGGGCACTCGGTCACGCATCTCTCGCGGCAGTTCAGCGGACTGCCCGACGATGAAACGATCGGCGGCGTGCGCCACCTGCGCGTGCGGGGCCACGATGCGCCGCGTTCGTTGCTCGCGCTGAAATTCTTCGACCTCCTCTACTCGATGCGGATCGTGCGGAAGCTGCCACCCGCCGACGTGCTTGTGACCAATACCTTCTGGCTGCCGGTGCTCATTCGCAGCGAGAAGTTTGGCCGGCTCTACGTCCACGTGGCCCGCTATCCGCGCGGCCAGATGCGCTTCTACGGCCACGCCGCCCGCTTGCAGACGGTGTCGCGGATCATTCTCGAAGCGATGGTGGTCGAGGCTCCGCAACTCGCCGAGCGCATCCGATACATTCCGAATCCCGTGGTGCGCAACCTCGCGCCCGCGGCGCCCGCGGCGCGCCGGCAGGAAATTCTGTTCGTGGGCCGCATTCATCCCGAGAAAGGGATTCATCTGCTCATCGAGGCTTTCCGGCGCCTGCCGGCCGAGGCGCGCGGGGACTGGCGTCTGGTGATCGTCGGTCCCGCGGCCGCGAATGCGGGTGGCGGCGGAGAGGCCTTCGAGGCGGAGCTCAGACAACTCGCCGGCCCGCTCGGCGATCATGTGGAGTGGGTCGGGCCGGTCTTCGATCCGGTGAAGCTCGACGAGTATTACGCCCGTGCATCGCTCTTCGTTTATCCCTCGATCGCCGAGCGCGGCGAGACCTTCGGGGTGGCGCCGCTCGAGGCGATGGCCTGTGGCTGTCCGCCGCTGGTTTCGAATCTCGCGTGCTTCGGCGAGTTCCTCGACGACGACGTGAACGGCTTCATCTTCGATCACCGCGCGGCCGACCCGGCGCAAGCGCTCGCGGACAAACTCGCGATCCTGCTCCGCGTCCCGGAAACGCTCGCGCAGACCGGCGCGCGCGCGCTCGGACGGGCGCAGGACTTCGGCGTCGAGCGAATCGCGTCGGCATATCTAGAAGACTTTCAATCGGTGTGCGCCCACCCGCATATTTCCGCCGCGTGAAAACCTTCGACCAGCAATCGGCCCACGAATCTCCGTGGTCGGTCCGCGAGCGAATCGCGATGCTCGCCTGGGAATATTGCTGGATGCTGTTTTGCGTCTGGACGCCGAAGCCCGGGAATCGCTGGCGGCTGTTTTGGTTGAAAATGTTCGGCGCCAAAATTCACGGGCTGCCCTTTGTGCATCAGCGCGCGCGCATCCAGATCCCGTGGCGCCTCACCCTCCATGATCGTGCCTGCCTCGGCGACCGCGCCAATGCCTACAGCCTCGGGGAAATCGAGGTCGGCGCGCGGGCGATCGTTGCGCAGGAAGCTTACCTCTGCACGGGCACGCACGCGCTCGAAGACCCCGCTCTCCCGCTCCAGGTCGCCGCGATCCACATCGGCGAAGACGCTTTCATCGGCGCGCGCGCATTCATCCTACCCGGCGTGAAGATCGGCCGGCGGGCCGTGGTCGGCGCGTGTGCCGTGGTCACGAAAGATGTGGCGGATGGCGCGATGGTCGCTGGGAATCCTGCACGGCCGCTGGGCAAACCTTAGATAACCACGTTCAATCCCACCTCTTCATGAACCTCTCGAACCCCCAGCGCGTCGCCAAACTCGCCGCGGCCACGCTTTTCCAGCCGCAATATCTGCCTCGTTACCTCAGCGCACTTCCGATCTGGAACCGGCGCCCCGTGGATCTGCGCATCCCGTGGTGGTCTTTCGCGGCGATCGATTTCATCGGAAAGCAGTGCCGGCCCGACATGGAGATCTTCGAATATGGCAGCGGCGGATCGACGCTCTTTTTTGCCCAGCGGTGCAAGTCGGTCACCGCGGTGGAAGATCATGGGGATTGGCGGGACGCAGTCGTGGCCGCGCTCGCCGCGCAGAATCTGAAGAACGCCGAACTCTTGCTCCGGCCTTATGACTTCAAAGCGCCGGTCGATTTCGAAAACTCGGCGTACCTCCAGGCGCTGGAGGGCGGCAAGACCTACGACATCATCGTCGTGGATGGACAGGACTGGGGCGCCGACATCCGGCCGATTTGTTTCCATCGCGCGGAATCTTACGTCAAGAAAGGCGGGATGATCGTGGTCGATGATTCGTGGCGCTATCAGCAACTGAAGCAGGCGAACTCGGCGAAGTCGGTGCGCACCTTTGAGTCGGTGGGGCCGTGCCGGGTGGGTGTGACGAGCACGGATGTTTATTTTTATTGAGCGGGTGTGAAACGAGTTTTACGACGCGGGGGCGAAAGTCGGGCCGACGTGCGGGGAGGCACGAACCGGCGCGTAGCGCTCCCTCCCAATAATGTCATCCTGAGCTTGCCGAAGGATCTCTCGCATCCGCGGGCGGAGGGGGTGCGGAGCGCGCGCCAAGGTGCTCCGCACCGCCGCTGCCCACGGAAGTCAGAGGTCCTTCGCAAGCTCAGGACGACGGCTTGCGATGGGGCGCTGCGCGCCAGGCGATTCCGCTCCACCCGTCCAAACGCCTTTCGGTCCACCCTCTGATTCACGAGGCAAATCTTCACCCACCCTCCCCTTGGTCCCGGTTTCCATTCTCATCCCGATCCGCAACGAAGCGGCGAATCTGCCGCGCTGCCTCGCGTCGGTCCGCTGGGCCGACGAGATTTTCGTCGTGGATTCGCAGAGCACCGATGGCTCGGTGAAGATCGCGGAGGAGCACGGCGCGAAGGTGGTGCAGTTCGCATTCAACGGCACCTGGCCGAAGAAAAAGAATTGGGCGCTGGAGAATCTCCCTTTCCGTCACGAATGGGTTTTCATCCTCGATGCCGACGAAGTGCTCCCGCCGGAAACGGAGGCGGAATTTCGCGCCATCGTTTCCGATCCGCAGCACGCCGTGGCCGGATACTGGATCAACCGGCGCTTCATGTTCATGGGCCGCTGGCTGCGGCACGCCTATTACCCAAACTGGAACCTGCGCCTCTTCAAACATCGCCTCGGCCGCTACGAAAAGCTCACCGACATCGACACCCAGAGCGGCGACAACGAAGTCCACGAACATGTGGTGGTGAACGGCCCGATCGGCCATCTCCGCAGCGAGATGGACCACTACGCATTTCCCTCCGTCGCCGTCTTTGTGGAAAAGCACAATCGCTACTCGAACTGGGAAGCGCGCGTGGCGCTCGATCGTTTCCTTCGCTCCAGTCGCGAGCAGTTGCAGAGCGGCGAGGTCGGGCTCCGTCGCCGGCTCAAGCAACTCTCGCAAGCCCTGCCCTTCCGCGGACTGCTGCGCTTTTTGTACGTCTATGTCTGGCAGCGCGGCTTCCTCGACGGGCGGGAAGGTTATTACTTCGCGCGGCTCCACGGCTTCTACGAATTCCTCAGCGTGGCGAAGACTTACGAACTCAAACACGCGCCGAAGGAACCGGGCCGGCAGGTGACGCCGTAGCCCCACCCGAGCGCGCTGGCGCGACGGCTCCGCGGCTGGCGTTTCGGGCGGCGAAGCCGCTTCTCCACCCGTCATTCTGAGCTTGCGAAGAATCTCTGATCCAAGTGAGCAGCGGCGGTGGGGAGCGTGGGGAGTGCGATGGCTCCGCACCGCCGCTGCCCGCGAAAGTCAGAGGTTCTTCGCAAGCTCAGAATGACAGGGAGGAGCGGCTTCGCCGCAAGCTCCCGCTCCGCTGCGAGAGGCTAAACAGATATGGGCCGTTGCGCGAGCGCCCCGGGGGAGTTTCACGGACGCGGGGCAGCCAGCGCCCGCCAGCGCGAGGAGTCGTGGATCTCGATGCGCGATCCCGGCTTTCGCACGATGTGCACCGCGGTGCCGGGGATGTCCTCGATGATCTTCAGACCGCGCTCCGGCCCGAGGACGGTGATGGTGGTTTCCCACGAATCGGTGGTGGTGCAATCGGGCCCGAGGACGGTGACGAGGCTGTGGTCGGTGATGCCGAGCCCGGTGCGCGGATCGACGATGTGCGAGTAACGCACGCCCTCGATCTCCACCCGTTGAAAGGTGTCGCCGGCGGTGGAGACGGCGGAGCGGCACAGCCACACGAGTTCCGCCGGCGGCGCGCCCGCGGCATCGAGCGCGGCGACCTCGATGCGCCATCCGGGCTGATCGGGCGGCGGGCCGCTCGCGCCGATGTCGCCGCTCGCCGCCACCAGCGCGCGCGTGATCCTGTGCGCGGCCAGCACCTTGAGCGCTTCGTCCACGGCGAAGCCCTTGGCGATTCCGCCCACGTCGAGCCGCATCTCGGGAACGAGCAGTTCGGCGGTGCGATGTTCGGGATCGAGCCGGAGCTTGCGAAAGCCGACGCGCGCGCGCATTTCGGCAATCAGTTCGGGCTCGGGGAGTTCGTGCTTTCGCCGCGCGCGGCGCCAGAGATTCACGAGCGGGCCGATGGTGATGTCGAAGGCTCCGTCGGTGCGCTCCGCGATCTCCTGCGACAGCGCGAGCACGCGCCAGAGATCGGTGCTCACGGGGATCACACGTCCCTGGCCCGAGGTGCGCGCGAGGCGGCTTAGTTCCGAGTCGGGGTCGTAGTCGCTGAGGATGGAATTGAGCACCTCCACGCGCGCAAAGGCCGCGTCCGCCGCGGCGCGCGCGGTCGCTTCATCCGCTGCGTAGAGCGTGATGCGAAAGGGCACGCCCATTTCCGCTTTCTCAAAAACAAAACGCTGCTCCGTCGCTGACGCTCCCGTCATTCCAATGAGCGACGCAACGATGACCAGAATAGGTAGAAAGAAACGCGGGACTTCGCTCATCGGTCGGCTTAATTCTTCGCCGTTCCAACCCATCGCGTCCATCACGCTTACCACATGATTCGCTCCCCGCTCCTCGTTCTGCTTGGCGTCTTCGCGACGACTTCGTGGGCCGCCGATCCGCCAAAAATCGCCAGGCCACCCAAGCCCACGCGGCTGACCATCGAAGTCGTCCCCGGCGCCCTCCGCTACGCCACCACGCGCTTCGATGTGCGCACCGGTGCCGAGCTGGAACTCACGCTCAAGAACACCTGCATCATGCCGCACAATCTCGTCGTCGTGCAGCAGGGCAAGGCGGACGAGATCGTCGTGCAGGCGATGGCCATGGGCACCAATGGCCTGGCGAAGGACTACGTCCCCGAATCCGCGGATGTGCTCGCGGCCTCGAAGATCGTCAACCCCGGCGTATCCGAGGTGCTGAAATTCAAGGCGCCGGAGAACGCCGGCGAATATCCGTACGTCTGCACCTTCCCGGGTCACGGCACGATCATGCGCGGGGTGATGCGGGTGAGGCAAAAGAACGACAAGCTGGAGAGTCCGCTGGTGGAAAAGCTGAGCTCAGCCAACCTGGTCGATGCGTTGAAAGCGAGCGGCGTCACCCCCACGCCGATGGGCACCCGCCAGCATCCCTTTGTGCTGCGTTCCTTCGTGCCGAACCCGAAGCTCGGAGAGGAGGTGCTCGCGCATCACGATCGCGGCCTGCCCGCGCGGCCTTACAATCCGAGCACCGGACAGGATGTGGAGGGCAAGGATGTGCCCCCCGAAGACGGCCTCCCGTGCGGAATCGCGGTGAATTTCGGCCGCGATTTTTCCTACGTCTGGGACGCCACCGAGTGCCGCCTGCTCTACGCGTGGACCGGCGGTTTCCTCGACCTCACGGCCTACTGGGGCGCAGGCACCGGCGGCGGACGGAGCGGCAATGACTACCGGCCCGAGATCGACGGCCAGATCGTTTACAAAGCCGGGGGCGCGCTGCCGTTCCGCATCGGCGACGCGAAGCAGCGGCCGAAGTTTCGCGGCTACAAGGTGCTGAGCGGCGCACCGCAATTCACCTACGAAATCGGCGACGTGACCATCCACGAGCACATCGTGCCCGCGGACCCCGGCAGCTTCATGGTTCACTACCGCGTCGAGCGGCCGCCGGAGCCCACGCGATTGGTCTTCGATCCTGCGATCCGGAAACAAATCTCCTGCGACCAGGGGAGCTGGAACGGCGACACTCTCGAGATTCCCGCCGACCACGGCGACCACTTCATGCTGCTGGTGAAGTTCGCGCCGGGCGAAACCTACAAGCCCGATCCGACGAAAAAGAAAACCAGCGCGGGTGAGCCATAAGCGATGAAATCCGAATCCCAAAATCCGAAATCCGAAACAATCGGAACAAAAGAAATGAAAGCCGGAAAATGGCTTTCCATTCGCTGCCTTTCCTTCCTTTCCAAAATTCTCCTCGTCGTTTGTTTCGGATTTCGGATTTCGGATTTCGATATTCCCGCCGCGGCGGCGGAGCCCTACCTCGTCGAGGAAATCAAAGTGCCCGCCGGCGTCGCGCCGGAAATCGGCGGCCTCGCCTTCAACTCCAAGGGCGAACTGGTCGTCGTCACGCGCCGCTCCGGCATCATCATCGGCAAGCCGTCGAAAGATCCCGCGGAATTCGAGTGGCGCGTTTTTTCCAATCAGTCGCTGCACGAGCCGCTCGGCGTGCTGGTGGAAAAGGACAATCAACTGCTCGTCCCGACCTTCCCTGAGCTCACGCGCATCACCGACACGGATGGCGACGGCGTGGCCGACCGCTACGACACCGTCTCCGATGCGTGGGGCGTGAGCGGCGCGTATCACGAGTCGGTCGTCGGTCCCGTGCCGGATGGCGAGGGTAATTGGTTCCTCAACATCGGCACTGCCTCGCACAACGGCCCCACCTTCGCTCACACCCGCGGCCGCTATTCGCCGATCGGGCGGCGCGGGCGGAATTTCTCCGCCGTCGAGTGGCGCGGCTGGGTCGTGAAAATCAAACCCGACGGCTCACTCATCCCGTGGGCGAGCGGCTTCCGCGCAAACAACGGGCTCTGCCGCGGCCCCGACGGCACCCTCTGGGTCACCGACAATCAGGGCGACTTCATCCCCACCAGCCCGCTCTACGCCGTGGAAAAGGGAAAGTTTTACGGCCATGCTTCGTCGCTCGTGTGGGACGCGGCGTTCACGAAAGACAACCCGCAGCGCGATCCACTGAACGAAGGCAACGACAAGCTCGACGCGATGCGCAAGAAGCCGGCGGTGCAGTTTCCCCACGGCATCATGATCAATTCGCCGGCTGACCCGATCTTCATTCCGGCGGGGGAAAAGTTCGGTCCCTTCGCCGGCCAGATGCTCGTGCCCGATGAAAGCGGTCAGCGCATCCTGCGCGTGATGCTGGAAAAGGTCGGCGGCGAGTGGCAGGGCGCATGCACCTTCCTCGTCAGCGGCGGCGGCCTGCGCGCGGGGAATAATCGCGTCGCGTTTTCGCCCGATGGCACCGCGCTTTACGTCGGCCAGACGATGCGCGGCTGGGGCGGACCGGTCGAGGGTTTGCAGCGGATCGTTTACACCGGCCAGCCGCTCTTCGAGGTGAGGGAGATTCATTTGAAACCGGATGGCTTCGAACTGCAATTCACCGAACCGGTCGAGCGCACGCTCGCGGCGGATGCGGCGCGCTACCGCGCGCAGCACTACCATTACAAATACTCGCAGCAGTACGGCGCGCCCCAAGCCGAACTGACGCAAGTCGTGCCGAAGCAAATATCCATCAGCGACGACGGCCTCACCGCGCGTGTCGTGCTCGGTGCGATGAAACCGGACCGCATTTACCAACTCGACCTCGTCGGCTTCATCTCCGCCGCAGGGCGGCCTCTCGCGCATCCCACGGTCTGCTACACCGTGAACAATCTCGCGAAGTAGCGTTGCCGCTGCGCGGGCCGTCCGCAAAGCGGTCATCCTGAGCCGTATCCATGCAGTTGGAATGAGCCGCAGATGAACGCAGATGAGCGCAGATGCGGAGGCGGAGAGGAATAGCGGGGGGAAATGAGATCACTTTTCGGGTATCGCGCTCACGCATGCCGATTGCCCTACGCCCCCTGTTTCCCATCTGCGTTTCATCTGCGTCCATCTGCGGCTCAACTGCATTGTTCCGGCTGAGCGGAGTGGAGGCGGAAAGGTGGGCGGAACGCAGTCGAAGGATCTCTAACCATTTCTGCTGTGGCGCGTTGGCTGGGAGAAATAGTTGGAGATCCTTCGACTCCGTTCCGTTCCCGCCTTCGCCCACAACGGAACTCCGCTCAGGATGACACGTCCTTTTATTCGGCAACGATTCTCGGCAACTGCTATAGTCGCTTAGGCTCCCGACGCTCCGCTCAGGATGACAGGCCTTTTTTGGGGAGCCGCGCGCCGTGGTGATTGCACGGAACGGTGTGCGTCTGCTTGGCTGAACCATGCACATCGCGATCATCGGTGGTGGCCCTGCCGGTCTGCGCGCCGCGGAAGTGGCGGCTGAAAGCGGCGCCCAGGTGACCGTCTTCGACGCCAAGCCGTCGGTCGGCCGCAAGTTCCTCGTCGCGGGCCGCGGTGGACTGAACATCACCAAAGCCGAGCCGGTCGAGGCATTCGCGGCGCGTTATCGCGCGCCGGAGGCCCCGCCCGATTTCTGGCCGCAGCTCATCCGCACATTCCCGCCCGAGGCCTTGCGTGAATGGGCAGCGGGGCTTGGCATTGAAACGTTCGTCGCCTCGACGGGCCGCGTCTATCCACGCGAGATGAAAGCCGCTCCGCTGCTCCGCCGCTGGGTCCAGCGGCTGCGCGACCTCGGCGTGAGATTTGCCATGCATCATCGCTGGACCGGCCTCGTTCCGGGGCGTCCGCTGCGGCTCCAATTTCTCGCCGGCACGGGTCCGGTGATCGTCGAATCCGACGCCGCGATCTTCGCGCTCGGCGGCGGCTCGTGGCCGGAGACCGGCTCGGATGGCGCGTGGACCACCGCCTTCAATCGGCTCGGCGTGAGCGTGGCGCCATTGGCGTCCGCCAACTGCGGCTGGGAACATCCCTGGCCGCCGGCGGTGCTCGCCGTCGCCGAGGGCCAGCCGCTCAAGAGCATCGCCGTGCGCGCGGGCGGGCAGGACGTGAAAGGCGAACTGCTCGTGACGCAATACGGGCTCGAAGGCGGTACGATCTACCAGCTCGGACCGATCCTGCGCGCGATGGCCGAGCCCACGATCACGATCGACTTCAAGCCGACCTTCACCGCTGCTCAACTCATCGCGAAGATGGGTCCGATCACGCGGAATTTTTCCGCCGAATCCCGGCAGCGCCTGCGGCTCAGCGAAGCCGCCGCGGCGATTCTCGATCATCTTTCCCACCCATGGAAGACATCGGCGGAGTTTATCGCCGACGTGAAAGCATGCCCGCTGCGGCTCACCGGCCCGCGGCCGATCGCCGAGGCGATCTCCTCAGCCGGCGGCGTCCGCTGGCGCGAACTCGACGACGATCTCATGCTGCGCCGCCTGCCCGGCGTGTTCATCGCTGGCGAGATGATCGACTGGGAAGCACCCACCGGCGGCTACCTGATCCAGGGCTGCTTCGCGACGGGGACGCGCGCGGGCGCAGGTGCTGTGCGTTGGAAGGGCGAGCGGTAATCGGGGATGATCGAGTGGTGGTCCACGCGTGGCACTTCCTCCGTTCACCATTCACCGGTCACGCGGTTATCCCTCTTGGAAAGTGACGCACACTCCCTAAGCTGTGCGAATGACTGAGTTGAAGACCGCGGGCGTCTTCGTGCAGCTCCTCACCGCGGAGTTGCAAGCGCTCAAACGCACCGCAAAAACCATGCGGTTTCGCGCCGGCGAAGTCATCTTCGAACAGGGCGATCCGGGCGATGGGATCTACGTGATCGAGGAAGGCAGGGTGGAAATTTCCGCGCTCATCTCAGGCCAGGCAAATCGAATGCTCACGCACATGGGCCCCGGCAATTTCTTCGGCGAGATGGCCGTGCTCGACGAGCAGCCACGCTCGGCGACGGCCACCGCGATCGCGGAGACGGTGCTTTCCTTCATCCCAGCGGGTGAGGTGTGGAGCGCTCTGGAGCGTTCGCCGCAGATGCTGGTATCGCTGATCCGCGAGTTCAGCCGGCGCATGCGGCAGACGGACCGCCGCTTCGTCGATGAAGTCATCCAGGCCGAGCGGCTCGGGCTCGTCGCGCGGTTCGCGCAGTCGATCGTCCACGACTTCAAGAATCCGCTGAACATGATCGGCTTCGCCGCGGATTGCGCAGCGGCCGAGGGTACGCCGCCGGATTTGCGCGCGGAGGCGAAGACAATCATCCGCAAGCAGGTGGATCGCATGGCGAACATGATCGGGGAACTGCTCGAGTTCACCCGCGGAACGGCGTCGAACCTCCAGCTTCAACCGCTGAACTATCACTCGCTCATTCATGATGTCCTGCGTGAGGTCGAGGAGGAGTCGCGCGGGCGGAACGTCAAGGTGCGCTGCGGGAACGAGCCGCCTGAGATCACGATTCTCGTCGATGCGACGCGGCTGATGCGCGTGTTCTTCAACCTGATCCACAACGCGACCGAGATGATGCCGCAAGGCGGATGCGTGACTCTGCGCTTCGTCACCGACGAGGCGGGCGTCACCACCGAGATCGAAGACACCGGTCCCGGCATCGCGCCGGAGATTGCCACGCGGCTCTTCGAACCTTTCGCCACCCACGGCAAGGCGCACGGCACCGGCCTCGGTCTCTCGATTTGCAAACGCATCGTCGAAGACCACCAAGGCAGCATCTTCGCGCGCTCCGAGCCCGGACGCGGCGCGGTGTTCGGGTTCACGCTGCCGCGCGCGGCGCGCGATCAAGCCACCGAGACGATGCGATAGTCGCGCCGGGTCCCGCCCATCGCGAGCTGCAGGCGCTCGCCGCTTTTCCGGTCGATGAGCTGACGGCCGAGCGGGGATTGCGGCGTGAGCACGAGCACGGTCTTCTTTTCGTGCAGAATTTCCGCGCCGCCCGCGCGCGGGCCGATGAAATAAAGCGTGTTCGCGCCTTCGCCTTCCAGTTCCACCAGCGCGCTTAGGTCGATCGGATCGTCCGGGCCGAATTCCTGCAACTGAAGTTCCTCAAACGATTGCCGGGCTTGCGCGGTTTCCGCCACCTGCCGCGATTGGCCGTGCGCGAGGTACGACGCCTCCAGCCCGCGCGTGTCGTACTTGTTCTCCGCCTTGTTTTGCGGATCGGTCGCCTCGGCGTGGGCCGAGCGCGCCGACTTGGCGTAACCCTCCAGTTCCGCGTCGAGCTGCGCGATGATCTTGCGAACGAGCGCGCGCTTGTTCACGCGGTCGGCTACGGCAGCTCCTTCAGCTGGATGTGCCGGTATTCCATCTGGCCGCGATCCGCTTCGAGTCCGATCGGGCCGGACTCAGGGAGCTTCAGCGCGGCTTCGAGCACTTCGCCATTGCAGGTGCAATGGGCAACGCCGTCCTTCACCGTCACCTCGATCTGATTCCACTCCTGCGGCTTGTAGGCTTTCAGTTCCTTGTAAGGACCGGCCACGAGATAGTCGCGGCACTGGAGTTGCGGCTTGCGGATGAAGATGCCGCTGTCCGCATCGACCGCGGCGCGGAACTCGATCTTCAGCACGAAGTTCTTCGGAAATTCCTTCGTCGTCCAAAGCTGCCGCAGCTTCGGACCGCGCGCCTCATCCCGGGGATTCACCGTGAGCGCTTCGCCCTTCGCCGTGTAGCGCCCATCGCTCGCCTCGGACTTGCCGTCGAAAGTTTCGAGCACCTTCTGGTCTTTGTCGCGATAGCCCCAACCGGTTAGATCCTTGCCGTTGTAGAGACTGATGAAGCCGGGCTCAGGCTGCCAGTCGGCGGCGCGGGCGGAGGGCGAAATGCAAAGAAGGGAGGCGGCGAAGAGCAGGGTGAGTTTTTTCATAAGGGGACGAATGCAGACAGCCGGGATTATCGGGAGACCCCACCTTCGTCAACGCCGCAAGCGCCCTTGACCCATCCAACAATCGGCCTTGCCCCGATGAACTGTCGAACCATTCACGCCATGAACCAAAGTATCTTCTACATCATCGGAGTTATCGTCGTCGTCGTTGTCGTCCTGAAGCTGGTCGGTCTTTGGTGAGTCGGCCCTTGCGGTTGCCACTTCCCACTCTCTATCGCTCCGCGGCGGATTACGTTCGGCCACTCGATGACCGGCAATCCGACTCTCTCCGCCACCACCTTCAACGAAGCCGGCCGCGTCATTGCCGGCCAGGCTATGACCGTTCAGGCGGATGTCCCGCTTGCGGGAGAACGACGGCGCTTCTATTCTGCCCCCATGGGCATCGAACAACTCAAAGCCGAACTTCGCGCTGCTTCACCGGAGGCGCAGGAAGAGCTTTTTACTCTGCTCGGCGTCCTGCGTCGGTCTAGCGATCCTGCGCGGCAGCGACGCCTCGCCGAAAAGTTGGATAACCAGGCTGGCTGGGTGTCGGAAGAGGACGCAGCTCGCCGGCTCGGATTGCCCAACGAGAACCGGTGAAGCGGCGTCTGCTGCTGGACAGTGAGGTGGTGACCTTTCTGGAATGATTGCCCCCGGCAAGGCGCGCCCCAATTTGGCGCCGGCTCGGAAAGATTGCCGAAATGCCTGATCACTTCGAGGATTTTCACGAGCGGGATATTCGTGGACGAGTTCTCGCGGGGCATATCTTTGGAGGCTACGCGATTCTCTATTGGGACGATCTTGCCGCCCGCCACCTCAAGGTGCTGGAAATCATCAGCGCCGATGACTTTCAAGACTGACGACTGAGCCGCGGCCCGTCAGTTCGTCTTCAGCACCGCGATGAAGGCTTCCTGGGGGATGTTCACGCGGCCGATGGACTTCATCCGCTTCTTACCTTCCTTCTGCTTCTCCAGCAGCTTGCGCTTGCGCGAGATGTCGCCGCCGTAGCACTTGGCGGTCACGTCCTTGCGCATGGCACTGACGCTTTCGCGGGCGATGATCTTGCCGCCGATCGCGGCCTGGATGGCGACCTGGTAAAGCTGCGTGGGGATAACTTCTTTTAGCTTGGAGGCTAACTGGCGGCCGCGGGCCTCGGCTTTGTCGCGATGCACGATGGAGCTGAAGGCATCGACAGGCTCGCCATTAACCAAGATGTCTAACTTCACTAACTTCTCCGCGCGGTGGCCGGCGTGCTCGTAGTCCATGCTGCCGTAGCCGCGGGTGATCGACTTAATCTTGTCGTTGAAATCGACGACGATTTCATTGAGCGGCAGGACGCAGGTGAGCATGACGCGTTTGCTGTCGAGCGTCTCGGTGTGATCGAGCATGCCGCGCTTGTCCATGATGAGCTGCATGAGCGGCGAGATGTATTCGTTCGGCACCATGATGAAGCACTTCACGATGGGCTCGCGGATCTCCTGGATGACGCTGGCGTCGGGGAGGAACTCGGGGTTGTCCACGGAAAGGATTTCGCCGTTCGTTTTCTCGACCTCGTAGATGACGGACGGATAGGTCGCGATGATGTCCATGTTATACTCCCGCCGGAGCCGCTCCTGGATGATCTCCATGTGGAGCAGACCCAAGAAGCCGCAGCGGAAGCCGAAGCCGAGCGCGACGCTCGATTCCGCCTGATAGACGAAGGAGGAGTCGTTGAGCTGGAGTTTGCCCATGGCCGCCTTGAGGTGCTCGAAGTCGGCGGTGTTGATCGGGTAGATGCCGCTGAAGACCATCGGCTGGACGACCTGGAAACCGGCCAGCGGCTCGGTCGCGGGGGCAAAGGTGCCGGTGAGGGTGTCGCCGATTTTGATCTCGGAGGTGGTCTTGATATTGGCGATGACGTAGCCGGTGTCGCCGGGATGCAGCACGGTCATGGGGTGCATCTTCGGGCGGAAGACGCCGACTTCTTTCACCTCATACGGCCGATTGTTGCTCATCATCTTCACCCCATCGCCCGCGCGGATGCTGCCGCTCATCATGCGGACGTAGGTGACCACGCCGCGGTAGGTGTCGAAGGTGGAATCGAAGACGAGGGCGCGGACTTTGTCGTCGTCCCATTTCTTCGGCGGCGGGATGCGCGCGATGACGGCTTCGAGGATTTCCTCGATGCCGATGCCGGCCTTGGCGCTGGCGAGGATCGCCTCCTCGCCGGGTATGGAGAGGATTTCTTCGAGCTGCCTTTTGACAGTGGGAATGTCGGAGTTCGGCAGGTCGATCTTGTTGATCACCGGGATCGTCGTGAGCCCTTGCTTGTTCGCGAGGTGGACCGTCGCGACGGTCTGCGCCTCGACGCCCTGCGCGGCATCGACGATGACGAGCGCGCCTTCGCACGCGGCGAGGGAGCGCGAGACTTCGTAGGCGAAATCGACGTGCCCCGGGGTGTCGAGCAGGTTGAGTTTATAGATGTGGCCGTCCTTCGCCTTATAGGTCATGGCCACCGGATGCATCTTGATCGTGATGCCACGCTCGCGCTCAAGGTCCATGGCGTCGAGGAGCTGGTCCTGCTGGTCGCGCTTCTGGATCGTGCCGGTGAATTCGAGGAGCCGGTCGGACAGCGTAGTCTTCCCGTGATCGATGTGCGCGATGATGCAGAAGTTGCGGATACGGGAGAGCGGCATAGGTCGGATTTCGCGAGCCGCGCACTATGGGGGGCATGCCACCAGCGGTCAACTGCCAGCCAGCGCCGGGAATCGGCAGGAGTGCGCTGGAGGGACACGTTCCGTCGTGTCCGTCGGCCCGCGAGGCGATCTCGGACACGACGGAGCGTGTCCCTCCAGCGGCTAATCAAAAGCCGCCGCCGCTATGGCTCAAGCTCCTCGTGCTCGCTGCTCACCACGCACTCGCGGTCGTCGGTCAGGTTCAGGAAATAGACGCGCGTGCCTTCGGGCAGGTCAGCGGTCGCGAGACCGTCGGCGAGGGTCGCGGGCGCGGCCTCCCAGAGCCGCTTCTGCCACGGGCCGGTGTCCTTGGTAAAATGCAGCTCGGCCTTCGCGATCGGACGCGTGCTGTTGAAGGTGGCCCAGGCTTTCCGTCCGTCGCGTCCCTGGTCGGTGATGATCGGCATCAACTCGCCGCCATTCACAATGCTCTCGGCGAAAACGTGAATCTCCTTCGGCCCTTCCCCCGCGGGACCGTGGCCGTGCGGCATGCGTGGGCGCAGGCAGAGGGTATGGGACGACTGCGGCAGGCGGTAGGACTTCTGCCACGCGTTCATGGTGTAGGCGAAGTCGTTCGTCCCATTCACCCAGAGGATCGGCATGGTCGCGGCGGCGAGGTAGCTCGAGGGATCCCACCACTGCATCCAGCGTGCGGCATTTTCCGGGCCGAGTTTTTCGACGCTGCCCGCAAAGCCGTGCTCGTTCGTGAAGCCGCAGCCATACACGGGCACCGCGAATTTGAACCTCTGATCCACGCCCGCGAGGATCGACGTGAGATAGCCGCCCCACGAAATCCCGGTCACACCGATACGCTCCGGATCGACTTCCGGCACGGCCCGCAGCAGCGAGTGCGCGAGGATCGCATCGGCCACCGCGTGGTACGTCCACTGATCTTCCCGCGCTTCCTCCATTTGATCCCACCCGCCCCAGCCGGGAGGTCCGCCCGCGTCGTGTCGCTGCCACTTTTTCCCCTCCACCGCCGTGCGCAATGGGATCGCACCACACGCATCGAAGGTGATCACCGCGTAGCCGCGCTCCAGCCAGAGCCGCGTCCACGTTTCAAACGCCGTCCCACCTCCGCCATGCACGAGCACAATGCCCGGCGCTTTTTTTCCGTCCTCCGCTTTCGGCACACCGATCCACGCGAAAACCCGGCTCGGTTTTCCGTGATACGGCAGGCCCTCGAAGAAGACCGCCTTCATTCCATCCGCGCGAACGGGTTCGGCGGGGAATGTCTTCGGCGCAGCCGCGAGCGCGGTCACGTCCCACATCGGCGCGGACGGCGCAGCGGTCGTTGGGGCTGGTTCCTGCGCGCGGAGCTCCGAGGTGAAAATGGAGACGGCGAGGAGCGGGAGGGCGAAGCGAGGGAAGCGCGAAGGGTTCATGAGATCACCACGATAACAATGGGCGCCGGACAAACGT
Organism: Chthoniobacteraceae bacterium; assembly: GCA_031411395.1. Taxonomy (GTDB): domain Bacteria; phylum Verrucomicrobiota; class Verrucomicrobiia; order Chthoniobacterales; family Chthoniobacteraceae; genus Chthoniobacter. The sequence goes on from JANOAZ010000015.1 coordinate 29,175, forward strand.
TAGGTGGTGCGTCATCAGTCGAGTCGGACAAGTAGCGTCGCCGGCCTGGAGGGACACGCTTCGTCGTGTCCGTGGACAAGGGAGCGGGGACACGACGAAGCGTGTCCCTCCATGGTCGTGGCGCGGCGAGGGTCTTTTTCGGCGCGGGCACGGGCGAGACTTGCGGGCGGCGCGGCCGGCACGCCACAATCGAGGTGCAATGATGCCCCAGCCGCCTTCCGTCGTGATCGAGAATATGACGCCGCTCGTGGATGGCGGGCGGTACGCGATCAAGCGCGTGACCGGCGAGGATACGCTCGTGGAGGCGGATGTTTACAAGGGCGGGCACGATGTCGTCTCCGCGGTGCTGAAGTGGCGCAAGGCCGGCGCGGCCAGGTGGCACGAGACGCCGATGACTCCACTGCTCCGCGCGCAGGATCGCTGGCACGGGACGTTCTCGGTCTTCGAAAATGCGATCTACGAATACACGGTCGAGGCGTGGGGCGATTTCTTCCGCACGTGGCAGCACGATTTCGCGGTGAAGTTCGGCGCCGCGCAACCGGACCTCACGAGCGAGACGATGGAAGGCGCGGGCTTGCTGGAAACTGCCGCGGCCCTGGCGACGAAGGCCGGGCGCAAGAACGACACAAAGCGACTGCTCGCGCTCGCGGAGGAGATTCGACAGTCCGCGCCCGAGGCGGTGAACGCGATGCTGCACCGCCCGGAACTGGAGGCGCTGATGACGACATGGGCGGACCGGCGCGAGGCGTGTGAATTCGTGCTCAATCTCCCCGCACCGGCGGAACTCGTGGAGCGCAGAGCGCCCGCGACGCCGGCAGCGGCGGCCCGTGGGAAGAAGCGCGGGGCTAAGGCGAAGACGAAAATCGCGGAAGCGAAGCCCGCCTTGGAACGGCCCTACGAACTGGAATACCCGCGCGTGATTGTCGATCGGCCGGGCGCCGGGTTCGCCGCGTGGTATGAGTTTTTTCCGCGCTCGGCCCAAGGCCTGCCGGATCGCGGCTCGACCTTCCGCGACTGCCTTCCCCGCGTGGACGATGCGAAGGCGATGGGCTTTGACGTGATTTACTTTCCACCGATCCATCCGGTGGGCGTCACTGCGCGCAAGGGCCGCAACAACTCGGTGACCTGCGAACCCGGCGAACCCGGCGTGCCTTACGCCATCGGCAACCGGCACCAGCAATGTCCGCACGGAGGCGGCCATAAGGACGTCGCGCCGGAACTCGGCACCCTCGCGGATTTCGACTGGCTGGTCGGCGAGATCCGGCAGCGCGGCCTGGAGGTCGCGCTCGATTTTGCGATCAACTGCTCGCCCGATCACCCCTACGTCCACGAGCACCCCGGCTGGTTTTACCAGCGGCCCGACGGCACGATCAAATACGCCGAGAACCCGCCGAAGAAATATCAGGACGTATATCCGATGAACTTTCACAACCCGGACTGGCCGGCGATGTGGAGCGAGCTCGCGAGCGTCATCGAGTTTTGGTGCGAGCACGGCGTGCGCATTTTCCGGGTCGATAACCCCCACACCAAACCGGTTTCGTTTTGGGAATATCTCATCACCCGCGTGCAGGCGCGCTGGCCGGACGCGGTCTTCCTCAGCGAGGCCTTCACGAAGCCGAAGATGATGCGCGTGCTCGGGAAGGCGGGCTTCACGCACAGCTATACCTACTTCACCTGGCGCAACACGAAGCAGGGGCTCACCGAGTATTTCACGGAACTCACGCAGACCGATCTCGCTGACGTGATGCGCCCGAACTTGTGGCCGAACACGCCCGACATCCTGCCGAGCTACCTGCAATTCGGCGGGCGCCCCGCCTTCATCGTGCGCGCGGTGCTCGCCGCCACACTCTCGCCGATCTACGGCATCTATTCCGGCTTCGAGTTGGGCGAAAATGCGGGCTTGTGGAAATCGGAATGGGATCCCGCGGGCGACGTGCGCCATTTCCTGAATCTCTGCGACTGGGACTATAAACAACTCGCGAAAGAAGAGTATCTCGACAGCGAGAAGTATCAGTTCAAAGGCCGCGACTGGAACGCGCCCGGCAACATCAAGGACACGATCACGCGCCTCAATCGCGCGCGCCGCGACAATCGAGCTCTGCACCAACTCCGCAACCTGCGCTTCCAACAGGCCGACAACGATCTCGTGCTTTGCTATTCGAAGGCCACCGTCGCGCGCGACAACCTGATCTTCGTCGTCGTAAACCTCGACGTGTGGCACACGCAGGATTCCTTCGTCAGCGTGCCGCTGGAGGATTTCGGTCTCGCGGAAAATGAGACATATCAAGTCCACGATCTCCTCACCGATGCGCGCTACCTCTGGACGGGCCGGCGCAATTTCGTGCGCCTCGATCCGCAGGTACACCCCGCGCACGTCTTCCGCATCCGCCGCAAGGCCGGCAGCGAGCAGAATTTCGACGTGTTCCTTTGACGGAGTGTAGCGAAAGGCAATTCACCGCCGACGAAGCCGGCGGTCGCCGGTTCCCGGAAGGCATGGAGGGAGACGCTCCGTCGTGTCCCTGAACGAAATGGGCAGCGGTGGCGCGGAGCCCGCCTCCGCCCACGGAAGTGTGGGTCGCGACGGAGCGCGTCCCTCCGGAGGTCAGGCTCGGTGAACCGGGCTGTGTTCGAACTCCGATGTGGTCGCGTCCGCTTTTTCCGGGGCGCCTCCGATGCCCACCCTCTTCAAATAGTGCCCGAGAACCACCAGCGACCAGATTCGAGTCCAATGAATCTTCCGTTCCTCGAAGCGCCCCGCGATCTGTCCGACGGCACCCGGTGCGAGCAGCTTCAAGCGCTCCACTTCTTCGAGCCCGGCGCTCGCGAACGCGCGGAGCGGCCCGCGCATCCATGGATCCATCGGCAGGGAAAATCCCATCTTCGGCCGGTTGTAAACGTTCTCCGGGAGCAGATCCCGACAGGCCTCGATGAGCAGCCCCTTGGGAATCCGGTATCGAGTCTTCTCTCGCGCGGGGAGGCTCAGGGCGTATTCCACGAGGTCGAGATCGAGGAAGGGGACGCGGAGCTCCAGCGACACGGCCATGCTCATCTGGTCGGAGTCCCGGAGGAGCATCTGGCGCATGTACACACTTATCTCGGCCCAACTGATCTGCGCAAATCCATCGCCGAGCTCCGGCGGCGGTTCGATCGGGAGCGCGCTGATCGGCAGGCCGGCAGCGCGCAACATCTCGTCGCTCCACAGCCGCCGGCGCCAGATCGCGACGGACATCAGATCGCCCGAAGGGATATCCGCCAGCCGCGCACCGAGCGTTCCAAATCCAGAGCAGAGGCGACGGATGCCGCGCGGAATGGCGCCGATAAGACGGAGGAGAGGCGCTTCGCGGAAGGTCGGGTAACCTCCGAAAATCTCATCCGCCCCCAAGCCCGAGAGCGCGACCTTGATCCCGCAATCCGCGACTTTTTTTGAGACGATGTAGGTGTTGATCGCATCCACCGAAGGTGCGTCCAGCTTTTCGACCGCTTCCTGGACGAGTTCGATCGCCCTTTCCTCCCCCACCGCGATGCGATGGTGATCGGTATTGTACCGGCGGGCCACTTGCTCCGCGATATTCGTCTCATCGAATTCCGCGAGCGGAAACCCGACCGAGAATGTCTGCAATCGCCGGCCGTTGGACGCCTGCGCGGCCAGCGCGGTGATGATCGAGGAATCAATGCCGCCGCTGAGAAACGAAGCGACAGGAACGTCGGCCATGAGGTGCGACGCGACGGCTTCCTCCACCAGCTTGCGGACCTGTGCGGGCGCGCCGGTTGCCGGGATGGGTCGAAACTCATTCGCCGGCCAGTAACGCTCGGTCTCGGCCGTGCCGTCGGCCGCGACGGTCATCCAGTGGCCTGCCCCGAGCATCCTGACGTTGGGAAAGATGAACTCCGTCTCCGGGCAGGAGCCCCATTGCAGAAACGAGCTGAGTCCCTTTGCATCGCACACCTGCTTCGTCCCCGCGACCAGCGCCCGGATTTCCGAAGCGAACCGCATTCCGCCTTCGGACGACTCATAGTAGAGGGGTTTGATTCCCAGCGGTCCGCGCACGACGAAAAGGCCGTCCCGCGCCGCGTCGTAAATCACGAAGGCAAACATGCCCTTGGCACGCTTCACCACCTCCTCGCCCCAGAACCGGTAACCGGCGAGCAGCGTCTCGGTGTCGGAGGTGCCCTTCCACTGGACTTCCGCACGCCGCATCTCCGCGCGCAGTTGCTGGTGATTGTAGATCTCGCCGTTGAAGACAATCACGTTGCCCGTCTCCTCGTCGCGCATCGGCTGCGCACCCGTCGGCGAGAGATCGACAATCGCGAGCCGGGTGTGACCGAGCCAGATGCGCCCGTCCGGGGAAGTCCATTCGCCCGAGCCGTCGGGGCCACGGTGCCTCAGATGCTCAAGCCCGAGCGCACGCGCCGGACCCGATCTGCTCATGACTGCTGCGATGCCACACATTCAGTTCAAACCTTTACGGCGAACCCATCCCGCTGGAAGGAGGAACATGGGTTTTGCCGGTGACAGTTGTGTAACGGCGAAGGCCGGCAGCCGCCGACGTGA
>JANOAZ010000016.1:0-8200 GCA_031411395.1 Chthoniobacteraceae bacterium
CAAAGACGGTGTCGTGCTCACCTTCCGCCTTGTGCAGGAGTTTGGGAATGCGCGCACCATCGGGCGCCTGCGCATCTCCGCACTCACCGGCGCCAGCCTCGCGGAAACAACGCCGGCGAAGGTGAACCCCGAAGCGAAGCGTCTGAACGCGCGTCTCGCCGCGCTCGAAAAATCCCTCAAGGCACTCGGCCAGCCGCGGACGCTGGTGATGCGGGAGATCGACGCCCCGCGCGCCTCCACCGTCTTTCAGCGCGGCGACTTCCGCAGTCCCGGCGCGGCCATCGAACCGGTGACGCCCGCGACCCTGCATCCGCTCCGCAGCGAAGGTCCGCGCGATCGTCTCGCCCTCGCGCGCTGGCTGGTGAGTCGTGAGAATCCGCTGGTCGCGCGCGTGGTCGTGAATCGGTTGTGGACGGAAATCTTCGGCGAAGGACTGGTCAGCACGCCCGAGGATTTTGGTGTGAAAGGCGAGCGTCCCAGCCATCCCGAATTGCTCGACTGGCTTGCCGTGGAGTTCATGGAGAACGGCTGGTCGCAGAAAAAACTGCTGCGCGCCATCGTCACCAGCGCCGCCTATCGGCAGACTTCCCGCGCGACGTCGGAGCTGATCGAGCGCGATCCGAAAAACCGCCTGCTTTCCCGCGGCCCACGCCTTCGTCTCAGCGCCGAAACCATCCGCGACAACGCGCTCGCCATCTCCGGCCTGCTCAGCCTCAAGCAATTCGGTCCGCCGATCCGCCCGCCCCAGCCCGCCGGGCTCTGGACCAAAGTGGGCGGTGAAAAATACGAATACGAAGTGAGCCCCGGCGAGGAGCAGCATCGCCGCGGCCTCTACGTGGTGCTCAAGCGCGGGTCGCCGTATCCGAGCTTCATCAGCTTCGACGCCACCGCCCGCCTCGCCTGCCGCGTGAAGCGCCCGTCATCGAACACGCCCCTCCAGGCGCTCACCCTGCTCAACGACCCTGTCTATGTCGAAGCCACGCGAGCCTTCGCCGCACGCATCACCCGCGAGCAGCCGGACACCGATCCAGACGCGCGCCTTCGGCACGGCTTCCGTCTCGCGATCGCGCGTCCGCCTCGTGATGCCGAACTCGCGATCCTGCGCAAACTTTACAACGACGAATCCGCGAACGGAGCCAACGCCGCGTGGTTCGCCGTCGCCAGCGCGCTGCTCAACCTCGACGAAACGATCACCAAGAACTGAGCTCTGCATGAACTCACCCCTTCATCTCCTCGATCGGCGCGCCTTCTTCCAGCGCTCCGGCCTCGGCCTCGGCGGACTCGCGCTGGGCTCGCTCCTGCGCGAATCCTTCGCCGCTCCGACGCCGAATCCGCTCGCGCCGCGCCGGCCGCATTTCGCGCCAAAGGCGAAGAGCATCATCTATCTGCACATGATCGGCGCGCCCTCGCAGCTCGATCTCTTCGACCCCAAACCCGAACTGTTGAAACGCGACGGCGAGCGCTGCCCGGACTCCCTGCTCGCCGGCAAACGCTTCGCCTTCATCGGCGGCGAGATGAAGCTCGCGGGGTCGCGTTTTCAATTCGCACCGCGCGCGCAGAGCGGCCAGCAGATGTCCGAGTTGCTGCCGCATCTCGCGCGCGTCGCGGACGACATCACCGTGGTGCGCTCGCTGCAAACCGAGGAGATCAATCACGCGCCCGCGCAGATGTTCTTGCACACCGGCTTCGGGCGCGGCGGGCGGCCGGGCTTCGGATCATGGGTGACCTACGGGCTCGGATCGGAGAATGCGGACCTGCCCGCCTATGTTGCGTTGCTCAGCGGCCCTGCGGGCGGCGCGGGCACGAGTCTGTGGTCGAGCGGCTTCCTGCCCAGCGTGCACCAAGGGGTGCAATTTCGATCGCAAGGCGACGCGGTCCTTTACCTCTCGAATCCCGAAGGCCACAGCGACACCAGCCGCCGCCGGGTGCTCGATGCCGTGGGCGCGCTGAACCGATCCCAACTCGCCGACGTGGGCGACCCGGAGATCGCCACGCGGATCAGCCAGTACGAGATGGCGTATCGGATGCAGACGAGCGTGCCGGAGCTGATGGACATCGCGAAGGAAACGCCGGCGACACTCGAGCAATACGGGGCCAAACCGGGCGGCGCTTCCTTTGCCAACAACTGCCTGCTCGCGCGCCGGTTGATCGAGCGCGGCGTGCGCGTCGTGGAGCTTTACGACAGCGATTGGGATCATCACGCGAATCTCGCGACCGCGCTCCCGCGGAAATGCCAGGACGTGGATCAGCCGATGGCCGCGCTCATCGCGGATCTGAAAACCCGCGGGCTCCTCGAAGACACGCTCGTGATTTGGGCCGGCGAATTCGGACGCACTCCACTCGCGCAAGGCATCGGCGGCGAAGGGGAGAAAACGAAGCCCGGCCGCGACCATCACAAGGATGCCTTCACCGTCTGGCTCGCGGGCGGCGGCATCAAAGCCGGCCTCAGCTACGGGCACACCGACGAGTTCGGCTTCAACGTCGCCGAGCATCCCGTCCATGTGCATGACCTCAACGCCACGGTGCTGCACCTGCTCGGACTCGATCACGAAAAGCTGACCTTCAAATATCAGGGCCGCGAGTTTCGCCTCACCGACGTGCATGGCGAGGTGGTGAAGGCACTGCTGGTCTGAGCCGGAACAATGCAGTTGAGCCGCAGATGGACGCAGATGAAACGCAGATGGGAAACAGGGGGCGTAAGGCAATCGGCATGCGTGAGCGCGATACCCAAAAAGGTGATCTCATTTTCCCGCTATTCCGCTCCGCCTCCGCATCTGCGCTCATCTGCGTTCATCTGCGGCTCATTCCAACTGCCTGGATACGGCTGAGAGGGTGTACCGGAACCTAATAAGCGTGTCATCCTGAGCGGAGCGGAGGTGGAAAGGCGGGCGCAGCGCAGTCGAAGGATCCCGTGGATCGCTCGACAAATGTTCGGGATCCCTCGACTCCGTTCCGCCCACCGTCTTTCCGCGGCGGAACTCCGCTCAGGATGACTCCACGTTTAATACGATTTACACGGTTGAGTTGCACGAATGCGGTGTGAACGCCAAAGGCGTTCCATCACTCAGCCCAGGGTTGCGAGGAACGAGCTACCCTGGGATCGCGATCGAGCAACAGCGCCAACCCTGCAAGGGTTGAATCGCCCGTCCGAGCCGGGCGGAGGAATGAAACCCTTTCAGGGTTGCCCGCTTCTGGATGGCTGTTCCCAGGGTAGGCGCTCGTTCCTCGCGCCAACCCTGGGCTGAGAGATGGAATGCCGTTGGCGTTCACACCGCATTCACGCAACCCAACCGTAGAAATCGTATAAGTTCCGGAACACCCTCTGAGGCCCGCCGGTCACTTCGCGCTCACCGTCTGCATCGGCGCGGCTTTGCGCACCTTGAGCAAGACCGGGAAGCTCGCCTGCAAGCCCTCGGTGCTTTCGTTTGCGCGGGCGTTGCCGGTGACGACGTGGCACAGCCGGTCCTGCTCCGGCACCCAACTCGCGCAGCTCAGGAAAATCTCGCGCTCGTTTTCTCCCGCGCGGATTTGCACGCCGTTGAGACCGATGCTGTCCACGATCACGCCATGCGGCAGACCCTCGACGTCGAGCGCGAGCAGGGCGTCGTTGCCATTGCGCGCCACGCGCAGCCAGGCGGGCACGCGGCCGCCCGGCGCGATGGTGATTTCAAATGGTTTCGCCGGCACCGTCTTCGCATCGCCGGCGGGTTTTCCCGCGAGGTCGGGTTCCATGAAGAGCGCCTGCTTGGGCGGCTCCGCGACGGTGATTTGCGGGAAGCCGCCGACGGGTTTCATGGACGCCTGGCCTTTCACCGTGGCGCTCGCGGTCAGCTTCACTTTGCTAAAATCCGAAACGCCGCGCCTGGCCTCCGGCAAGGCATAGAGACAACCGGTGGCGGTGATGTGCCCGGCCGGCACCACGATGGGCGACGAGACGTGGAAGCCCGCGGGCACGTCACCGATCTCGACGCGCACGTCGCCTTCGAATCCATCCACGCGATCCACCTGCACGAGAAATTGTTCGCCGCTGCCCGCGGGAATGCTGGTCGCGCCCTTGGCCACGAGCGTCGCCGTAAAATCGGGAGCGGGCGGGCGCACGATCAGCCGGTAGGCGTAACGGCCGCCGCTCCACCCGCGGGTGTCGCTCACCCGGACGAGGTAGCGGCCCTTTTCCGGCGCGGTGAAAATGAGCCGCGAATCCTTGCCGAGCTGGCGTTCGCTCTCGTCGTCGTTCGCGTAGTTCAGCGTGAAGACAGGCAGGCCGGTGGCAACGATTTTCGCGCCCACCGGCTTTGGCTCCACCACGTAGCACGGCTCGTCGAGGCCGTGGCCGGAGGCGCTCGTGTCGAAGAAAGCGCGGCGCACGCCGTTGCGTGAGAAGTAGCCCATGTCGGCATCGGGGCCGCGCGCGAGGCGGAAAATCTTCAGCACCTCGCCGTTGAAATACATGTAGTCATTCAGCTCCATCTCGGCGAATTGCCCGAGCCGGATGCCGGGATTCTTCGAGTCGGTGCTGCGCAGCGTGAGCCACGAATCCTTGGTCGCCTGCAGGAGCAGGCGCGGCACGGGTTCGCCCCTGGCATCGAGCACTTCGATCTTCGTATCCGCGGGCGAGCCGAGCATCGCGGCGCGGGTCTCGATCACGAGTTGCTGATCCTTTTCCACATCGATCCCGTAAAGATCGAAGTCGGACGCATCCTTCGCATCCAGCCGTCCATTCACTGAAGCCGGGATCGGCAAAGCCTTCGCCTGCTCTGGGCGATCATTCGGTTCCAGCTCGATGGACTCGGGCAGGCTGCTCGCGGCCACGCGCATGTTGACGCGGCTGCGATAGGCGTCGGTGTCGAGCGGCAGCGTCACCTCGCCGTCGGGGCCGGCTTTCACGGTCACCGATTTCGTGGTGAGATTGTGGCCGACGAGGTGGACCTGGCCTTCGGAATTCGCCGGCACGGAAAGCGGCCACCAACCCGTGACATAAGGCAGCGCGCCCACGGTGAGGCGGTAGGCGTGATCGGGCGAACCCTCGAGTGTGATTTCCAACACGCGCACCGTGTAGCTGCCATCGCGCGGCGCGGTGAAGGCGATGAACGGATCGCTGCCGCTGTCGAGGCCGTTGTTCGCCGCGAGCAGTTTGCGCTCGGCATCGAGGATCTCGAGCCGCGGCGCGAGCGCCTTGGATTCCACCCGTTTCGCCGCGAGGTCGAAGATGATCGTCTGCCCTTTCTTCGCGGCAAAACGAAACTGGTCCTGCTGCCCCGTGTTGACCAGCGTGCCCCAGATGTTCGTCGGGAGAGACTCCAGCGCCAGCGGCTGCGCGGCGGCTGGTGCGACGATCTGCGGGAGGTAATCGACGAGCAGCTTTTTCTTCGCCGATTCGCCCACGGGCGTCACCACGCTGAGATCGATCTGTGTCCGCGGCACCTTTGCGTCCGCGGTGATCGTGAGTTCCGCGCTCGCGCCTTTGGCGTCGGTGGCAGTGACCGTCGCGCTCAGCCCGGGGTTGGAAAACTTCACCGCCTTGATCCCCGCGAGATTCTTCCCGACGAGTTTGACCTTCGTCGTGGTGCCCGCGGTGATGCCGCGCGGCTCGAGACGCGCGATCTCCGGCGTGGCCGGCATTGCCGGTTTCGCGGCCGGCTTCATCGCTGCGGCGGGCTTCGCGGCCGGCGCGGGTTTCCCGGTCGCGAGGTCGTAGAAGGCAAGCGTTCCATCGAGCCTGCCGAGCGCGATTTGGCCGCCGATCAAGGCCAGCGCCGGCGCCCAATCCGATTGCGGCTCGAGCAAGGCTTGCTCGGTCACGTCCGCGGCCTTCCACAGCTTCACCGTCCGATCCGCGGCGCTCGATACGAGCGTATTGCCGTCCGCGGAATAGAGCAGATTCAAGATCGCGCCTTCGTGGGCGAAGCGCGTGAGCCGCAGCGGATTCGTCCCTTCCTGCGCTTCCGCGCTGACCGTCCAGATGCGGATGCGATTGTCCACGCCGCCCGCGGCGATGGATTTGCTGTCGGGTGAAAAGGCGACGGTGTTCTGCTCCTTGAGCGGCTGCGAAAACGTGTCGAGGCGTTTGCCCGTTGCGACATCCCAGAGCTTCACCGTGCGATCCGCGCTCGCGCTCGCGAGCACCTTCCCGTCAGGCCGGAAGCTCAGGCCGAAGACGCCGCCGTTGTGCCCGCTCAGCGTCTTCATCTCCGCGCCGCTCGCGACATTCCAGAGCTTGACCTTCTGATCGTAGCTGCCCGTCGCCAGCGTCTGCCCATCGGGGGAAAGTGCGACCGCGTAGAGCGCATCCTTGTGGCCGGCAAATTTCCGCACGTGCGCCCCGTCCGCGACCTTCCATTGATAAGCGATCCCGCCCATGCCCGCATTGCCCGCCGCGGCAAAAAGCAGCGCGCCATCGGCTGAGAATGTGAGGGCGTTCACCTTGCCCTCAATGCCTTCGAGCATTCGCACCGGCTGGCGGGTCGTCGCGTTGAGGAGCTGCACGGCACCATTCGATCCGGCGGCGATGAGTCCCGCCTTCGGCGAGTACGCGAGCGCCTGGATGGCCTTCTCGCGTTTCACTTTCGACGCGATCTTCGGCAGGCTGGCGAGGACGTCGGCCACCTTCGCCGGAGCGGCGGGTGGCAGCGCGCCGGCGTCGATCCACTGCCGGATCAGCGCGATGTCGTCGGCCTTGAGATGCTCCGCCTTTCCCGGCGGCATGAATCTGTTCTTCCCCTCCTTGCCACTGCGGCCTTCGAGGAATTTCACGAGCAGCGAATCCTGCGCATTGCCCGGCTTGATCGCCTTCTCCGTCTTGCCGCCTTTGAGCAGCGACTCAAACGTTTCGAGACTGAACTCGCCATCGGGATCGTCGGCCGAGTGACAGTCGATGCAGTGCTCTTCGAAGAGCGGCGCGATCTTCGCCGCGTAATCGACCGGGGCGGGTGCGGCGAGGAGCGGACTGGCGAGGAAAGCGAGCGCGAGGACTGGGAACAGGTTCCGTTTCATAGTGCTGAGTGAATTTGGCTGCGGTTCGAGTTCGCGCCGAAGGCGCCGGAAAAATTCGCTGTCATCCTGAGTGGAGCGTAGGGAGCCTAAGCGACCAAAGCGGAGTCGAAGGATCTCTCACTTTTTCTTCCGCTCGGTGCCGGCTCCGCACCGCCTCCGCCCGCGGATGCGAGAGATCCTTCGGCTTCGCTCAGGATGACAGGTTGTTTGTGGGGCGGCTTCGCCGCGGGGGCTGACGCGTAAAGGATCATCTGTGGATTGCCACGGCTCAGTGGTTAAACAAAAACTCCCGCGAACTCATCAGCCCCCAGAAGACGTCTTCGAGCGCGGTGCGTTTTTCCTCGGGCGTGGTGGCAGTGGTCATGACCTTCATCACGCCGTCGCGCTCCTTCGCGGTGGGTGTGCGGCTGAGCGCGAGGAGATAGGTTTCTTCGATCAAGGCGCCATCCGGCTTCCCGCTGGCGAGCAGCTTCTCCACGCGGTTGTCCTTCGTCGCGAGTTTCACGTTCATCGTGTCGCCATTCGCGATGTGCAGCGCCTGCGCCATGCTCGGTTCGTTGGTCCGTTCGCAGTCGCACGTCTGGATGCGATCGGGCCGGCCAAAGCTGGAGAGGAAATAGGAGACGGTGTTCGAGTCGGGGAGCTGGAGCGCGCGGTAGCCCATCGGATAGGCGCCGCCGAGGCCCTTGTTCGCGTTGCGCTTATCCATGCGAAAAGTCGTCGGCACCGAAGTCACTTCCGAGACGGCGTCGAGCATCACTTCGGCCATGAGCCGGCGCGGGTAGTAGCGGGCGTAGAATCGTGTATCGTCCTTGTTCTCCGGGCGGGCGACGCTGCTGCGCTGATATGTTTCGCTGCGCAGGATTTCGCGCATCAGGCTCTTGAGATCGAAGCGGTTCTTCACCAGGAAACCGGCCGCCTCGCTCAGCAGTTTTTCGTTGCTCGCGGGATTCGTCATGCGCAGGTCATCGACGCTTTCCACCAGGCCCACGGCGAAAAAATTCTTCCACACGCGATTGGTGATCGAGCGGGCGAAATACGGGTTCTCCGGCGCGGTCAGCCACTTGGCCACCACGTTGCGCCGATCTTCCGTGGACGTGAGCGAGACCGGCTGCGCGTCGAGCGGCGTGGGCGGCTGCGCCTTCCCGCGCAGCGGCTGCACGAGATCGCCCACGGTGTCGGCGAAGACCACGCGCTCGTCGGGGACCGT
>JANOAZ010000017.1:0-18532 GCA_031411395.1 Chthoniobacteraceae bacterium
ATCCTTCGTCGGCCGCCCGAGCACGACATCGAGCGGATGCTCCGGCACGTCCGTGCGAAAGAGGCTCGCGAGTTCTTCGATCGGCACGGCGCGTCCGGGTGGCCCCTTCTTTTGCCCATCCTTGCCACCGCCGGGCCCGCGCGGCTTTTCGTCTGCGGAGAATGCGATGAGTGACGCGCTGAAAGTCATCGCGAAGACGGTGATTCTGCGAAGCGTGGTCATGGGTGGGCATCTATTTGAAAGGCGCGCCGGTGACGTCGAGGTCGGGCTTGGTACTCCAGCGTTGTTTCCAGTCGGGCTTCTCGATTTTCGTCCGGAAGAGGATCGTGTTGTCGAGGTCGATGTCCGCGGTCCAGATGAACTTCGCGCCTTTGAAATCCGCTTCGAAGTAAGGCTGCTTCGGGTTGATGCGTTCCTCGGTGTACTCGGTCGCGTTCACCCATTTGCTGTCGTCGAAATCGACGGCCCACCATTGGTCGGGAATCGGCGTGTGTTCGACCTTCGGGTTCGCGGTGTCCCCACCGAGCGGGCCGCGGAAGAAGCTCTTCGCCTTCCAGGTCGCATTTGTCACCGTGCCGTCTCCAAACTTCAGGATGAACCCGCCGTCGCCGATGCTGGTGCCGTATTCCATGCCGGTCTTTGGGTCGGCGTTGTCCTTGGCCATCACAGCGATGGTCATCGGATACTCGGGGAGAAAATCGACGCTGACGACATTGTGAGGCGTGAACTGAATCGGGTCCACGGCGACGAGTCGGCCATTCACGTAGAGCATGAACCAGTTATCGGCATACACGTTCAGCTTCATCGTGTCGGCGATGCTCGGTTTGATCAGGCCGGGCGGGCCTCCTTTGCCTTTGCCGCCGCCGGGGCCGCCGCGACGTTCCTGGCCTTGAGCGACGGGCGCGGGTGGTTGCTGTGCCTGAGCTTGCGGTGGAGGTGGCTGGTTGTTCGCCTCTTCGCGGCGCGGGGGACGCTGGTCTTCGTTCGAGGCACTGCCGCTGCGCGTATAGACAACGCTCATCGATGCACTCGCGAGCACCTTGTCTTTCATCGCGGCGAGCAGGATGTCGCGGTTCACTTCGCGCGGCGACTGCGTGATCTGCAACGGCGACGAGAGCGCGTAAACCGTGAGCACGTAGGTCTTCGCGCCCGGCCCCTGCGAGTGCGGCGGCTCGTAGCCGAGTTGTCCCCGGAAGCTCGTGCCGACCTTGCCAACGCCCTGCGCATTCTTCGCCAGACTCGTGACCGATGTCGGAATGTCCCACATCGTCCAGTAACTCTTCATCTGGTTGCCCGGAGCGAGGTGATCCATGACCAGCGTGTAGCTCTGCGTGCCCGCGGGCGCACCGCGCCACGTGAGCGGCAAGGTCGCGCCGCTGCCGTCGCCCGTGTAGTCGATCGGCAACGCGCCACCGTCCTTCACTTCGGGACTGGTGAGGACAAAACTCGCGCTCGGTTTCTTCAGCGCATCGGGACCGAAGGGTGACGCGGCTTCCTGTGCGCCACCTTCATTCGGGCGCCGGTCGGCTTGCGGTCCACCGCGACGATTGCCGCCGCCCTCGCGTGGAGGCGGCCCGCCGGGTCCGCCCCCCGGACGTGGCGGACGATCCCCGCCGCCGCCCGGGCCGCGTTGCGGACGTCCACCCTCGGGACGCGGCCCGCCACCACCGCGTTCCCGCAGCGTGTAAACCTGCTTCGTAGTGCCCTCGCGCCCATTCTGAAACTCGAAGGGAAACGTGCCATCCGCATTGATCGCGTAGAGCACGGCGCGTCTCTCACCGTTCACTTCGTAAGTCAGCTTGTAACTGCTCGCGCCGGTGCTCTCGAAGCCCGTGATCTTCGCGCCACGCAAAGCCTGCAACGCCTCGCGCACCGGATTCGCCCGCGGCTGCGGGTCCACCTGGCCGTCGCGCTCCACGACTTCGCCGTGGAAGCCGCCATTCACATACGGATACTTCGTCGAGCCGTGGTAGTGATAGCCGAGCGCCGCCGTCGTGTGGCCATTGAAGGCATCGAGCCCGGCGGGTGCCGTGCCGTCCGGCTCCGTCAATCCGTAGATCGGATAACCATCGAGCGCGTAGGCGATCGGCATCCCTTTGCCGACGATGCCCTGCAGATGCAGCGGCGCCGCGTGGTAGTGATAGTCATCCGCCCTGCCGCAGTGGCCACCCCATTCGTCGAGTTCGCCGATCTCCTGCGAGATTTCGCCACGGTTGTTCTGCGGGTTGAAGATCGGGACACCATTCGCGGCCAGCGCGATCGCCCCGCGCAGAAAGCGATTCTTGATCGATACCGGTTCCTTCGCCGGCACCGGCGCGAGCGGAATCTGCCACGCGTTTGTGCCCGTGTAGTTCTGCGGCAGCGGCACCTGCTGCTGCCAGGCCGTGATCCCAACCATCATGTTGTGCGCGGGTAGTCCGTTGCCTTCGATATAGAGAAAACGTTCATCCCAGCGGAGCTTCAGCTTGTCCGAGAAAGCGACGAATGGTTTGGCCATCGTCGGCATGCTCGCGCCCGCACCGGGTGCCGGCGTATTCGTCCGCGCCGCGTGCGGCGGGCTCGCTTGCGCGAGAAACCACTCCGGCGCGCGAACCACTTCCGGCGGCTTCACCGACCAGTCGTAATGCGGGTGCGGCGTGTCGCTATTGCCGGGATCGTGACCGCCGGCGAGCGGAGCGAGAGCCAGCGAAAGGCCGAGCGCGGGAAGAAGCCGGAGGTGTTTCATGGCTGGAATCTAGAACCGCAATGTCAGCCCCGCGTCATTTCGCGGGGTGAGATTTGTCAGCGTTTGGTAAATTCTGCGCGGTCGCTATTGGTCAAGCTGGGCCTGCCCATCGATGACATATTGCCCGCGACCACGACCCGCTCGCCTGCCTCCAGGCCGTCGAGCACCTCCCAGCAGACATCGCCCGCCTTGCCTAACTTGACGTCGCGCTGCTGATAGGAGCCGGCCGCCTTTTTCACATGGACGCGCGACGTATGGCCCGACCAGAGCACGGCGCTGCGCGGGATGGCCATGACTTCGGGCGATTCGATTTCCACCACTCCCTCCGCATAGGTGTTATTCTTGATCCGCCGATCGGATTCTCGAGGACGACGCGGACCCGCGCCGAACGGGTCAACTCATCCAGATTCGGACTGATGAATGAGCCCCGGGCTTTCAACGTATGACCCGGCAGCGAGGGCGCGCTGAGGGTCACAAACTGCCCCACCGGGATCGAAGCCAGATCCTGCTCATAGGCGACGAAGACGAACCACATCTTAGTGAAGTCAGCGATCTCGAAGAGCTTGTCGCCCTCCTTCACAAAACCTTCGCTAACATAACTCTTCACGATCGTGCCGCCGAGCGGGGCGAGGAAGCCGAAATAGAGATCGTCTTCCTGGCGGGTGGGGATGGCATTGATCTGTTCCCAGACCAGGCCGTATTGCAGCAGCCGCTTTTTCGCTGCCTCCAATTCCGCTCCGCCCTGAGGCAATGCGAGTTTGTAGCCATTGGCCGCCGCAAGGAGCGGACGGCTGAAGATCGTGGCGAGGGGCTGGCGCTTCGTCACCCTGTCCCCCACGCAACTCATCGCCAGTCCATCGATGCGCCCTTCCACCGGCGCGCTGATCACCCCGTGGCGCGATTCATCTTCGCCGATCATGCCCGCCACCCGCAGCGTGCGGACGAGCCCCTGCTTTTTCGCTTCCACAGTCTTCACTCCCAGCACGCTCGGGCTGCCCGACGGCAGCATCACGATGTCGCTTGTGGCCTTGTCGAAGCCACGATCTCCCGCGTAGATCGGCACGAGGTCCATGCCGCAGACTGTGCATTTTCCCGGCTGCTCCGACTTCACCCGGGGATGCATCGGGCTTTGATAGAGCAGGATCTTTCGCCCACCCGTTTGCACAGGAACACCGCTCGCTTTCTGAAAACGAATCGCGCCATACCAGCCCGCCGCTGCAGCGATGATGGCACCCGCGATGGGGGCGAGTTTCATAAGTCAGGAGCGCCATTCTCCGGAAGGAACGGAGAGGTGCAACGAAGCTTTCGCACAAACTAGGGTGTGTTTGTAAACTCGGTCCACCGGCTCGAAGAGCCGAAACAAGTATCGATCGGGAACATCTCAGCCCTGAAAGGGCGCGACAACCCCCCGCGCAGAGCCCCTGTCCGGCCCTTTCAGGGCTGACCCCTGCTTCGCCCGAAACCCAGGGCGTTGCCGTGGGCTGGCTTGTCTCAGCCCTTCGGGCTGCCCGAAATGGCCGTTCACAAACATGCCCTAGGGAATGGTGGGAAACTTCACCCGGTAGAAGCCGCGCGCCTGGCCAAGCCGGGTGGCGTCGAACTCGGTGAAGTTCGCGCTCGTTCCATCGCTAGTCACCGAGCCGATGTCGGTCCAACTGTTGGTGGTCATGTCCGGCGAGTGTTGCAGCGTGTAGGTGGTCCCGGGCGTAGCTTTGAAATCGAGACTGATCAGTTGGTTATTGGCGACGCGGGTGAAGCTGGCGATGGCGAGGTCCTCGACCGTGTTATTCACCACAAGGAACTGGGCCATGAGACCTTCATCTTCATGCGGCGAGAAGTGGCAGTGATACATGAATGGGTTCGTATTGCTGGCGAAGGTGTCGAACTTGGCGATCACCTGCACCGTTGCAGTTTCGCTGCACGTAGATGGTGTCCTTCCAGCCTTATTCATAGGTGGCCACGCCGTTGAAGCCCCCGGTGCGTGTGCGGGAAGCCGGGTAGAACTGGATGTCGTGGATGTGGATGGTGTGGCTGAAACCGGAGTTATTGGTGATCGTCCACCGCTCGACTGCGTTCAGATTGATCGTTTGATTGATCACATTCGCGGAGAAGGGCGTGTTGTCGAAGGCCCAATCCGTCGCACCCGCGATACCGCCCGTGATGGCGATGGAGCGGTTGTTAGTAACGTCGCCGAGCGTCCAGTAGGTGTTGCTGGCGAGCGTCCCTGGAAAGGTGGTGACGGGGCTGGCCGTGGTGGCCGCCACCCTGCTCCTGGAGCGCGTTGATCAGATTGATGTGGGCCGTCGCATAATCCGGCCTCAAGGCCAGTGCCCGGCGAAAGGCAGTAACGGCTTCGTCGAGCCATCCCTGATCCTTGAGCGCGTTGCCCAGATTGTTGTACGCGTCCGCGTAGTCCGGTTTGAGTTGGAGCGCCCGGCGATATTCGGCCACGGCTTCGTCGAGGTGGCCTCGATGGGCCAGCGCCGCGCCCAGATTGTTGTGGGCCTCCACCGCGTCGGGCCGGAGTTGGAGCGCGTGGCGATAGGCGGCGATGGCTTCGTCGAAGCGTCCCTGGTCCTTGAGTGCATTGCCGAGGTTGTTGTGGACCGCGGCAGAGTCCGGATGCAATTCCAGCGCGCGGTGGAAAGCGGCAATGGCTTCATCCAGCTCGCCTCGTTTCGTCAGGGCCAAACCCAGGTTGGAATGGAAATCCCGGGCCGTGGGCAGCAGGGCGATGGCCTGACGAATCAGCTCCACCGCAACGTCATGCCGGTCCATCTGAAGGGCGATGACCCCCAGCAGGTGCAGGGTCTCGGCATGCCGGGGTGCCACCGCCAGAATCTGCCGGTAAAGTCCCTCCGCTTCTCCGAGCCGCCCCGCCTGGTGGTGCTGGACCGCGAGGTCAAAGGCCTGCTGGATGGTGAGCGTCGGCATCAAGATTCATCGGGCATCAGAAATCCCGGAACGGTCCGCGCGGTTCGCTGGCATCCATCGCCTGCCGCCACGCGGTGTAGCGCGTCTTCACGCGGGCCAGCACGTCCGGGCGTTCCTTCGACAGATCCTTCGCTTCGCCCAGATCGGTCGCGAGGTCGAAGAGCCCACCGCCTTTCGCGGCGCTGACCCATTTCCACTGGCCGACGCGAGCCGCCACATCGCTGCGGCGCTGCCAGAACATCTCCTCCCGCGGCGACGCCTTTTCCCCGGCGAGAACCGGCAGCGAATCGAAGCCATCGAGCGTTGCGTCCGGGAGCTTCGCGCCGGCGGCGGCGGCGAACGTCGGCAGCAGTTCGAGCGCGGTGAGGAATTCATCGCTCACGCGCCCGGCGGGAAGGCGGCCCGGCCAGCGGGCGAGGAAAGGCACCCTCAGTCCGCCTTCCCACATCGTGCTCTTCTTCCCGCGCAGCGGCGCGTTGTCGCCATTGCCGCTGCCGCCGTTGTCGGAGTGGAAGACATTCAGTGTGTCGCGTTCGAGTCCGCGCGCCTTGAGGTCGTCGAGCAGCGCGCCGACCGCTTCGTCCATGCAGGTCACGGCGCCGTAGTAGCGGGCGAGATTTTCGGGGATGCCCTGGGCGAGATACGGCGCGGAATATTTCTCCGGCACCTGCACTCCTGCGCCTTCCTTTCGCTTGCCCTCGTCCTTTTCCGAATCGGGCGTGAAGGACGATGCGCCGTGAGGGGCGTTGAACGCGAGATAGAGGAACCACGGCTTCGTGGCATTTTCGCCGATGAAAGCGAGCGCCTCGCGTTTGAAAACCTCGGTGGCATAAGTTCCCCGGTTCTCCTGCGTGCGCGCGTTGCCGCGGAACATCGACGGCACGCCGTAACGCTCGTGGGTGTAATAGTCGATGCCGTTGTTCCCATGCCCGTAAAAAAAGTCGAAGCCGCGCTGGAGTGGCAGGTAGCGCTTCGCCTGGCCCATGTCCCATTTGCCCACGACCCCCGTCGCGTAACCCGCCCGCCTCAACACGTCGCCGATCGTGATCTCACGCGGATCGAGGCCCAGCGTCATCTCCGGCGAGAGCGCGTACTCGTCGGCGCCGTAGCGGTGGCCGTAGTTGACCAGGTCGTTGCGGACCATGTCGTAGAGCCCATTCCGCTGCGGGTAGCGTCCGGTGAGGATGCTCCCGCGCGATGGAGTGCAGGCGGGCCAGGTCACGTAGTAACTCGTCGCGCGCACACCTTCCGCAGCGAGGCGGTCGAGGTTCGGCGTCTTCACCGGCTTCGTGCCGATACAGCCGAGGTCCGCGTAGCCCTGATCGTCGCTGACGATGAGCAGGATGTTCGGCTGCCGCGCGAGCGCCGTGGCGGCGCAGGCGAGCACGACGAAAGCGGCGAGCGATCGGCGCGCGTTCATGGCTTGCCGGTTTTCGACGCGCTCTTGCGCACTTCGAGCGTGCTGAGTTCGACCGCGCCTTTGTCCGCGGGAAGAAACACGCGCCACTGCGCGACGTTGCCTTGCGCGGGAGCGGCGACGGTCACGTTGCGCCATTCGTCGCCGGCGGGGAGGTCAAATTTCACCGCGTGTTCCGCGCTGAAATCCGTCTCGTCCGCGAGCCGCCAATGCACCTGCCCGGGGCCGCCCGCGGGCGCACGCACGCGCAGGCGCACTTCGGCCGGGCCGATGAGTTTGTATTTTGCCGTGCCGAGAAATGGCGCGCGTCCGCTGCCCTGCAAGCGCACGCCGTCCCCCGTCGTCGTCGCAGTTACCCCGCGCAATTTCCATCCCGCGATCGGGCCGGTGCCGTCATCGGGTCCGGTCGCGGTGGCAGGCTTTGCAGCGGTCGCTTTGAAAGCCGGGTTCGGTTGCGGAAAGAGCGCGCCGGTGTCGGCGAGAAAGCCGTCGATGAGTGCGTCGAGTTCCTTCGCGCGCGCGGGTTCCGCCGCAGCGAGATTCTTCGCTTCGCTGAGATCGTCGCGCAGATTGTAGAGTTCGTAGCGAGCCTCGTCGCCCGGCGGCATCCCGAACCAGCGGATCAATTTCCAATCCCCCGAGCGCGCCCACACCCCGCCCGCGCGGCCGGGTCCGCCGCCGTGCGGGAAGTAGTTGAAGAACGCCTTGCGCTCGAGACCACCCTCGGACTTGAGCACGCGCGCGTAACTCACGCCGTCCATCTTCTGCTGCGGCGGGCGCGCGAGTCCGAGCAGATCGAGGAGCGTCGGATAGAGGTCGATGTGTCCGACCACGGCGCCGCTCGTGGCGCCGGGCTTGATGTGACCGGGCCACGACCAGATCAGCGGCACGCGCGTGCCGCCTTCGTAGAGCGTGCCTTTGCCATCGCGCAGCGGCGTGTTGATCGTCGGCGGTTGATCGCCGGCCCACTTGCGCCAGTCGGCGAGGAACTCGCTCTTGCTCTTCTCGGCCTTCGCCGTCTTCGCGGTCTCGGGCACGTTGCTGTGCGTGTTGCCGCCGTTGTCGGAGTTGAAAACGATGATCGTGTTCTCCGCGAGTTTGAGGCGGTCGAGCGTGTCGAGGATGCGGCCGAAACATTCGTCCACGCTCTTGAGCATCGAGGCCATGATGGGATTCCCCTGCACCCCGCGCGGATCCGTCTTTGCCATGAATGCGGCGGTGTATTCCGGCTTGTGGCCCCAGGGGCCATGCACGCCGTAGTTCCAGAGATTGAGGAAGAACGGTTTGCCCGGATTTGCCGCGATGAACTTCACCGCTTCATCCGCGAGCCGGTCCACGATGTATTCCCCGTCGGGTCCATCGGTGATCGTGCCGACTTTGTTCTTGCCGCCGGGCTGGCCCTCGGGCTTCACCCCGTACGGCGAAAAGTAATTCCCCGGAGGCCCCGGATCGGGGTGGCAGTGGAAGGCGGCGTCGAAGCCCTGCTGCTCGGGCCAGTGCGGCTGCGTGAGGCCGAGGTGCCACTTGCCGAGGTGCGCGGTGCGATAACCCGCGTCGCGCAGTGCTTCGGCGAGCGTGTATTCCGACGGCTCCATGAAGTTCCGGCTCTCGGGCGTGCGCATCGGCTGGTTCGGTGCGGCGGTGTCGGGTAGGAATTTGTGCCCCGCTGGTTGCGGCGCCTGATGCCCGGTCGCGCTGGTGATGCCGTGCCGTGCGGAATATTTGCCCGTGAGCAAACTCGCGCGCGTCGGCGAGCAGAGCGGCTGCGCGTAGGCGTCGGTGAAACGCATCGACCGCGTCGCGAAGCGGTCGATGTTCGGCGTCTCGTAATACTTTGACCCATAAGCGCCGGAATCCATCCACCCCATGTCATCGACGAGGAAGACAATGACGTTCGGCCTGCGTTCGGCGGCGTGGGTGGTGGCGCAAGCGAGAGCGAGTGCGAGGAGGAGATGTTTCATTGGAGAAGGGGTAAGAAGACGTTCTCGTTCCCAAACCCTGTTTGGGAACGCGCTTGTGGGCCGAGGCGGCGGTGTCCGGGACAAGTGGAGGCAGGAGAATGGGCGAGCAACTCTGTTTCGCGTGGGAGGGGTGTCCGCGGGTTGGGAGCGGTGCGCCGCCCGCAGACACCCCCGCATGGGCAACGGAGTTGCCCTCCCAAGTGCGTTCCCAAACGGAGTTTGGGAACGAGGCGGGAGTTTCCGCTTAATGGCGCGTGTCATCCTGAGCGGAGTTCCGTCGCGGGCGAAGGCGGGAAGGAACGGAGTCGAAGGATCCCGCGAGGATTCAGGACTTTCCACGGGATCCTTCGACGGCGCTCCGCCCATCTTTCCGCCTCCGCTTCGCTCAGGATGACACGCGGATTTGGAAATGACTTTTGGCAGACGCTCCAGGAGGAGAGTTTTCATGGTCGGTTCCTGGTTTTCTTCCGCTCAATCTTCCGCCGGGGTGAGCAGGAACTGGAATCCCGCGGAAGCCGCGAGCACGAATTGCTCGACGGTGATTTCGACATTCCCCGACGACGCCTGCGCGTAGTCCGCGGACTTCTCGGTGGGCGCATCGGCGGTCCAGTTTTCCAAGACGACGCGGCCATCCACCAGCACGCGCACGCCACCGCTGCCCGAGGCGCGGAAGTTCCACTTGCCCGCCGGCAGGTTCACGCGGGCGCGGGCGATCATGCCGAAGTGATCCGCGCCGGGGCCGCGCTCCGCGAGCGTGGCCGTGAGCGGCAATTCCTTCGGGGCACGGTTTTGGTAGGGGAAGCTGAGGCTGCGCACGATCTGGGTGAGCGCCTCCGGTTCGCCGGCCTGTGCGCGCCAGCCCGCGACATCCGCGAGCGGATCGGCCTTCGAGGCAAACCAGGTTACGCTCCAGTTCGCGCGACTGAACCAGGTCTGCGCCAGTGGCCGATCCGCCGCGGTGCCCGGGCGTTTCAGCAGCTCGCGCCAGGCTTCCACGGCGGCGTCGCTTTTTCCCTCCTCCCACGAGTCGTGAATCGAGGCCAGCAACTCAAGGGCGCGCCGGTCCCGCACCGGCGCGGGCGGTGCGACGAATTCGGGCGGGGGCCCGTCGAGGATTTGCGTGAAGGTGACCTCGGAAGCGGCGGCCTCGTCGCGCAATGCGGCATCGTCGGGCGAGAGCGCGCGGGCGCGGGCGAAAACGCGGCGCGCCTCCTCGGCCCAGCCGAGTTGCGTGGCCGCGCGAGCGAGCGAGCGCAAGGTGCCGGGCTCGTCCGGCGCCTGCTGCGCGAGGGTTTCGAAAGCATCGAGGCGATCGCCCCGGAGCGCATCCCATACGCGCACGTGCCGGTCGTAGCCGCCGGTGACGAGCTTGCGCCCGTCGGGACTCCATTCGAGCGCATGCAGTTCCGCGTTGCCGAGGCCGTGATTGATGTGCGCGAGTTGCCCGCCCGTGCGGAGATCATAGACGCGCAGCGCGCCGTCCTGGCCGGCGGTGGCGAGGCGGCGTCCGTCCGGGCTCCAGCCGACACGCCAGATGCCGCTGGTGTGGCCGGTGAAGGTGCGGACGACGCGGCCTTCTTTCACGTCGATCAATCCGGCGACGCTGTCCTGCGTGCCGAACGCGACCGTGCTCCCATCCGGACTCCAGCGCAGATCGAAGACCTGGCGCGGCGGCTCATTTTCCGAGGACACGCTGCCCACCGCCGCGGCCGGCGCGGCCCGCCACTCGGCGACCATCGCGCCCGTGGACGCATCCCAAAGCTGCACCGCGCCATCGTCTCCGCCGATGGCCACTCGGCGTTCATCGGACTGCCAGGCGAGACTGCCGACCGGCCGCCGGATCTCGGCCAAAAGCGCACCGGTGCGGGTGTCCCAAATGCGCGCGCCTTCGCGGCCGCAGCCCGCGAGGTAGCGGCCCGACGGGCTCCACGCCACGCGCTGCACCGCGCGGAGCGAGTAGAGGCCGAGCGAGCGGCCCGTGGCGACGTCGAGGATCTCGACCCGGCTCGAGGGGCGCGCGGCCGCGGCCACGCGTTCGCCGCCGGGCGACCAGGCGAGATCGAAAATATTCTCCAGAGCAGAGCAGAGCGGAATCGCGCGGCCGCTCGCCGGATCGATGAGATGCACGTGGGCGCGGAAGTTCGTCGCGGCGAGGCGTTGTCCATCGGGACTCCAGGCCGCGGCGGAGATCCAGTTGTTCGGCTTCAACGTGAAAGCGGCATCGCCATCGCCGGCCGGCTTCCACGCGCGCAGGGTGCCATCGGCTCCGCCGGAAAGGAGCACCCCGGCCGCCTCCGCGCCGCCTGGGGATGCCGGGAGGTGCGTCCACGCGAGCGCGTTCACGCCGCCCTCGTGGCCGCTGAGGATCTGCGTCGGCACCCGGGCATCGAGCGGCGAGGCGATGCGGATCGTCCCGTCGTGGCTGGCGCTGGCCAGCTTCTCCCCAGCGGGGCTCCACGCGAGCGCGCTGACGAAGCCGTGATGACACGCCTCGGTGAACACCATCTTTTTGTCGGACAGGCGGTGGATGGCGACGGTGAGATTCTTCGAGCCGCCGGCGACGTAGCGCCCGGCCGGGTCGATGGCGGTCGCGAGGATTTCGTCGCCCCCGGCGCCGAAGGAGAGCAGCTTCGCGCGCGACGCCACATCGAAGACCGAGACCGGCAGATTGTTGCGCAACTCACCGACGGCGAGACGGGTGCCATCCGCAGACCAGTGCAGCGCGGCCACGCCATGTTTGGCCGAGGCGAAGATTTGCGGGCGCGCAGCCTCTTCGCCCGCAAAAGGCCGCCAGAGGAGGATCTCCGGCTCATGCCCGCCGATCGCGAGCGTCTGCACGCCCTGGTCGGCCGGACGCCATGCCACGCTGCGCACCGGCTGGCCGGAAACGGCGCGCCATTCGGCCACGCTCTGGTGCGTCTCGACATCCCAGACGCGCACCATTCCATCCGCACTGCCCGACGCGAGCCAGCGTCCGCTCTCGTGCCACGCCACCGCGAACACTGCGCCCGCCGAGGCCGCGAGACGGAAGCGCGGCACCAGCCCGCGCGTCTGCCACACCGCGACGGCGCCATCCGCGCCGCCCGTGGCGGCCAGCGCGCCATCCGGGCTCGCGGCCACCGCCAGGACGCCGCCGGCGTGAGCGCTGACCCGCAGGCGATCCTGGTTCAACTGCCCCATCAACCAGAACCATTCCCATCCGCGCAGATCCCGGCCGCCGGTTTCCACCCGGTGCCGCCGCAGCAGTCCGCGCGCGCTCTCCGGGCGCCCATCGGCGAGATGGCGGCCCGCCTGGAGCATGTCGGAAAGATAGAGGTGATCCTCCGCGGCATCGCGCTGCTCATCGGCCACGAGGCGGGCGGCGACGGCTTGCGCGGAGGCGTGCTCGGCACGGTTGCGTGCGCGCACCAGATTGATCGTGAAAATCACGCCGGAGAGCACGAGCAGCGCGGCGGCGATCGAGACCGTGCGGTGGCGGCGGAGGAAGAGGCTGGCGAGCTTCCACAGGCTGGCTTGCTCCGCGCTGGTCGCGAAGCCGTTCTGGTAGGCCGCGATCTCCGTCTGGAGCGCCTTCACGCCCGCATAGCGTTCGCCGCGCTCGAAGGCCATCGCCTTGCGCACCACGGCGATCAGGGACTCGGGTGGCCGCCCACCGGGGAGGTGCGGGGGGCGCTTCTCCGCGCATGCTTCGGGCAGGGGCACCAGCTTGCCGGCGCGCACATTGCGCAGCACCTCGGCGGAGCTGCGTCCTTGAAAAGCCGGGCGCAGCGCGAGGAGATGGTAGAGGATCGCGCCGAGTGAGTAGATGTCCGAGCGTTCATCGACCGCCTCCACATCGCCGTTGGCCTGCTCCGGCGACATGTATTGCGGCGTGCCCATCACCGTGCCGAAGGTCGTGGGCCCCACGGTCGCGAGGTCGCCCTCGGGCAGCGGCGCGGTGTCGGCCTCGACCGCGGCGAGATGGACGCGGGTGGCGGTGGTCTCCTGGCCCAGCACCTTGGCCAGTCCCCAATCCATGACCAGCGCCTCGCCGTATTCGCCGAGCATCACATTATCCGGCTTGAGGTCGCGATGAATCACCCCGCGCGAATGCGCGAAGGCGATGGCGTCGCAGACCTTTTGGAAAACCGTGAGCAGCGCGCTCAGGGGCCATTGCGCGATGATCGCGGCATCCCCGCTGCCGAGCGTTTTGATGAGATCCTTCAGCGAAGTCCCGCGGACCAGCTTCATCGTATAGAAGGGCTCGTCCTGCGCATTCACACCGACCTCGTGGACAGGCACGATGTTCGGATGTTCGAGCTGCGCGGTCACCTGCGCCTCCTGGCAGAAGCGGGTCACGTCGCCGGGCTTGGAGCTGTCGAGCATCAGCTTCATCGCCACTTCCCGCTGCGCGGCAAATTCACGCGCGCTCATGACCACGCCCATGCCGCCGCGTCCGACCTGGCGGCCGAGCCGATACTTTTCCGTGCCGCGGATTTCGACGGGCTGGAAGCGCCGCACGAACACCGCCGGCAGCGTCGTGCTCCGCTCGGAATCCAGTGGCGCCACCCGGTCGAGCACGATCTCCGCGGCGCCGACGCGGATCTTTTGCCCGGGCCGGATGGTGATCGATTCGTGCACGGGTTCCCCGTCGAGGAACGTGCCCGCGACGCTGCCGAGGTCCTCGATGAACCACGCGTGGTCGTCGAGCTTCAACCGCGCGTGCTGCGATGCCGCACCGCCCTCCGGCAGGCGGATCGTTGCGTCGGCGCCCTCACCCATGAGGTAATCCCCCGGCGGTAGCGTCCGCTCCTCGCGCAATTCTCCACCCACATAAACCGAGATCTTTGTCTGGGGGGCGGACATGACCCATGGCTATTCCCTCACATCCCCGGCGACAAGCCGAGAGGCGAATTACGGCACCGCGCTCACTGCCGAAGGCCTTCCACTTTGCCAAAATCCGCCGCCTCGTACGGCAGGCCCCACTCGCGGGCGAGCGCGGCGTAGTCCGCGGGCGACGCCGAGTCGTACCACAAAAACTCCGGATAGCGCGTCGCCCGGTCGAAGCCGAGAAACGGCCACACCGCGTAGCCATCGATCTCGCCGGGCCGGTAGCCGTGTGCATGATCGTACGCCAGCGCGCGACGGCATCGACCCGTCGCGAGCCGGCGCGCGAGATTGTGGACGAAGGCCTCCACCAGTCCCGGACGACGCCCGATGATGCCCTGCGCCAGCTCCGCCGTGGCGCCGCTGCGAAACCATTCCTCGACGGCCAGCGCGGTGCATTCGGTGCGGAAGCCGAATCGCAAGTGCCGCGTCCAACTGCTGTAGGTCGGATACTGCGATGCGCGCGCGAGCTCGAGCAGCTCCGGCCGCCAGTCCTTCAAAGGCAGAAAGCGGCGGCTCCATTTCACGAGCACATCCACCCCGCGCTCGCGCGCCCAGAGCAGACCGCCGAGGAAGACCGAGAGGTCGCCCTTGTCATGCTCGCAGCGCTGGAGATTGCTCTCGAACTCCGCGCCATAATCCGCGCACAACGCGCGCAGCTCGGCTCCGCGCGCGCTGGCATCGTCATGCACCAGGAGCGGCACCTCGGGATAAAGGCGGCGGCGCGCCTCCAACTGCAAATGCACGTAGGGCACCGATGCGAAAGTGCCCACCACGACGCCCAGCCGCGGCGACTCCGGCAGGATCGTCTCGGGCCGGTCCAGTGCCTCGGAAAAATCGAGCGTTCCCCCCGCGCGCTCGACGCCGTACTGCGGCGGCGGCAGGCGCGGCGCGCCCACTTGCGGGCCGCGGCCCAGCACGGTCAGGCCGTTGTTGTGGGGCACGCTTTCGAGGATGCGCCACTCCCGATGGCGATAGAGAAACTCGTGCAGCGCCGTGAGCAGCCCGTCGCCGCTCGTACCGTTCTCGCCCTTCCAGCCAAAGGTCATCGTGTCGTGCAGGATGATGAATCGCCCGGCCTTCGGCGCGTGCCGCGCCAGCTCGATCGTGAGCTGGTCGTGGTGATGATACGTGTCGATGAAAAGGAGATCGGTCGGCGCGATTTCGACCTCGCGCACATCCGCCGCGACGAAGCGAAACTCCACGTCGAGCGCGACGGCGATCCGTTCGAGTTCGCGCAGATTGTCGTGCCGGTGCAGATCGTAGCAGGCGAGCGATTTCGGCTCCGCGGCCAGCAGCGCTGTCGTGGAAGTGCCGGTCCGCGTGCCCAGCTCAGTCACGCGTTCGCACTGCGCGGCATACCAGCGCAGCGTCGGCAGATGATCGCGGATGTCCGAGGCGCGGGTCCACGCCGCGCGGTAGCGCGCTTCGATCTCCTCGCGCGCCGCCGTGGCGGAATTGTCGGAGCCCGGCCTCACGGTTTCCCGCTCGCGCTGCGGACCAGAGCTTCGGCGGCGCATTGCGCTTCCGCCGCGTTGAGATACTTCACCGCGCCCCCGTCGAAATACCGCTCGATCGCCCGGATCGCCTCGTCGGCGCTGATCATGTCCATGCACCGGGGCAGGGGAGCCGTGCGCTCCGCCGCGGGGTCGGCCGGCAGCACATCCACGCAGAGGCTCTGGTCCTTCTTGTCGCCGTCGCCGAGCGCGACGGTGCGGCTCTTCCAGCATCCGCCCTGGTCGCAGCAGAGCAGCGCGCCGCAGGTGTGGAGATATTGATGATGCGGATACGCCTCCCAATGCGCCGGTTCGCGACCGCCGGCCACGACCACGCACGGACGGTTCTTCGGCTTCCCGCCCTTCACCTCGACCGCCGCCGCGAGGTGCATGAGCAGCGTGACCGGGCAGACCGCGCCCTGCGCGTGCCAGACCAGCCGCACGAGTTGCCGGATCGTGGTCTTCCCGCGCAGATCGAGCACGCCACGGAGCGGCGGATGCTCGTGCTTTCCCTCACCCGTCTGCACGAAAAGAATCCGCCCGCGGAAATGATCCACCACCCGCTGCCAGCGCACCGGGTCCCACCACTTGATCGTGTAGTCGCGCTTGCCGCCCGCGACGATAATCCAGAACGGCACCGGCTCGCCCGTGATCTCCTGGACTTGCGAGATCCAGCCCTTTTCCCCCGGCGCGAGATGGATGTCGCCGCGGAATTTCCCCGGCAGAATCCGCACCCCGAGTTGCTCGCCGAGGTACTCGGTGAAGCCGTGGATGAAATGATACGGGCGCTGGTTGCTCTGATGGATGAGCGGGTATTTGCAATCGATCACCTCCACCCCCGGGTCATCCTCGGTCAGCTTGGTGATGTGCGGATTGTGCTCCCACAGCGCCGCCGCCGTGGTGCGCACATCGGTCAGGTATTGGCCGGGGAAAGTGAGATGCAAATCGCGCACCGCCGCCGTCAGCATCACGATGTCGCCCGGCGCCTGCCGGTTGCGGAGGATCAGCTTGCGCGGCACCGCCGACGATTCGGTTTTTGCGCGGCTCATCCAATCACGCTGGGAAACTATTCGCTGCTGGATTCCGACGAGCTTTCGCTGCTGCTTTCCGAAGAGCTTTCGCTGCTGCTTTCCGAAGAGCTTTCGCTGCTGCTTTCCGAAGAGCTTTCACTGCTGCTTTCCGAGGAGCTTTCACTGCTGCTTTCCGAGGAGCTTTCGCTGCTGCTTTCCGAGGAGCTTTCGCTGCTGCTTTCCGAGGAGCTTTCGCTGCTGCTCTCCGAGGAGCTTTCGCTGCTGCTTTCCGAAGAGCTTTCATCCTCGGGTGCGCTCTTCTGCGATGGCGCGGAAGCACCGAAGAAGTTTCCAAACAGGTTTTTCAATCCCTCCATCATGCGCGTGGCGATAGCAGGCGTGCCGCAGCCGTGGCAAGTGTATTGTCCTTGCCCAGGGAAATCAGTCCTCGCCGAGCGAGAAGCAACGGTGCAAGCCGGGAAAGCCCTTGAGCTCGAATTCCCCGGCCGCCTGCGCCGTCGGAAAAAACTCCGCCAATCCCGCCTGCGCCGGGGCGCTCGCGCAGAAACTCAGGCCGAGCCGGCTGGCGAGATCCTCGAGGCGGAAGATGAAATTCAAATCGGGGCTGATCATGCCCTCTTCGCCAAACTCCGAAGAACCGCCGAAGGTGATGAGCCCACGATGGACGGCGACACGGAATTTGATTTCGCCGGAAGCGCGCATGTCCTGCAACTCGCGCAGCATCGCGGCCACATTCGCGGCGGATTTCCCCGAAGATTCCCAGCAGGCCAGGAAGCCGTCTCCGAGATACTTCGAGATGCGTCCTCCGCGGGTCTCGACCGATCGGTGGCAGGCCCGGAACCACTGGCCTACGCTCATGGCGAGCTTGTCTGGCGGCCAATCCTGACTCAGGCCGGTAAAGTTCTCGATGTCCGCCATGAGCAGCCAGGTCTCCAGCTCCTTGAAATCGAGGATCGTGACGCTGCCGGTGGTGGTCGTGTTGGTGCCTCGCCGGCTCGTCTGCGCGGTGTCGTGCAAGGTCTGGCCGAAGACGAAATGCACGCCCGCCACGGCGATGCGATCACCGCCGCGCAGGCGCGTGGGCCGGATCAGGCGCCGGTCGTTGAGATGGGTGCCGTTGAGGCTGCCGAGATCGATCAACCAAAACTCCGCGTCATCCTGCAGATGGATGACCGCGTGCTGGCGCGACGCTTTTTGACCCTCGATGATGATCTGGTTGTCCGATCCGCGTCCGAGGCGGCAATTGCCCCGCAGCGGCAGCCGCTGGCCATCCGCCGTACGAAGCCAGGCTTCCTCCGCCGGCGCGGCGCCGGCAGACAGGGTTTCGTTGGTGGGGTCTGCGGGCGACGGAGTGGACGGAATGGGCATGGCCGTCCGCTTTCGTACCCAAAAAGATGCACGCGACCAAGAGCGATTTCCGTCGCGACGCTCCGCCGGAACGATGCTTGGGAACGAAGGGCGCGAGCGGAGCGACGAGCAAGCTTGCGAGGTGCGGAAATGAATCGACCCCGCGAGCGCATCCCCGGTAAAGCCTTTCCCTTCGCGAACGATTGGAACGGTGAGAGCCCCGCCACCCGGCAAGGATTGACCCTCCGCCGCGACCTCCATCCCAACCTCCGCGCCGCCTAGCTGCCCATGTTCGAACAAGCCTTCAAAAACATCGACGACGTCCTCTGGAAAGACGCCGGCTGCACCAGCGAACTCGATTACACCGAGCAGACCTCGTGGTTGCTCTTCCTGAAATACCTCGACGCCTTGGAGCACGACAAGGCCACCGAAGCCGCCCTCGACGGAAAGCGCTACACCCACATCCTCGACAAGCCCTACCGCTGGGAGTCATGGGCCGCGCCCAAAGGCAAGGACGGCACCATCGACCACAACACCGCCCTCACCGGCGACGACCTCATCGCCTTCGTCAACGGCAAGCTCTTCCCCTACCTCCACGGCTTCAAGGCCAAGGCCACCGGCCCGAACACCATCGAATACAAGATCGGCGAAATCTTCGGTGAGATCAAAAACCGCATTCAGAGTGGCTACAACCTGCGCGAGATCATCGACCACATCGACGAACTCCGCTTCCAGTCCCAGACCGAGAAGCACGA